>NZ_JADEXT010000013.1:0-123465 GCF_015206985.1 Nostoc sp. LEGE 12447 | reverse complement strand
TGAAATTCAAGTTCTTAACGGCACAGTTGATATTGCAGATGGCAGCACTACTGCGATTAACTTTGGCGATGTCATTACTGGTAATACTCTCAGCAAAACCTTTACCATCAAGAACACAGGTACAGCTGCACTCAACCTCAGTAATCTCAAACTTCCCGACGGATTTAGTTTAGTGGGAACTCTGCCAACAAGTGTGGCTGCAAATGCTTCCACCACCATCACAGTGGCACTCAACACCACTACACCTGGAACCTATGGTGGCACTCTGATTTTAGGCAACAACGATAGTGATGAAAGCTCTTTTGACTTTGCTATTAATGGCATAGTTAAACCCAAAATTCAAGTTATCAATGGCACTGCTGGCAATGACATCTTTATTACACAGCTAAACAATGGCAATGACATCATCACAGACTTTGGCGGTATAGGTACTAACTCAAACCCTTCATCTGCGGTGATTGCCAAAGTAGATACCTTGCAATTTGTTGGGACTGGCTTGACTGCGAGAAATCTGCAATTAACTCAAAATAGCAATGACTTAGAAGTTACTTTTGAAGGCGTGGCTAATACCAAAGTTACTCTGCAAAACTTTAAGTTAGAAAACCTGGAGAACGTAAGCGCATTGGCAACAAGACCCGCCATCGGTAATATTCTGTTTGACGGACAAGCCAGTATTACAGACAGTTTTGATGTGATTAATGCCAACTCTACTCAAACGAGCATTTTCAACAAAAACACCATCACCTTTCTCAATGAATTGAACAATAACATCGTCGGTTTTGACAACTCCAACGATGTGATTAATGGTCAAGGGGGCAATGACACCATCAATGGCAACAGTGGTAATGATTTACTGCGGGGTTGTGCTGGTGATGATCTTCTCATTGGTGGAATAGGTAATGATATTCTCATCGGTGGTAGTGGTGCTGATGCTTTCGTCTACAATACCACTGCTGCCTTTACTAGCACTACTGTGGGTATTGATACCATCGCTGACTTCAATCACTCTGATGGTGACAAGATTGTTCTGGATAAAACTACTTTTAGTGCCATTACTTCTATTGTAGGAAAGGGTTTTAGTAACGCCAGTGATTTTCAAATCACTAGCTTAGGGGCAGTTAGTAATGCTGTGATTGTCTACGACTCTATGACTGGACAGTTACTATACAATCAAAATGGTAGCGCTGCTGGTTTGGGCACTGGTGGTCAATTTGCACAACTTACTAGTGCGCCCACTCTTACTGCCTCCGACTTCATCATTCAAGCATAGTTGGGTTGGGTAAACTAATTGAAAGTGTAATCCAAACATTAATCGACTTTCAATTAAATAGATCACATACATAGGGGCGCAATATATTTGTGCCCTTACAATTTTGCGATTTAAATACCAAATATCATCAGTAGCAAGGTGAAAAAAATACGGTGTAGAGTAGAGCAAAATGAAGTGTGCAGAATTATTTGATTTAAGATTACCTTTTCATTACTCTGACCTTTATAATTGTATTTCCAGCAGATAAGTTAGGCTAAAAACTCAGAAAAAATATGCAAAACGACGCTGGTAAAACTATTTATGTTGGGATGACAACGGCAGCAGTCCTAGTTCAACCTGTACTTACCGAAAATACTTAGGCAGATGTGTGCGTTGTCGGTGCTGGGATAGCATGGATGTCAAGTGCTTTAACCGACGCAGGTAAAATAATCAGTGGTCGTGCTGGATGATAGTCTTATTGATGGCAGTCAAACAGCAAGAGCAACGGCCCACTTATCGAGGTTACTGAATTATTGCCACCACTAGCTGGAGCAAATGCAAGGCAAAGAGGGTGTAAAACTTGTTGCCCAAAATTATACAACAGTAATTGATACTACAGAAGAGAGGCGATCGCTACCCAAGAAAACATTAACTGTGACTTGGAACTACTTGATAGCAATATTTTTCCTCCAGACCTAAAATCAATACATAAGATGTAGCAGGAGTTAGAAGTATTACACTTGGGTAGACTAACTAACGTAGAAATCCTGAAGAAAGCACCGTTGACCGATTTTGATCCAGGTGTGTGTCTACACTTTCCCAGACAAGGACAATTTGAGCCACTGAGTTAGTCAAATTAACGCAGACTTAAAACACTTTATAAATCCCTAAAAGGGATGTTTGCTCATGGAGAAAATTTGATGCTAATCAACTAAATATTAGCATAATTCTTTATATCTACACTAAAACTTTATGAAAGCTATATCAAACAACACCTTACATATTTTTGCAACCAAAAGCCTATATACTAGACTAGACTTTGATAAAGTTGAGAGTTTTGTTAATTGCAACACCAAAAACTATTAATTTTTAGATGAAATACTAGCGTATCTTATAGTCTATAGTTTTTAAGGTTTAGTTAAAACTATATCCAGTATCATCAAAAAAACTGCAAACTTCATGTGGTGCAAAAATCAATCGGGGAGTGGAAACATGAATTTACGTAGAGATGCATTGCAAATCCTCAAGGAAACTAGCCGAACTTTTTATATCCCAATTAGTCTTTTACCGCCAGGATTACAAGAAGCAGTAGCATCAGCATATTTGTGTATGCGTGCCATTGATGAAATTGAAGATCATCGCGAAATAGATAATGCAACTAAAGCAAAGCTGTTAAGAAGCATTAGCCTGACATTACAGGCAGGGGTTGATGGCTTCGCAGTAGAGGCTTTCTTTACAGAATTTAATGGGTATGAAAATACCTTAGAAGAAGTCACTCTGAGAATTAGAGAATGGTTGCTGCTAGCACCTGAGACTATTGCACCTCGAATTTGGGATGCCACTGCTGCAATGTCAGACCGAATGGCTTACTGGGCAGAAAGAAACTGGAAAATTTATACAGAATCTGATTTGGATCGTTATACCTTTGGGGTTGCAGGCGCAGTGGGATTGTTACTTTCGGACTTATGGACTTGGTACGATGGAACACAAACGAACCGTACCCAGGCGATTGGGTTTGGTCGCGGTTTGCAAGCAGTTAATATCCTGCGTAACCACACTGAAGATTTAAGGCGTGGGGTAGACTTTTTTCCAGAAGGCTGGAGTGCGGAAAATATGCAAGAGTATGCGCGGCGCAATCTAGCTCTGGCAGAAGCTTACACCAAAGACCTTCCTACCGGCCCAGCCTTAGATTTTTGCCAAATTCCCTTAACCTTGGCTAATGGCACCCTTGATGCTCTTGCTAATGGTAAAGAGAAACTCAGCCGCAGTGATGTTTTTGCACTTATCGAACAGCTAATTAGTGTGAATATGAAAGCCAGCTAAATAGTCTGTTAAAACTAATGGAGATAATTCTAAATTGCCTCCAAATTCGGGCATCCAAAATCCTACAGCGATTTTTGTAGGATGGGCACTGCCCTCTAATACCAATTTTGGTTGAATTTTGGATGGCAACTTTAGTGTGTTTCGAGTGGAACTGGGATTTTGGATTCAAAGTCTTAGACTTTACCCTGTTCTAGCAATGTAAACAAGTAACTCAAACATTTATTAATAATAAGTATAATAAATTGCATTATTTTTGCGACCATTTACGTAATACCAGGTAAACTTTAGGAACTCTTCAAAGGATTTCCAGCAAAAATTACCTGGCAAGAATTGATTAATGTCTAAATAATTGAAAGAGAGTGTAACGCTCCCCGTGATTATTCGTGCAGCGAGTTGACAGAGCATGAGCTACTGCTTAAATCCTATCTGTCCCAATCCAGAAAATTTGGTAAATAGCCAAAGTTGTCAGTCTTGTGGCTCGCAACTACTGTTGCGCGATCGCTATCAGGTGATCAAACCATTAGGTCAAGGTGGCTTTGGAGCAACCTTCTTAGCCAACGATCAAGGCTTACCAGGAGAACCGAGTTGCGTAATCAAACAATTACGCCCATCAGGAAGCGCCCCACACGTTTTACAGATGGCCAGAGAACTCTTTGAACGAGAAGCCAAAACTCTAGGTAAGATTGGCAATCATCCCCAAGTACCAAGGTTGCTAGACTATTTTGAAGATCATGAACAATTCTACTTAGTTCAAGAATATATCAGTGGTGATACCTTGCAGGAGGAGGTCAAACTTAACGGCATCTTGACCGAAACTGGAGTCAAGCAATTCTTAAGCGAGATTCTACCACTCCTCCAATACATCCACGAGCAAAAGGTGATCCATCGTGATATCAAGCCAGCCAACTTAATTCGTCGCACTCAAGATGCCAGGATGGTACTTATCGACTTTGGTGCCGTCAAAAACCAAGTCACCCAAGGCGCAATCAGTCAATCAGGACAAACAGCATTAACTGCTTATGCGATTGGTACTCCTGGTTTTGCACCTCCAGAGCAAATGGCTATGCGTCCAGTCTATGCCAGTGATATTTATGCTCTGGGGGTGACATGTATTTATTTACTGACTAGCAAAACTCCTAAAGATTTAGATTACAATCCCAACACTGGCGAGATGATATGGGAGCAACTTGTGCAAGTGAGCGATCACTTGAGCAATGTATTACGAAAGATGTTAGAGGTTTCTGTACGTAATCGCTATCAGTCAGCCGCAGAAGTTCTTAGAGCATTGGAAATAGAACCATACTTAGAAAGTTTAGCGAAGGGTTTACTGATTAAATCAGATACTGGGTCTAAAGAGCGAACACACAACTACCTGGAAAATTCTGCTGTTTTATGTAACAACTCTTCTGTTGCTGCCACTAGTGCAGGAGTGGCACAGGTAGCGGCAGCAATTCGTGCCAGACGAGCTAAGGCAGCAGAAGCTGCTGGATCACACCAGGGTTCTGGGATGGGCAAATCAACCACTTTAGCTAACAGCAATAGTAATGGTTCGCAAGTTCAAATTTCTAAAGTTGAGCGTAAGCTAGATACCCAAAGTTTGTTAACCGCCTATCAAAAGGGAAGACGAGATTTTGCTCTTCACAATTTAAGTTTGTTGAACCTGCAAGGTGCTGACTTATCAGGAACAAATTTCCATTCCACTCAATTGCAAAAAACTAACCTCCAGGGAGCTAATCTTCACAATAGTGACTTTGGCAGAGCCAGCCTTAGTAAAGCAAATCTCAAGGATGCTAATTTGACCAAAGCATACTTTAACCATGCTGATTTAGAAGGGGCAGACCTGCGAGGTGCAGACCTCAGTAATGCTTATCTCAGCAATGCTAACCTGCGAGGAGCTAATCTATGTGGTGCTAATCTCACTAGTGCCAAGATTTCTGATGAGCAGCTAGCACTAGCAAAAACAAATTGGATGACCATCCGCCCCAATGGTAAACGAGGTTTATTGTAAGTTTAAAGTTGAGATTTTGGAGCCAGAGCAAGCTACTGGCTTCTAGATTATTTCCCTACTTTTTAATGAGGTTTAAAGAGGAGCAAGTCTTAGTTGAAACTGTATTGTTTCACAGGGCTTCGATTTCCTTATTGGCTTGATAAATTAACTCTTATTTTTCTTGATAAAACTTAGATTTATTCAGAGTGCGTATTGGTTTATTATGAACAGCTCAGAATTTTTATAGTTGCTTTGCTCGATAGCCATCACTCTTGCAAATATTAAGAATTATCCCCTTATCTAGCAAAAATACGGTGATGATTGGCAATTCTTAATCAAATCTTTATAATAATCATCTGTTACAAATAACGAATGATTATTTACAATAAACAATAAAGCATCACAATAGTTTTTCATAAGTATTTATATGCTTTTTATTGCTATAAACGACAGGGGTTCTGGTAAGTAAAAGCAAAGCTGTAAAATCTAACGCTCTTAAGCCACTCAAGTTTTCAGATGGCAGCAGAAAGTGAAAAATTAATTATCCCTGATTGTAGGCTGAAGCAGAATAGTCACAACCGAAATCAGGCAATACAAGGTTTATATATCATGGCTGACTTTGCACAAACAGAAATAGAACGGCGATTAACTTTATATCAAGTATTCCTTAAATTGTATGAACACCACAGCAGCCTTCTAGATGAAATTCTTCAGCTAGAAAACCTTTCTCAACCGTCGTTGAGAAAGATGAAGGTACGTTACGTACATGGTGTAGTGGATACGTCTACTGTTTATTTGATGACTAACTTGTGTGACAATCAGACCCAAAGTTTACGACAGCCACAGCAGATATGGACAATAGGTCGTAATCAGAACAGTGGTATTTGCATTGCTGATAACTATATGTCTCGTCGCCACGCGGCTATTCAATATATTGACGATCAAGGCTTCTACTTCATAGACTTCAACAGTACCAATGGCTCATTTGTGAATGGTGATCGCGCTTTAGAGCCGATCAAGCTTGAAGATGGCGATCGCATCCGTCTAGGAAATATGACTTTTGATTTTTTTGTGAATTATACGTGCCGTGTTTTGCCAACTGTAGCAATGGAGTTATTGATGCAGCTTGTGCATCGTAAAAATGACAATCAAGTAGAAATACTTTCTTTTCCGCGTGATAAACAAAAATATATACCTGAGAAAGTAGATGAGAATTTAGAGATTTTCCGAAATTCCCGATTATTTGAGAAGCTTGAACATTATTATGACAACTTCAGTTCAGAACAGAAATCAGAAATTTTAGACCGCTTTTTTAGCAGACAAATACCATAAAATCCCAGTTAAAAAATTGAAAATTGCCATAATTTTCAATTGGGTGAAATATATACAATTCGTAGAGGCACAACAATGTTAATTGTTGTGCCCTTACTTTTACCTGATTAGAACTAGAAATGCCTAACGAATAACCGATCAATTCTTTACAAAAAGTGGGTTAGCTATTTTTGTAACCCACTACATATTCAAAATTGCAGATTAATAAATCCACATTCCTTATTCTTCTGGTTCTACATCGACATCTTCCTCTTCATCTTCTTCACTAGCTTTAGCTACAGAGTTAGCAGAAACAACAGCGCCTTTATCTAGCTTTTCACGCACCAGTTTCTTAATTTCTTCAGCGAATTCAGGCTTTTCTTCTAGATACTTAATGGCGTTGTCTCGTCCTTGGGAGATATTATCGCCATTGTAACTATACCAAGCTCCTTTGCGGATAATAATGCCAGTTTCTTCTGCTAGGTCAACAACACAACCCAAGGTAGAAATACCTTTACCAAAAATAATGTCAAATTCCGCTATTCTAAAAGGCGGCGCTACTTTATTTTTGGCGACTTTGACTTTAACGCGATTACCATATTCATCTGTACCTTTTTTCAAGGTTTGAATCCGACGAATATCCAAACGCACCGAAGCGTAAAATTTCAATGCGTTACCACCAGTTGTAGTTTCTGGGCTACCGTAGGTAACACCGATTTTTTGCCGCAACTGGTTGATGAAAATTACTGTACAACCAGACTTACCAATATTACCCGTAATTTTACGTAGAGCTTGGCTCATTAATCGCGCTTGTAGACCAACGTGGGCATCACCCATATCGCCTTCAATTTCAGCACGGGGAACTAGTGCTGCTACTGAATCAATGACTACAATATCAACCGCAGCAGAACGCACAAGCTGATCGACAATTTCCAAAGCTGATTCGCCAGTGTCAGGTTGAGAAATCAGCAAATTGTCAATATCTACACCCAATGCCGCAGCATAAGTAGGATCAAGGGCGTGTTCAGCATCAACAAAGGCAGCAATACCGCCATTTCTTTGCACTTCGGCGAGCGCATGTAGCGCTACTGTAGTCTTACCGGAACTTTCCGGCCCATAAATTTCTATTACCCGCCCCTTGGGTAAACCACCACCCAATGCTAAATCTAAGGTAAGCGCCCCACTAGAAATTGTTTCCACCCGCATCCGGGTAGCGTCGCCCAGGCGCATGATTGCCCCTTTACCAAAGCTGCGCTCAATCTGGTTTAGCACCATAGTCAGTGCTTTTTGCTTGCCGGAAGTATCGGTGTTGATAGCCATTTCTGCCTCTAATGCCTCTAATCTAAATATATGGTTTTAAGGAGTGTTGGTTTCGGAGCTTGAGTAGAACAGATATACTATTTTAACCAGAAAATTCTGGAATAGGACTTCTCAAATCAAAAAAGGGTGTGACAAGATCGTAACTCGATCGCTACCTGATTAGGGTAGTTTTGCACAATGATACCAACTTGCATTCAGAGATAGCTTTTTTTGGCTGGGTAAGCAAGGGTTTTCAAAGAAAAAATAAATTACCTAAACAACCCTGTCAGTAGAACCGTACTTGTGAGTATTAGCGAGCGCTATGCCAATCAGCATATCGGGTAAGGCGAAGATGTTGATGGCTAACGGTCACGGGATTTTCAAAGCTTTATTCTACTTATCTATTTACATAAACTAGCAGCAAATACTCTTAAGCCAGAATTGAAATGAGAAGATTTGTTTGCTAGAATATAGTCAAAATGTTTAAAATAGTCAAAACTGCTATGCAGACCTATACTCTCACAGATGCTCGTAACAAACACGGTGAGGTTTTTGATAAGGCTGCTACAGAGCCAGTTCTACTCACTAAACAATCACGGCCTAGCCATGTGATTATTTCAGCCGAGAGCTACCAAAAATTAATGAATCGGCTGGAAGAATTAGAGGATATGGTTTTCGGTCAAGCTGCTGAAGTTGCTCTGATTCAGTCTAAAATGATTGGTACAGAGGCTTTTACATCTGCATTAGAGCATTTAGCTAATGGCGAAGCTTGATGGTCTAGCAACTGTTCTTGATTTTCTGAACGGTTTACAGCCTAAAATAGCAGCACAGATTGCAAAAAAGGTTTTGGCTTTGAATGTTGAGCCTTTACCAGCTGATAGTGAGCAGCTATCTGGTTATCAGGGTTTATATCGAGTTGATAGTGGTGAATATCGAATTATTTATAGGTATTTTCCCGATCGCGATTTAATAGGAGTGATTTTAGTCGGTAAGCGCAATGATGATGATGTCTACAAAAGATTGAAGCGTTTACTGGGTTAAGCTTTGGTTTTCATTAAAATGCTAGAATCTCTCCAGCACAAATGCTTTCAGGCATCTTTGATGACTTTCGACCTTCCCAACTCTCTGATTCTTGAGACAGCGCTTTCAGTATCTGGATTAACTGACTATATCCGCTTGCTGTTAGAGCAAGATGAACAACTGCGGCAAGTTTGGGTAACTGGGGAAGTTTCCAGTGCTAACTACCATCGCAGTGGTTTATTTTTTACGCTGCAAGATACCGATCGCACTGCCGGCATTAAATGTGTGGTATGGAATAGCCAATTGCCAAAACTCGCCCAAATGCCAGTTGCCGGTGAGCAAATAATTATTTTGGGTAGTATTCGCCTATATCCACAACGGGGAGAGTATCAGTTATCAGTTTGGCAGACTTTACCTGCTGGTGTTGGTTTACAGGCGTTGCGGTATCAACAACTCAAAAATCGCTTGCTGGCTGAGGGATTGTTCGACGCGCAAAGAAAGCGATCGCTCCCCATTCACCCTCAAACGATCGCTGTTGTCACTTCCCCAACGGCTGCTGCTTGGGGTGATATTCAAAAAACCCTTAAACAAAGGTATCCAGGTTTACACGTTTTATTTTCTCCGGCGACAGTACAAGGTGAGCAAGCGCCGGAATCTATCGTCAAAGCAATTGAGCGAGTGGAAAGAGATGGCCGCGCCGAAGTGCTAATTTTATCGCGGGGTGGTGGTGCTGTGGAAGAGTTAGCCTGTTTTAATGACGAACGTGTAGTGCGATCGCTGGCTAGTTGTTCTATTCCGGTAATTACTGGTATTGGGCATCAACGAGATGAATCTTTGGCGGATTTAGTTGCAGATGTCTGTGTGCATACACCAACTGCGGCGGCAGAAATGGTTGTACCAGCACTTTCAGAGTTGTATACTGAACATCGGCAGCGAGTTGTGGCTTTACATGAGGCGGTACATGACTCTTGGGAAACTGCTGAGAATAAACTGCAAGGTTTGCGGAATCGTTTGCGGCGTTTGCGGTTAGATCGGCAAGTGCAACAGGAGGTGGAAAAGCTAACTTGGAAGCGTCAGCATTTGGTGCAAATTACGATGGGGCGATCGCAGCAAGCGGCGCAGCATTTAGAATTATTACGGCAAAAGTTGGCAACTCTTGACCCGAAAGCGGTATTGCAGCGTGGTTATGCGGTGGTGAGAAGGGAAGATGGCGCGATCGCTCGTTCGGCGGCGGAGTTGGCTGTGGGAGAAGATTTGTTGATTCAGTTGGGTCAGGGTGGGGTTAGAGTGAAGGTTGTAGAAGTAAACGTAGACGCATAGCGGCTTGCCGCAGGCTACCGCAGAGGCGCAGAGGACACGGAGAGATTAATGGTTAAACGTAAAAGTGCTTCTAGTTCTGATTCGATGGAAGGTTGGAATTATGAGGCGAAGGTTGCTGAAATAGAGGGAATTATTACTCGCATTGAGGCGGGTGAGTTAGAATTGGAAGCGGTGTTTGACCAATTTGCCAGTGCTGTTGAGTATTTGCGTCAGTGTGAAAGTTTTTTGCAGCAGCGACAGCAGCAGGTGGATTTGTTGATTGAAACATTAAGCGAAGAATAGAAGCCAGACTTTTTAGTGTAAGTTCTTTAGTAAGTTAAATATAATTAAAAAGCTAAACTGGTTAAAAATAAATAATTTTTAGTATAAATACTTTTTAGTAAATCTCCGTTTTCACTCATATTTAAATCTTCCCAATATCCAATACCCAATTCAGAGTTCTAACCAGGAGTTTGAGAAGTTGAGAATAACTGATGAGACGATTGATTTAACGAACTGCGATCGCGAACCGATCCACATTCCAAATCTGATCCAGCCTCACGGAGTTTTACTGGTTTTGCAAGAGCTTACCCTGGAAATCGTTCAGGTAAGTAGCAATAGCCAGGAAGTTGTTGCCCGTAAACCGGAAGAATTGTTGGGCAAGCCTCTGTCATACTTATTCAATGCCACGCAAATTAAGCTGATTCAACAATGTCTGGCGGAAGATTTTGAGAGCATCAATCCCCTCAATTTTTCTATTAAGCGCCTAAACAAATCAATCTATTTTGATGGTATTGTACATCGTTTAGATAATATCATTATTCTGGAATTGGAGCCGAAACAAGCGAAGGGACAAATAAGCTTTTTTAACTTTTATCAACAGGTAAGAGGAACAATAACCCGCATTCAAAAAGCACCCACACTACTGGAAATGTGCCAGATTGTGGTGGCAGAAGTCCGGCGAATCACTGGCTTTGAACGCGTCATGGTCTATAAATTTGATCAAGAAGGGGCAGGCAGCGTCATCGCTGAAGACACCAATCAGGAAACGCCTTATCTGGACTTGCACTATCCACCCTCTGACATTCCCAAGCAAGCCCGACAGCTATACACTCTTAACTGGCTGCGGCTGATTCCCGATGCCAGTTACCAGCCTGTTGCCTTAATTCCAGCGAACAATCCTTTGACAAATCAACCCCTTGATCTGAGTTTATCGGTGTTGCGGAGTGTTTCTCCGATTCATCTAGAGTATCTGCAAAATATGGGCGTTACTGCCTCTATGTCTATTTCTCTGATGCACGAAAAAAAGCTTTGGGGATTGATTGCTTGTCATCATTCTTCGCCCAAATATATTTCTTACAATATTCGCACTGTGTGCGAGTTCATTGGACAGGTGATGTCTGTGGAACTGGCAAACAAAGAAGCAAGTGAAGACATTGATTACAAAAGCCAATTGAAATCATTGCAAACTCAATTTGTTGAAGAGTTATCTCAGGCTGAGTATTTTTTGGATGGTATGGTGCAACTAAAATCTCAATTACTTAATCTGGTTACTGCCACGGGAGCGGCGATATGCAGTGGCGACCAGTGTATTCGAGTGGGTAAAACACCCTCTGAGGAAGAGGTTCATGCCTTACTCGATTGGATTAAACCGCATCTTTATCATAACTTGTTTGAGACGCGATCGCTCACGAAAAATTATCCTGCCGCCGAGTCATATCAAGCGATCGCCAGTGGAGTGTTAGCCCTGGAAATTTCTAAAGTTCATCACAATTACATTCTCTGGTTTCGTCCAGAAGTAATTCAAAGCGTGAATTGGGGCGGCAACCCCGACAAACCTGTAGAAGTTTTCTCAGATGGCAGTTTACGAATGTCTCCTCGCAAATCTTTTGCATTGTGGCAAGAAACGGTGCAAGGGTGTGCCCTACCTTGGAAACCTTGCGAAGTTGAAGCGGTTACTGAACTGCGAAGCCTGGTTGTGGGTGTTGTGTTGCGGCAGGCAGACAAACTGGCATCGATGAATTTTGAATTACAACGGAGTAACGAAGAACTTGATTCCTTTGCCTATGTTGCCTCTCATGACCTGAAAGAACCTCTGCGGGGCATTCACAACTATGCCAACTTCTTAATGGAAGACTATGCAGACGTATTGGATGATAATGGAATTGCCAAACTCCAAACTCTGGTGCGCCTGACGCAGCGAATGGAAGACCTGATCAACTCACTCCTCCATTTCTCCCGCTTGGGACGCGCCGAACTGATTCGGCAACCAGTGAATCTGAATGACGTAGTGCAACAGGTAATCGGCACTTTGACCATGGCCCGACCCCAAAGCGAAGTCGAGTTTCGTATTCCTCAACCCCTAAGAAGCGTTCAATGCGATCGCGCTCAGATTAATGAACTCTTCAGCAACCTAATCAGCAACGCCATTAAGTACAATGATAAACCGCAAAAGTGGGTTGAAATTGGTTGCGTTGAAGGAAATGGCGAAAGCAAAATTGTTCCTACTTCTCTGACTTTCTACGTTCGTGATAACGGCATTGGCATTTCAGAAGAACATCTTGACAAAATCTTTCAAATCTTCCGCCGTCTACATGGGCGGGACGACTTTGGAGGTGGGACTGGCGTAGGGTTAACCATTGCCCGCAAAATTGTGGAACGGCATGGTGGTAGAATTTGGGTGGAATCTACCCCAACTCTTGGCAGTACCTTTTACTTTACCCTGTCGGCGGAGGCAAATAGATGACTCAGATTTCAGCCTCCCTAATCCAGCAAACGCCAATACTTTTAATTGTGGAGGACAGCAACGAAGACTTTGAGGCACTGCAACGATTTCTAGGGCGATCTTCCGTTGCGATCGCCATCGAACGGTGTGTGAATGGGGAACAAGCCTTAGCATTTCTTTATCGGACTGGTAGATATATTGAGCGCGAAAGTGCGCCTCGTCCCGGCTTGATTGTCCTTGATTTGAACCTGCCCGGAACCGATGGACGGGAAGTGTTGCGCCGGATTAAACAGGATGACAGCTTGAAAATGATTCCGGTAGTGGTGTTTACTACCTCTAACAATCCCAAAGATATTGAAGTATGTTATCAATATGGTGTCAACAGCTATATTGTTAAGCCAATCAATTTTGCTCAACTGAAACGAGATATTCAAATGCTAGTGGAATATTGGTTTGAAGTGACAACGCTGCCTGATTTCCTAGAGTATTAGCCATAAGTCGATATGGTTCAGTTAAGGGCTACTGGCATTTTGGGTTTTTTAGTTTTTTAGACGCGATAAATCGCCGTCTATACAAGTCTTTTGGCCTTATCTGAACTGTATTGTCTTTCCCCCTGCCCCTTTCCCCCTTCCCCTTTCCCCTTTTCCCTTTCCCCTTTTCCCTTTCCCCTTTTCCCTTTCCCCTTTTCCCTGCCTGCTAGAACCTCAGCCATTCCTACCAATCAGAGTTGCGATTGCCTTGACTAACTCATCTGGTTCAACGGGTTTAGACAGATGCCTTTGAAATCCTGATGCGATCGCTTGTTGCTGGTTGATTTCTCCAGCATAAGCAGTTAAAGCGATCGCGGGAATCTGTTTAGCTTGCTTTAGCTGCAATGCTTTAATTTGGCGCATTAGCATATAGCCATCTGTCTCTGGCATTCCAATATCACTGATCAAAATATCTGGTTCTGCCTCTGCCAATGCTTGCAGTGCTTCTTTTGCTGATGCCACAGCAATTACCCTTGCCCCAACCTGTTCTAGCACAAATGTATGAAACTCACGGGTATCATCGTCATCGTCTACAACTAAGATTTGAATGCCTGTAAGGATTTCAGTTGGAGAAGAAGCATTTATAGGGTCAATATTTATCTGTTGTTTTGGGGTTAACTCTTTTTTGATCAGGGGTAGCCTAACTCTAAAAATAGCTCCTTGCCCTTCCCCTAAACTTTCTGCCCAAATCGTGCCACCATGTAATTCTATCAAATGACGGACAATTGCTAGCCCTAACCCCAAACCACCAAACCTTCGGGTTGTTGTGCCATCAGCCTGACGAAAATATTCAAATACATAAGGGAGAAATTCAGGGCTGATTCCTTTACCTGTGTCGCTGACGGTAATCTGAGCTTGAGAATCAATGCGTTCCAGTTGAATATTAATTTTTCCTTCTTCAGGAGTGAATTTGACGGCATTCGATAACAGATTCCAGATTACTTGTTGTAAGCGATCGGAATCACCTAAAACTTGCCCCAAAGAAGCATCTAGCATTGTCTGAATTTGAATGTCTTTAGCCTCTGCTGCCAACCGTACTGTCTCCAATCCCGCCTCAATCACCAGTACTAGGTTGACGGGAAACATCTTCAGATTGAGCTTGCCTTGTAATATCCGAGAGACATCAAGCAAATCTTCAATGAGTTGAGCTTGTAATTTAGCATTCCGCTCGATGGTTGCAATAGCTTTCTTGATCTCTGCTGGCTGAAATTCACGGGTTTGTAAGAGTCTTGCCCAACCAAGAATGGGATTGAGAGGCGATCGCAATTCATGGGAAAGCACCGCCAAAAACTCATCTTTAATCCGGTTGGCTGTTTCAGCTTCAGTTCTCGCACCTTGCTCAAGTTCCAGGAGGCGATCGCGTTCGGCTTCTGCTGTCTTGCGTTCTGTAATGTCAATTACTGAGCCAATGTAACCTTTAAATTGAGCGTCCACCCCAAACCAAGGATTAGCAGCATCGATTGTCCAGCGATACTCGCCATCTTTGCGGTGCAAGCGGTACTCCATACGGAAAGCCTCACACCGCTTGCTAGCTTTCAGGAAAATATTCCTAACCTCATCGCAATCTTCTGGATGTACGGCATTCAACCAGCCAAATCCCAGACTCGTCTCTTCGTTGTGACCGGTAAAGTCATACCAGCTTTTGCTCAGATAGGTGCAATAGTTATTGGTATCTGTTACCCAAACCATGAAGGGGGCATTGTCAGCCATGTTGCGGAACTGTTCTTCGCTTTCACGAAGTGCTTTCTCTGCTTGTTTGCGATCGCTGATATCTGTAACAAAGATGCTTACTCCGTCAGCAAAGGGGTAGAGGCGATTCTCAAACCAGCGTTGCCAAGCAGGATAAAAGTATTCAAACTGAACAACCGTCTGTTCTGCCATCGCCCGATGAACCTGGGTATAAAACTCGCTTTTGGCCAAATCTGGAAACAGTTCCCAAATCATCCGATCTAGCAACTCTTCTTTTGGGATGCCCACAACTTCTGCTACGCGATCGTTGACAAAGGTGTAATTCAACTCCCGATCCAACACAAAAAATTGGTCTTGGATGCCAGCGAGGACAGTTTCTAAGTGTGCTTTTGCCACCTCAGCTTCAATGCGTAGCTCTTGCTCTCGTTGCATTGCCTCCTCACGGAGACGAGCCATTTTTAGGGCTGCCTCCACCCGTGCTAACAATTCCCGAGCCGAGAACGGTTTAATTAAATAATCATCGGCTCCCGCTTCTAAACCTTCCACCCGTGCCTCTTCCCCCGCCCGCGCCGACAGCAGAATGATGGGAACTTTTTTCGTTTGCGGATTGGCCCGTAATTCTTGCAGCAGTCCAAAGCCATCTAATCCAGGCATCATTACGTCCGTCAATACCAAATCTGGGACACGCCCACGGGCAGAATCCAAAGCCGCTAAACCGTCCGCTACTGATTCCACCTCATACTGCTGACTTAACAGCCGCTTGACATAATCGCGCATGTCTGCGTTATCATCAGCCAGCAGAATTCTGGCAGAGGTGCAGAGGGGCAGAGGGGCGGGGGAAGAACTTATATATGTGTAGTCGCCTTCTTGAATAATTTCTTCTCCTCCTGCTTCTCTTCTCCCCCTGCTTCCCCTGCTCTCTTCGGGTAGCCAACGCAAAGCTTCTTCTAGATAGGGGGTTGCACCTAATGCAGTTGAAGCTAAGGTTCGAGGGGCGCTAATCCGGGCTGGAGGCAAATGAGCATATCCCGTTGGAATTGATACAGTAAAGCAACTACCTGCTCCTAGAACACTGGTTACTTTGACTGTTCCACCATGCATTTGCACCAATTCTTGCACCAGTGATAATCCAATTCCTGACCCTTCAAAAGTTCGTCCTTGCGCCCCTTTGACGCGGTGGAATCGTGTAAAAAGATGGGGAATTTCTTCTGCTGGGATACCGATTCCTGTGTCTTTGACTGCAAACTCAATATGGTCGTTTGCCCACTGCAAGCTTACCGCGATTTTTCCAGTCATCGTGAACTTGAAGGCATTGGAGAGCAGGTTAAGAACAATCTTTTCCCACATTTCCCGATCTACATACACTGCTGCTGGAAGGGAAGGACAATTGACTGATAATTCCATCCCCGCGCGTTCTACTGCTGAACGAAATACACTAGCTAGTTCTGCGGTGAAAGTGGCCAGATCGGTGGGTTCATAAGAAGCTTGAACCCTTCCGGCTTCGATGCGCGAGAAATCTAGCAGACTGTTAACCAGTTTTAGCAGGCGGAGTCCATTTCGTTGCACCATTTCTAACTGCTCTCGTTCGTTGGCTGGCAGCAGGGTGGCACAATTAGCTAAGGTTTCCTCTAATGGCCCCAACATCAGGGTTAGAGGGGTACGAAACTCGTGGCTGACGTTGCTGAAAAAGACAGTTTTAGCGCGATCGAGTTCTGCCAAAGCTTCAGCGCGTTTGCGTTCTTCCTCGTAAGCTTGGGCGTTGGCAATGCTGGCTGCAATTTGAGCCGCAACTAAATCAATGAATCTTCTATAGTTATCGTCGAATAGCCTGAAGGGATTCAACCCAGCAATTAATATACCAGCTTTTCCCGTCTGACCGGATGGTGCAATTGGTACTGCGATCGCTTGATGGGGCGATCGCTCCCAAACACCACAGGGTAAGCTACTAAAAGACACTTCCAAATTAGAAATTAGTTTTGCCTGATGCGTTTCGATCACTTCCGCAAACGGCCAAACGCAATCAGAATCAAGATCGACTGTTTCGGGTGCTGCTACATGATTCTGCCCGATGCGGCACGTTCCAGCCAGAAAAACTTGTTGCTGATCTGGATCAACCAGATAAATCATTGCGAAAGGCAAATCGTAAGGGTTGCTTTCCAGACAATTTGCACTTAGTGTACAGGCTTGATCGAATGTCCTTGCGTCTGCCGTCCTAGCTGCTAGTTCGCGCAAAAGTGCTAACTGACGTTCACCAATGATGCGCTGAGTGTCGTCTGTATTGGCACAGATTATCCCGCCTGTTTCGCCCTGGTCATTAGGAACTGGGCTGTATGAAAAAGTATAATAGGTTTCTTCTGGATAGCCGTTGCGCTCCATAATTAGCAGCAGCGCTTCGTCATAAGTACCCTCGTTCTTCAACATCGCTGATTCTGCTCGCGGGCCAACCTGATCCCATATTTCCCGCCACACGCAGGAAGCTGGCTGCCCAAGTGCTTCTGGATGTTTGCCGCCAATAATAGCCTTGTAAGGGTCATTATAAAGGTTTATGAGTTCTTCGCCCCACCAAACAAACATAGGTTGGCGGCAAGTCAGCATAATTCGCACGGCAGTCTTTAAACTCTGTGGCCACTGCTGTGTTGGGCCAAGGGAGCTTTTTGACCAGTCCCATTCTCGCATCCTAGCACCCATTTCACCCCCGCCGATAAGGAAATTTACGTCGGCGTTGCTTGCTGACGTTGACTCGTTCTTCATTAATTCCTCTCGGTTGGTCATGCGTCGGTTACAGGCTATATCTGTGATCGTCTTTTTGGCAAAATCCCCTCTAAATTAGACGTTGATGCTCCTAAATAGTCATTTTAGAGGATATTCAAAGGCATATACAATTACATACAGGCTCTGCCGTGACTTTTCAAAGCATTGAAATCGTCTTTTAGGACAAGTTGCTGTTTTGGCTCTCTTCGATTGTCAGCTTATATGACTGATATTCCAAGCTACCAAACAAGGTCAATTCTTATTCAGAACTCACAATGCCTACTCCTCTTATCGGTAGTCTATTTTCTTAAAAATTCAACCTGGTTCACTTAACTCCTTGAGTAGATTATTAATTCGCTCTATTCTTAAGAGATAAGGTCTTACATCTCCATTTCCCAAGGGTTAATTGTTAGGGAAGTAACACTAAACTCGGCTGCAAACCTTTCTTTAGACATATTTAACTCTTGCCGCAGGGCACGAATTAGTTTGCCAATATTAGGTTGCTTTGCCACAAGTCGGCTTACACTATGAGTCATATATATTAAAGTTCATAAAGCACCATATATTAACAATTTTTACGACAAAATCTTATTTTGCGTCTACTGCTCTTGAGATAGAGATTGTGAACTCAAATCAGAGCATCACAACATTATCATAATTTTAATTTATCGTTTTAAGAAACAAGACTATTTGATTTTATTCTATAACTCGCTTTATCCTGAAATCAGTAGAGATTTGAACTTTACAAGACTTACACAAACAATACTGAAAATCTTTCTTTTCAGTATGGGCAATTTATGTAGACGCATACTCTTAGGTCGAAGCAAGCTACGCGGAGTGTCTGTCTGCGACACGTTGCGCGTTTGCGTAGCCTCCCGCAGGGAACCTAGAGAAGCAGATACTTTACGAGTTCTCCAACAGACTACCCGCAACGTATTATCCCTATAGCGTGTAGTTTTGCGTATGAGATAAAAGTAGGTGTCTTGCCAAAATTTAAATACCAAACTAACGCTAAATTTACCAAAAAAATTTTGGTGTACTGATCTTTAAACTTTGATAAAACAAATAAGGAGAATAGCTAAATGCTAGATCAGCAGATTGATTGCCCCAACAGACCTAAGACAAGCGCAATGATCATGAAACTTTTCCAAATCACTCTAGTAGTCTTAGTACTTTTAATCAACTTAGTAATTGCTTTCCCTTCTTGGGCAGAAAAAACGCCTTCTTCAAATAACAATCCTGACTATTTTCAAGTAGGGCAAAAAGTCATTTGGCTTTACAAGGCTCGTGCAGATTCTAGCGATGTCCAAAGGATTCCCGCCGAAGTAGTTCAGTTAAGTTCTAAGCAAGTACAAATCAAGGTATACAAACATAACCACGAATTTGTCAATCGTTGGGTAAATCCAAATAAGCTTGAGAATTTGAAAAAAGTCAAAGAGTCAGTATTTTAAAGTTTAGCTATATGGAAGTAAACCTACTACAGCACCAATACTTGTCGGTTAAGGGGAAAAGGGGAAGGGGAAAAGGGAAAGAAAAAACCTTTAACCCTTACCCTTTAACCTTTTCCCCAAACCAAATTCTGAGTTCAAAATGCTTAACCGAGTAGTATTGACTACAGCACGACGTAAATCCATCTATCATCTCAACTAACAATAGAGGTAGGGTAATTCATGAATTACCCCTACCAAGGTTAATAATTTTAAACTCTATTTATTTTTTATAGATCAAAAACACTGAACCAATTGGCCCAAGATTTTCTACATAAGTTTTCTGGTTATAATACAATCCTGGAGACATACCTCCATCAAATAAAATTCCTTCTTGAATATTACCTAAACAGTTATTGTTAGCAATGCCTTGTAAGACATTATCAAACATATCTGGCAGTAACTCTTGATTAAGTTGAGATAATTCAATCTCTGAATTAGCTTTCAAGTCATTAACTAATAGTATTACATAGCCTTGAGTAGTGATAGCTGCCAGAGAGCGATTAGTTGCATTTTTACAAGCAAATTCTCCCAAATCTTGACAAATATCTTTAAACTTACCCTGACGATAGAATCTGCCATTACCGCCTACTAAATTGTAATTGAGAATATCGTTGTTTCTTCTACCAGCTTGGATAGTAGCCTGCCTTTGGTTGGGTGTACCTCCTGATATCCCAAAGGAAGAACGTTTGTTTTTAAACGCTCCTGAATATTCTATACCACGAGAGACATTTAAACCTTGTGGCTTATTATCAGTATCTATGTAGTCGGCATTAATTGCGGCAATGGGTAGCTGTCCGTTCAATTTGGCATTCTCATCGCCAATGAGTTCATGAAACTGCTTTGGAATGTATTCTTTACGCAGCTTACCTCTGGCATCTTTGGCGTAGAGCTTATGAGATAGACCAACATTAACTTTGAAATCCAATTCTGCTGATTTAGGATTAAAAATAATTACATTGTTAATACCTCTGGAACTTTTTTTACCTTGATTATTGGTTTTAAAAAAATCAATACTGAATTTAGGATCTTTGCCAGGGCAAGTTTTAGATGCTTTGGGGACTGGATTTGCTTCAATCTGTTGACAACCTGATAACAAGCTTGCACCAATTATCGAGATAAATAACAAAAATAATTTTTTGGTTGACATAATAATACAAAAAAACCGCTACAGAATTACTATAGCGGGGAATAATTTAAAATTTCAGTCTGAAATTAATCTGAATAACTACAACTTAAGAGAACCATTCTAAAACAGCTTCTTCTTTAGTGTTAGTATTCCGAGATGGTGTCTCACGATTAAATTTCATCTGAATTGACCGAGTTTGCTCACCATCCGCAGCTACAGCCAGAATTGGATAGTCAATTAAACCATCCTGGAAGGACATTTGGAAGCGGAATGTCCCATCTGGATTTAGCTGAATTGGACGGCCACCAATGGTTACGGTAGCGTCGGGTTCTGTTGCACCGTAAACTATCAATTCAGCATCGGCAATTAACCAGAACTTTCGGGGACGCACTGGAACGGCGGAAGCGGAGAAGCCAACACCTGACATTCCTGCACCGGAAGCGGTTAAGCCTGAGACAGTGGGAACTGCCCACATACCCACACCAGATGGGAAAATGTAGGAACTAAGGGCTTGTTCAGGACGCGCTGAACCTGGTACTTGATGCTGAGAACCAAAGATAGAACCAGCAACTCGTAGTGCTTCAGCAGATTCGGCTAAACCAAAGATTTGGTCGTAGATAGGATTACCGTTGGTATTCACAGCATTACCATTGGTGGTAGCTGCAATCTTCTTAGCGGGGGGAACTAGTTCGTATTGAGTCTTACCGCGCAAATCTTCTTCAAAGTTGACAGTGATGAAGACATCTTCAATCCAGTCTGAAGGATAGACGGGGGGAATGTGTACTCTAGCAGAACGAGCTAGTACTAACCAGCGACCATCAGCAGCACGATAGCCGATATCTATCACATAATCGCGATCGCTAACTGGAACTGGTAGATACCATTCTCTAGCTAATTCATCAGCAGGATATTCTTGAATGCTGTGAGGGCTTTGGTATTCGATATTGATATCGGTGACATCATAAATCCGTAGCGCGAGTTGTTGTCCCCCTTGGCGGCGCAGTTCCTCTTTATGTTCATTGGGGATATCCCAGTAAGTGTAAGCCCACTGTGGATCGCGCGGTAAGAGTACAATCCGGCTTTCACCATAGCCAGAAGGCAAATCTGCGAGTCCTTCATCAACATCAGCTAGAGATCCACCTGTACGATCTTCCTGACCTAATTCAAACTTAGCAGCTTCCACGGTTTCCTGTGCCTCCAATGAACGAGATGGACTGAGCAAACTTTTGCTTCGCTGGACTTCTAAAATTGATGCCAGCAATTGTGATTTACGCATTCGGCTATAGCGAGAGATGCTATATTCGCTGGCAACTTTTCGTAGTTGCCGTAAGGTCATCTCCTCTAGGGGGGGGCGTTCTTTTGCCATTAATTTGGCCTCCAGTAGTGTAAGCGGTAAATGATTTCCCCTGGTTAAAGAATGCTATATAAAAGGTCATCCACATCCAGATGAATTTCTTATTCCTGACTCCTGGTTTTGCCCAGTTTTAAGTTTTTTAATCTGTTTTTAAATTGAGTTAACTTCTAAAATTCCTGGTTATGCCAAAATTAGCATTTCTTTGGGATCGAAGAAGTTCTGTTTGTTAAGTCAATATTAACCACTAAGCATATCTAGGGATCAAGTGGTTTCTATAGCTTTTTTGACTATATTACGAATTTATAAGCTTTTCTGGGATCAAAATGTCATGAAAACATAACATTGGTAGCTAGCACAGTGTTGCTCGCTGGCACAAATATCAATATTCCATGACATTTAGCTGTGGGGAAGGGGCAAGGGGGAATTTAACCCAGCTTGTTGAAGTAGCGGACTCAAACCCATCTTCCGGTTCCATAGCAGGAGTCATTTTCCTCTTCCCCCTGCTCCCCTGCTCCCCTGCTCCCCTGCTCCCCTGCTCCCCTGCCCCCCTGCCCCCTCGCTATGATTAGTTGACATCCTCCCAGTAATGCGAAAAAGTGAAATGAAGGGCGATCGCTCCCAGGATAAACTCAAATGACTAAACTGATTCTGGTTGTAGACGACGACAATTTTATGCGAATGCATCTGTGTAAGCAATTGACAGATGCAGGGTATCAGGTGGAAGAAGCAAGTAACGGGCTAGAGGCGATCGCTATCTATACTCGCCTCCAACCAGATATAGTACTGTTGGATATTATGATGCCGGTGATGGATGGGTTTAGTTGCTGCGCTCAACTGCAAGCACTTTCCAATGGCAAAAACACACCAGTGTTAATGATTTCTACTTTTTCCGATCAGGCAACCGTAGATAAAGCTTTTGCTGTGGGTGCAACTGACTTTATTACTAAGCCGATTCAATGGCCAATATTACATCTAAGATTGCGCCGTCTTTTGGAAGCTAATCATGTCATGCAGGAATTACGACAGCAAGCTGCACAGGCACAATTGCGGGAAGTCGAACTCAGGATAGCATTAGATGCTGCTCGTATGGGCATCTGCAACTGGGATCTGTTGACGAACAAAATTACTTGTTCAGATAATCTAGAAGCAATTTTTGGCTTAGAGAAAGGCACTTTCAACTACACATATCAAGCTTTTCTCCACTGCATTCATCCCCACGATCGCGATTTCGTCAGGCGATCGCATCAGCAAGCTGTTGAGGATAAAGCCAAATATGAAATTGAATTTCGAGTTATTTTACCCGATGGGAAAATTCGTTTTTTAGCAAACCAAGGAGTTGTCGTTGTAGATAAGTCTGGTACATCTGTGCAAATATCTGGGGTATACATGGATATCACCAAGCGCAAGCAAGCGGAGGAGGCGCTAGAAGTTCATGCTAACCAGCAAGCAATAGTGGCAGAACTAAGTCAAATGGCTCTAGCTGGTACAGATTTGACTACACTGATGAACTCATCTGTAACAATCGTCGCCCAATGTCTCAAAGTTGAGTTTTGCAAAATTTTGGAACTCCTGCCAGATAATCGAAAATTGCTGCTACGTGCTGGAGTCGGTTGGCAACCTGGACTTGTAGAAAAGGCGACTGTTAGTGCGGGGATAAATTCTCAAGCTGGCTACACCCTACTTTCCAACGAACCAGTGATTGTTGATGATCTCCGTGCCGAAACACGATTCAATGGGCCACCACTGCTACATGAGCATCAAGTAGTGAGCGGCATTAGCGTAGTGATTCATGGCAAAGAGCGACCTTTTGGTGTCTTTGGGGCACACACAACCAGACACCACATTTTTACCAAAGATGACATTTCTTTTCTCCAAGCTGTTGCCAATGTTATCGCTACAGCCATTGAGCGCCAACGCGTGGAAGAGGCACTCAAAGAAAGCGAAGAACGCTGCCAGTTAGCTGTGCAGGGCAATAATGATGGCATTTGGGACTGGAACGTTAAAAATAATCAAGTATATTTTTCTACTCGCTGGAAAGAAATGTTGGGTTACGCAGAACATGAAATTTCCAATCATTTAGACGAATGGGCAACACGAGTACATCCAGATGATATTGGATTTGTCAGAGAAGCGATCGCCGATCACTTTGCTAAGATTACCCCGTTTTTTATCAGCGAACATCGAATCCGGTGCAAAGATGACACCTATAAATGGGTTTTGGATCGTGGTCAGGCAGTGTGGGATGAAGATGGTAATGTTGTGCGGATGACAAGTTGCCATACAGATATCACTGAACGGAAACTGGCAGAAGAACAACTGCGTCAGAGCGAAGAACGTTTCCAAATAGTCGCTCGTGCTACCAACGATCTTTTATGGGACTGGGATTTGCTGACTGATGAGGTGTGGTGGAATCAAGCTTTAGAAAAACTTCTGGGTTACTCGAAAGAGCAAATAACATTTACCGCTAATTGGTGGTATGAACATATACATCCAGACGACAGGCAGAGAATCGCCTCCCAAGCGCGGACACTGATAGATAGCGGTGAAAAATTCTGGTCAAATGAATATCGTTTTCGTCGCAGCGATGGTTCTTATGCCTATATGTTCGATCGCGGTTATGTCGTTCATGACCAAACAGGTAAACCAGTGCGGATGATGGGCGCGATGATGGATATAAGCGAACGGCAAGCTGTACTGCGCGATCGCGATCGTGCCCAAGCAGCATTAGAACTCCAAAATTTGCGATCGCAACTATTCGCTAATATCACCCTGAAAATTCGTCAGTCTTTACAAATCGATGAAATTCTGCAAACCAGTGTCAAAGAAGTGCAAAAGCTACTGCTTGCCGACCGAGTATTAATCTTGCGCCTACAGCCAAATGGCTCTTTCATAGCGGTTCAAGAGGCAATAGTTCCTGGTTTACCTGTTGTACTGGGGCAGCAAATCATCGACCCTTGCTTTCGCGATGATTATATTGAGCAGTACCGCCAAGGACGAATTAATGTCATTAACGATATCAAAGAAGCTGATATCCAACCTTGCCACGTCGAATTACTGGAACGATTTGTGGTTAAAGCCAACCTTGTAGTCCCGATTTTCCTCAAAAATCAGCTGTGGGGACTGCTAATTGCCCATCAGTGCGCTCATCCCCGCCAGTGGACTAGCTGGGAAATTGAACTTTTACGACAGCTAGCAGATCAAATAGGCATTGCCTCAACTCAGAGCCTCATCCTAGAACAAGAAACTCGGCACAGAGAAGAACTCACGCGTTCTAATGAAGAACTAAAACAATTTGCATTTGTCGCCTCCCACGATTTGCAAGAGCCGCTGCGTAAAATTAAAAGTTTTGGCGATCGGCTCAAAAGCACCTGTGGCGACACCTTAAGCGAACAAGGACGTGACTATCTAGAACGAATGCAGAATGCTGCATCAAGAATGCAGATATTAATTGAAGACTTGTTAACACTTTCACGAGTTACTACCAGAGCGCAACCTTTTGTATCAGTAAATCTGACAAAGATTGCCCATGAGGTATTATCTGATTTAGAAATTTATGTGCAGCAAACTGGAGGAAGTGTAGAAATAGGACAGTTACCCACCATTCAAGCTGATCCTATACAGATGCGTCAATTGTTGCAAAATCTAATTGGTAACGCCCTCAAATTCCATCGCCCACAAATACCACCAGTTATCAAAATCTATAGTAAGATATTAAACAATCAAGCAGATAACATATCTAGTAATTCTGAATTTTGCCAAATCATCGTAGAAGATAATGGTATTGGTTTTGAAGAAAAATATCTCGACCGGATTTTTAATGTTTTTCAACGTTTGCATAGTAGCATTGAATACGAAGGCACTGGCATAGGTTTAGCGATCTGCCGGAAAATAATTGAGCGTCATCATGGACATCTCACAGCCCAAAGCAAACCTGGGCAAGGAGCAAAATTTACAATCATATTGTCAATTAATTCCCATTCTTGATTTTTATTCCTAGAGAGGGATTAATAATAAATCCCAAAATTAGCTTAATTGTACAATTGCCACTCGTAATTTCTATGACTGATTGATTGTACAAATCAACCATAATGTTAATTATTAATAAGATTAGATTATTTCAGGCTATTGGCTACCACCACAGCTATTTGTTGTTAGACATCGCCTTCTATTAGCAAAGAAATAAAACTTTCAGATCCTAGACAAATAAATTGCATAAGTAATGATTTTTGTCAACGGAAGAGTTACCATCTATGCCAGGTTAATAACTTGATTCATAATAAATTACTGCAAAGGAGACGATGTGGAGGGTCGAAAAAGAAATCTCACCATCTTAATGGCTGATGACGATGAAGACGATGGCATCTTGGTTCGTGAGGCATTGGTAGAGAGTCAAGTGCCAATTGAACTATACATCGTGAATAATGGTGAAGAGTTGATGGATTATTTGTACCATCGTGGTCGATATGCAAACAGGAGCAGTTTACCGCATCCTGGTTTGATTTTATTAGATTTGAATATACCGAGAATTAACGGTCTTGAGGCACTCAAAGAGATAAAATCTGACCCCCAACTGCGGCAAATTCCAGTTGTAATACTGACAACATCACGAAGAGAAGAAGATATATATAATGCTTACGATTTAGGTGCGAACTCCTTCATCATTAAGCCAGCGCCTTTTGCCTCATTAGTCGAGGTCATGGACACTCTAGTCAAATACTGGTTTGAAATCGTGAAACTACCACTACAAGCAGTGGGAGAAAAACATGGACAACAGCCCTATCAAAGTTTTGTTCATTGATGATGACGAAGATGACTATATTTTGACTCGTTACTGGTTCAGTGAATTTCACGTAGCAGACTGCGAGTTGGAGTGGGTGAATAATTATGAAGCAGCAAGAAATGCGATCGCTCGCCACCAACATGACGTTTATCTTGTAGACTACCGTTTGGGGCCACACAATGGACTGGAACTTTTACGCGAAGCAATTGCCAACGGCTGTTCTTCTCCCATAATTTTACTAACTGGTCAGGGCGACTGGGAAATAGATATCGAAGCGATGAAAGCTGGAGCCGCAGATTATCTTGAAAAAAGCCAGTTGACTGCACCTTTGTTAGAGCGTTCTATCCGCTACGCCATCGAGCGCAAACAGACAGAACAGAAAATCCGCGAACAAGCCGCTTTACTAGATGTTGCTACCGATGCAATTTTTGTGCGTGATTTAGACGATAAAATTTTATTTTGGAACAAAGCTGCTGAGAGTCTGTACGGTTGGAAAAAAGAAGAAGTAATTAATAAGAAGACACGATCTCTCTGGCATGAAAAACATCCGTCTAAAGTTCAAGAAGCACTCAGTGTTTTGATGAAAAATGGCTCTTGGGAGGGCGAATTACAGCAAAAAACAAAATCAGGTAAAGAAATTATTGTCGAAAGCCGTTGGACACTAGTGCATGAATTCGGCAATAAAGCACAATCCTTTCTCGTTGTTAACACTGATATCACACAAAAAAAACAACTTGAAGCGCAATTTCTCCGCGCCCAGCGATTGGAAAGCATTGGTACTTTAGCCAGTGGTATCGCCCACGACTTAAATAATATTCTTGCGCCTATTTTGATGACAGCCCAACTGTTAGAGGCACAAGTCCATGATGAGCGTTCTCGGCGACTGTTGCCAATATTGATTACAAACACTAAACGCGGGGCAAATTTAGTCAAGCAAGTATTATCTTTTACTCGCGGACTTGAAGGCGATCGCACAATATTGCAATTAAAGCATTTAATAATAGAAATTCAGCAAATTATTAGAGAAACATTTCCCAAATCCATTGAAGTTTCCACTCAAATTTCGCAAAATCTCTGGACTGTATCTGGTGATGCCACCCAACTGCATCAGGTATTGATGAATTTATGTGTTAATGCTCGTGACGCTATGCCAAATGGTGGAACTTTGAAAATTTCGGCGGAAAATCTCTTAATTGATGAAAATTACGCCAAGATGCATATCGAAGCTCAAGTTGGTCATCATATCGTTATTACTGTTACTGATACAGGAATTGGGATTAAATCAGAAATATTAGATCGCATATTTGATCCATTTTTTACTACCAAAAGACTCAATAAAGGTACTGGTCTTGGTCTTTCTACAGTCCTTGGCATTATTAAAAGCCACGGTGGTTTTATCAACGTATGTAGCGAACAGAGAAAAGGTAGCCAATTTAAGGTATATTTGCCAGCACAAGACGCGGTGGAAACTATAGAAGAAGAAGACCAAAGACTACCTTCAGGACAAGGAGAATTAATTTTAGTTGTAGATGACGAAGCTGCCATTCGAGACGTGACAAAAACATCCTTAGAAAGCCATAATTATAAAGCAATGACAGCTAGTGATGGCATTGAAGCAATAGCCTTATATGCAGAACATCGAGATGAAATATCTCTTGTCTTGACTGATATGGTAATGCCGTCTATGGATGGGATAACTACTATCCGCACCCTGCGAAAAATTAACCCAGATGTCAAAATTATTGCCGTCAGCGGACTAACTTCGACAGATAAAGTTAATACAGCCTATGATATGGGTATTAAAGCCTTTTTATCTAAGCCTTATACAGCTAGTCAATTACTGCAAATTATTAGCACAGTTCAAAAGATTTAGGAATTTGAAATTGAGCATGGGGCATTGGGCATTACTAATTTATTTGTCAAACTTGAGAGTTATAATTTAGTAAATCCTAACTTCTAACTCCTAACTATTAAATTCCCCATGACAAAGGATGAAGTCTTAGCGGCTAATGCAGCTTTTTATCGAGCTTTTGAAAGAAAAGATATTGAGATAATGAGTGCCGTATGGTCACAAGGAACTGGTAGTTTTTGTATTCATCCTGGAAGTAATATACTACGAGGTTGGAAGGAGATTCGTATATCTTGGGAGCAGATATTTAAAAACACCGCTTATATCGAAATAAACACAGATATAATCGCTACAGAAATAGTTGATAATATTGCTTATGTTGTGCTGAGAGAAAATGTATTCCAAGTAGTAGCTGGGAGAAGACTTGAAGCACAATCAACAGCTACAAATATATTTCACTTTCTTGGTGGAAAGTGGTATTTAGTTCATCATCATGGCAGTCCCATTTTGCGGTGAGGAATGGGGAATGGGGAAGAGTTTTGCAATGACTCAATGACTAATGACTAATGACTAATGACTAATCAACTCTACTGCATCTCGTCCATCGTAATTTTGTAAGTAAACTTTTACAACTTCTTCTTTAGCAGTAGGCAATTTCTTTCCAATAAAATCTGGATGGATTGGTAATTCTCGATGGCCCCTGTCTACTAACACAGCTAAACGAATCACCTCTGGTCTACCGTAATCGTTGACTGCATTCAAAGCAGCGCGAATTGTCCGTCCTTTAAAAATCACATCATCCACGAGTACAACCGTTTTCCCCGTCAGGTCAAAAGGAATTTCACTTTTCGTTGGAGTCCGCAATCCAATTTTGTCGAGGTCATCTCGATAAAATGTAATATCCAAAGCGCCAACTGACACGGCTACACCTTCTAGCGTCTCAATCTGACGTGCCAACAATTCGGCTAATAACGCACCCCTGGTATAAATACCAAGAAGCACCAACTGAGACAAATCACGCGTCCTTTCCACAATTTGAGAGGCCAGGCGAGTTAAGGTACGACGGATTTCTTCGGATGAGAGAATTTCAACGACTTTAGCAGACATAGGGAATAATAAGTTAGGAGTGATGAGTTAAAAGTTAGAAGTTTTTATTCTTAACTCCTAAATTTACTTGTTTGGGAGTATTAAGAATATTGCGATCGCTATGCCTAACCATAGCAAAAAACAATATCGAGTTAGCTGCAAAGCATTTTGAATAGAAGTTGCAGTAATGGGATAAATAGCATCTCCTAGCAGTGGTTTGTACTTAGCCACCCCACGATACCAATTTGTACCTCCCATCTGCACACCCAAAAAAGCAGCATAGACACACTCACTCCAGCCAGAATTGGGACTAGGATCGTTAATTGCATCCCGACGACAAATTCGCCAAACCTGCATTGGTTTACCCGATAACAACGCCAGAGTCACGACTGTTAACCGACAAGGTAGCCAAGTTAAATAATCTTCTAACCGCGCACAAAACCATCCCAAATAAGTATAGGGTGCTTCTCGGTATCCCACCATTGAATCAAGGGTACTGCTGGCTTTGTATGCTAAAGCCAAGGGAGTTGGCCCCACAATTGGCACAAAGACACCAACAATTGCATAAAAAAGCGGAGCCATGACTCCATCGGTAGCATTTTCTGCAACCGTTTCTAAAACGGCTCGCAAAATTTCTGTTTGTGAGAGGTTTTGGGTATCTCGACCAACGTAATTACTTAAAATCTTCTGAGCTTTCTCTAAATCTCCTGCTGTTAAAGGTTGTAAAACAGCTACTGCTGCTGCTCGCAAACTCCTACCAGCAAAACAACTAGCTAAAAGAATGGAATCAATTGCAATTCCCAACCACGGATGAACACATCTGGCACTTTGGATAATCAAAAAACCAACAAGACCGCTACCAATTATTAAAATAATCCCTAGTACAATTCCAGCTAGGCGTTGTGTAAGAGGATTTTTACACAATTGGAGAAAAAATTTGCTTAGGCGAGAAATTACCCACCCCATAATTTGTACTGGATGAGGGCAATCCCAAGGATCGCCAATTAAGTAATCTAAAAATGCAGCAATTATTAAGATATAGATGCTATCAGTCATAAGTCACGAGTCAAGGGTCAATCAATTTTGGATTTTGGATTTTGGGTCGCACCTTTGGTTCGCTTCCAGCGCAACGCCGGATTTTGGATTGACCCCGACCACGTTAACGTAGCCGTACAAAATCCAAGTACTTGGCTCTGATGGCGCAGCGTTAGCGGTAGCGTACTCCTGCGGGGAAGGAAGCTACGCGCAGCATCTTGTAGAGAGGAATGAGCATCCATAGAAGCGTCGGATTTGAAATTAAGGATTTTCGATTTGTTCCCCTCACGAAAGCGTTGCGGGACGAATTACCGATTAGCTTATCAACCAAAAAATCTAAAATTCCTAGCCAATATTTAAGCTATTGACCGGAGGCGGAGCGTCTCCGGCTCCACTCTTGGCTAAACCACAAAACTAGCTTCTTCCCCAAGGGAAGCTTGCCAACTACGAGCATCGTAATAAAGGTCTGCCAGAGTAATACTGTACAAAGCTTCTTTGAGCTTTTGGTTGAGTCTTTGCCAAAGGCTAAATGTTACCCAATCTTCAGCTTGTGTAGGTGCTGGGGTGTGATGAGGTAAATGGCTAGTCTCACCAACTGCTTCTAAAATTTGTCCTATAGATATTTGTGCAGGCTCTCTTGCCAATTGGTATCCGCCGATGCTGCCACGAATTGATTTAACTATTGATGCACGACGCATTTCTATTAGTAGTTTTTCGAGATAAGGAGCAGGGATATCTTGACGTTTAGCGATCGCTCTTACAGATACAGGCCCATATTTTGGCTGTAAACTCAAATCTAGCAACGCCTTTACACTATAGTGTCCTCTGGTAGTTAGTTTCATTTTGGCAAGCTTTGTTGTTTATCCTTTGTCATTTGTCCTTTGTAAATAACCAATAACCAACGACCAATAACTAAGGATCAGTTTTACTTATCATTCTGTAACTCAATTATCATCCTCAGCAAATAAACAACCTTTAGAGCGTTAGTTTAGAAAACTTAAACAAGTATAGTTTAGCAGTGATTTACAAACTATATATATAGCGATCAGCATTGCCAGCATTCTCTAAAATAGATTGTCTTGACAATATTGTTAATGGCATAACAATTGTGCATCTGAGTGTAATATACTTGGCTAGGTTGAGATAAAAACTAAAGGATTATGTTCCTATTAGCTCAACCTCAGCTAAAATAAAATCGATTCCAACACTTCAAACATCCATTTTTGATCTAAGTTGATGCCTAAACAGAAAAAAATTGAACCCCTACTCGGTGAAGAACTGCTCAAAAAAGTTAAAGAGCTAGAGAACGAGAGCAAAGAAGACAAAGCCAAGAAGTGCGGCTACTATACCGTTACTAAAAACGGTATAGAGCGCGTCAATATGATGAAGTTCTTAAATGCCCTAATTGATGCTGAAGGGATTCAGTTGGACAGTACACCAAGTGCTAATGGGCGTGGTGGACGTAGTGCTAGCTATAGAATTAGTGTGCAATCGAATGGTAACTTACTTATAGGTTCAGCTTATACAAAACAGATGAATCTGAAACCAGGAGATGAGTTTATCATCACTTTAGGCAAAAAGCACATTCGTCTGAGACAGGTAGATCCAGAAGATCGGGAAGGTGATGAAGCCATAGAAGCTACAGCTTAATAAATGGTCATTAGTCATTTGTCCTTTGTCCTTTGTGAAAACCAATGACTATAAAAAGTCATTAGTTAATCGTCATTTGTCCTTTGTAAAAATCAATGACTAATGACCAATGACTAATGACTAATGACTAATGACTAATGACTAATGACTATATCTGTAGTGGGTAAGGTTGGTAAATAGTGGCGAAGTGCCTTGCGCGTAACTGCTAAATTGCAGGTTAAGGCAATTTGCTCTTTTTCTAGTAAACCCAAAATGCGATCGGGTTTGTCTCGTGCTACCACTGGTAATTGATGTAAACCTCGAAGACTCATACGATCTAAAGCTTCAGATAAGAGTTCATCTTGCCATGCATAGAGAATTTCAGTAGTACAAATATCTATGAGAGTTTGACTGGATAAATTATCTGGAATTTCAGTTAGTGAATTCGGGTAACTTTGCCAAAGAGCAAGGGCACGGTTAATATCTTCTAGAGAGAGTATACCAACTAATTGCTCGGCTGCATCAATTACTAAAGCACTTCGGGTGCGATCGCGGATCATTTCCACAGCTGCATCTAAAACTCCCAGGGTTGCAAGTAACTTTTTGGGATAAGGGTGCATAGCATCTTCTACTAAAATGTGCTGCACAATTTCCGCTTGTTCATCTTTCAATTCCGAAAGACCAATTTGTTGTAGATTAGAGTTAGAGTTAAAAGTTGGTTTAATCCTTTCCACTAGCCAAACACTCAAACCCACAGCTGCCATCAACGGTAAAACAATGCGATAGTCACGGGTTAATTCAAACAGCATTAAAATAGCCGTTAACGGCGCTCTGACACTAGCAGCTAGTACTGCTGCCATTCCTACCATTGCGTAAGCAGGGGGAGCCGCCATTTGATCGCAAATAGTCGGGAATGCCACAGCTAAAAGTTTGGCATACGCTGAACCAAAAGAAGCACCTAAAAACATGGCTGGTGCAAACAAACCGCCAATGAAACCACTACCTGCACTAATTGCAGTCATCAGTAGCTTCACCATCAACAGCACTATTAACAGGGAGAGTGGAAACTCCACATCCTGAAGCATTGCTTCTACAGTTTCATAACCCACACCCAAAATTTGTGGGAAATGCAAAGCAACTGCGCCAATTATCACACCGCCAATAATTGGATGAATTGGCTCAGGAATTCGTCCCAAAAAAGCAAAACCTCGAACCTTTCCAGCAAAGCAGGCTTTTGCTAAACGAATTAATTGAGTATAAGCCAGAGAAACAAGGCTGGCCCCTAAACCCAAGCCAAGATAAAGGGGTAATTCCAAAGGACTGCGGACTTGGTAAGCAGGTAAATCAAAAGCAGGTTGTGCCCCCAAACCAATTTGGGCAATTAATGCTGCTACCACCGCCGCTAGCAGTACCACACTGACCGCAGAAGTAGCGAAAGATGTCGCTCCCATCACCACCTCTAGAGCAAAAAATACTCCAGCAATGGGAGCATTAAATCCTGCCGCAAGTCCAGCCGCCGCGCCAGCACCCAATAGCAAACGTTGTCGCTCTTGAGATACATTGAGGATCACAGAGAACAACATCCCAAAATTTGCGCCAATTTCTACACTTGGCCCCTCTGGTCCCAAAGAAGCACCGCTCCCCAAAGAAACAGATGCGGCCAGCATTTTTGTAACAGGTCGTAGTGGTCGCTTAATCTCTTTTCCCTGAGAAGCGGCGATGAGAGATGAAAGTCCAGGACCAAAATCTTGAGTGCGCCAGCGCATCAAGCCAACGATTAGCCCTCCAAGGGTGGGAACGCAGGCTAAAGTCCAAGCACCCCAGACACCGATTTGACCCATTAAATTTTCCAGCATCAGCTGGTGAATCAACTGGATTAAATAGTGAAAGGTGACTACACCCATACCCGTACCACCGCCAATCAGCATGGCTAAAAACAGGACAACTGTTTCTGGGGATGGTTGAAAACGATTAATTAGGTCAGCTAAACGAGCGGAAGGTGTAGGAAATGCAGGTTGTTCCGTTACCTTCCTCAGTTGAGTGGGAGGTAGGAGAGTCATTGAGAGGCGAGGTAAATGTAAGAAAAAATTTAAATTTTTATCTGTTACTTCTCATTGTGAGCCATTATTTAGCAACGAGACAAGTAGACTTTATTTGCTTGATTTACAAAGCTTTAGCAAAAAATGTCATTGTGCAAAATTTTTGTGGGGAGAATGGTTAAATGGGAGACAATTGTTATTTGAGGGTCAAAGATCCCTAGTGGGGTGCGAGTGAGCGCCAACACTATTTTTTCTAGAGACAACAAAGTTTTTGTGGTCTGGTGGATACACCTGCAAACATTAACTAGGAGTCATCCTTGCCTAAATCTAGCTATACTCGTGTTGCGACCATTGAGCCATCCTTGGTAGTAATACAATGTATGTATGATTTATGGCTGTTGTCAGACCATACTTGGAAGTCTGCTAAGTATTGATCGGAATTCAATATAGCTATTCTTATAGAGCGAGTAAATGGACTAGGCGGACGAGGTAAATGAATATACACACCTTTGATAATCATTATGTTACTTGCCCAATTTGCCAAAGAAATGCCACTCCCAAACCAGTTAAAACGCGCATGGGCTTGTTTTGCTGTCCCTATTGCCAAGAACGGCTAGTAGTTTGCCAAAGCGGTCATTATGTGCGCGATCCGTTTACTTGGAGACAACTGATGATTGCTTCCTCGTTACGTCGTCAAAGCCGACCTTTAGCTAGGATTATCAGAGATTTTGTCTTGCTCAAGCGTCCGATGGTAGCCTTAGCTGTAGGAAGTGCCATTTTCTTTAGTGCGATCGCCCTAACTCAAGAAAAGACAAGTTACGAGCGCCAAATCTCTCCGACAACAGAGAAAGTTAATCAACCAGGAAATAAATCTCAGTAACTGGATTACTTTGGTATAAATCAAATCTTACTTTGATTTTTGTAATATTATAACTAAATACTTTTATAAAACCGTGTCTTATTACCCCAAATAGGACGCGGTTTTACATATATTTCAGCAAAAAATGTATTTTAATTTACCAAACTATTGGCGATCGCTCTCTTTTCGATTTACTGATATTAGCCTTTTCTAGCTGCTAAACGGAAATAAACCAAAAGCTAAAAGCCGATATTTGTGTAATTATTTTTGTTTTCATAGCTTGATATGTTTGGATATTAAAATGCCACTTTCTGGTAGATAGCCTTATACATTTACTATTACCAGCATCCTAAATTGCTTTGTGTATGGTTCCCCAAAAATCAATAGCTAAAACATTAAAAGACAAGATTTTCTACAGATACTTCCAAGCTTGACCTTCTTCTGAATATAACCACACTTTCTTTAGTAAGCGGGGTTCCTCCCAGCACCTTCATAGCGTTATGGTGGAGACTTTCTAGCGCCAAGGTAGAAGATTCGGCTTCGCTGGGCGATCGCTGCGACCCATTGAAATAATCTTGCTGAAAAACGGGAAGACTATGGTTACTCCCTAATGGGGAAATTTCCATGAAAGTCGTGAATAGAAAAATGCTCAAAAAATCCCTGCTTAAATGTTTGATTTTGCCTTTTTCTCTAGTACCTTGGCTGTGCGTGGGAACGCTTTTTGATTCCCAAGCCAATGCTTTACCAGGTCAAAGTACAGAGGAAGTAGGCACTTGGATTAAAGCACATCCTACACTCCGCCCTAGAAGTGGGGAGTTATTGTTTGTGCAAAAGACTGATACTGCTGCTCAACGATTCACTTTTCAAGCGTCGGTATTGCCCCCTGGTAGGGTGCAATTTTCTAAAGACCGTGGCACAATTCGTAGTGAGCGCATTTCCATGTATGATGCCATTAACGGCATGACCTTTGCGCGTCTCCAGGAATCCTTGCGGGTGATTTATGGCTTGGAGATTTATCAAGACTACGATCGCGCCCAGGTAGTTTACCAGTATCCCAACCAAAAGGTAGTTAACTCGGCGCGTCTGGCTAAAACTCCTATTCGGGAAGCTTTAAAGGGAGAATTACGAGTAGGCGATCGCTATGTATATTGGGTGGAAATTGCTCAACCCAAGAGTGGCAAAGCTTTTACCGGGCAAATGACGGTTTTGCTCAAAACTGACTTAGACAAGTTAGAAGGTGAACTGCAAATTCGGTAATGGGCATTGGGCATTGGGTATGGGGCATTAATTATTCTTCCTCGCTCCCTCATCTTCCTCTGCCCCTGATTTTCCACTTAAAGGTTACTGAAATAGTGTTCTATAGTTTCCCTAGGCTGATGGGAGCTAGGGTTTGCCATATACCTGAAAAGATACTTTCAGATGCTAAGGAAATTCGTAGCAAATCTTCCTTTAGTAGTGGTGGCCAATCTATGCCAGCTTTACGCCCTGCGGCAAATAGCTGTTGTGCCTTAATGCTTAACTGATAAAGGGCTAAAGCCAGTTCTCGGTCTAGGGTCTTTGCATCTTTAAGGGCTTCAAACACCACTTTCAATGCCAACAAAATTGAAGTGATCTGACCGGGTACCGGCGGTTTCCCCTGTTTCATACGCGTTAACAGCGCATCTGGGTTTTCCTCGGTTGTGATTGTCTGATCTATGAGGAGTTTCCGAGCTGTTTCGTAATTCATGTAGTCAGTTTAGCGTACATTTTGCTTCAGCAGTAATACCTAATTAAAAAGTCATAAAATTGGCTTCTAGTTATTTATAGCAATCTCATTTGATTTGTGAAAAGATAAGCTTGGGAAAAATAATGGATAATTTGCGATGCTATAGGTTAACCAGATAGACTGACATATAAGAATATCTTTGAAAAATACGCCCCGCTTGGAATCAGAAGCAAAATGATATCACTGAATTTACTAGAAATTGAGCGCTCAATCCGTGCCTTGTCTGTAGAAGAGCAACTTTGGCTCTTAGAAAGCATTGCTAGACAAATCAGAGAAAGTGAATATACAAAAGATAAATTTGCTGATGTCACAAATCAGGAAGAACAACTGGAATTAATGGTTGATGAGTCAAAGATTTCAACAGAAATTGCTGCGATCAAAGATGAATTTGCAATTTCTGAAATCCTCTGATATGTAAAAGTAAAAATTATGAGTTTGCCAGATTTAAAAAGTCAAATATACAAGTTATAGGTGAGCGATCGCTTAGAGAATGTTTGAGAAGTTACTAGTTAAGATAACCCCTGCTCTTGAGAGCGGGGTTTTGTACTTGATGCATAATCCTAATGACGTGAATTATCCGTCTTTCAAGTCATTGCCGACAAGAGTAAGCGTAGCTCAACCTGGGCTACGCTTATTTTTATCCTGCTTTCAGTAGTGCATTTATTGTCTAATTTGTCAATAAATGCACTACTGAAATAGGACTTAGGAACTTGCTCGGCGGTGATAATTTGGTAAACTCTTGGGTAGCTTCGAGCAACTGGTATTGTTCCAAGCCCAAGAAGTGTAAAGTGTTAAGTGTTAAGTATTAAATAAAAAAAAATTTGAATTTGAGCCTTGGAAGAACAAAAGATAGATAATCAACGACTATTGAGTAGTGATTGTTGACTATTGACTAATGAGCATGAAATTGAGTGTTAAGCACACTGTTGATCAGTGGTTCAACAAAATAGCAAAGAATCCAGGTCTCAGTGTCACTGTGTCGGGTTTGTGGTTAATGGTGGTTGGCTGGATAGCTTTTGGGTGGAATTTGGGCAATATTGGCTTGATTGATGAGACAGAGCCACTGTTTGCCGAAGCTTCCCGCCAGATGTTTGTCACAGGTGATTGGATAACCCCATTTTTCAATGGTGAAACTCGTTTTGATAAACCTGCTTTAATTTACTGGTGTCAGGCGATTGCATATTACATTCTTGGAGTAAATGAGTGGGCAGTACGCCTTCCTTCTGCGATCGCAGCATTTGGCTTAATTTGTTTAGCTTTTTACACCGTACAGTGGTATTTCGCTAAACAAGATGAATTAGAGCAAGTTTCACGTCCTACTCGCCGCTACTTAACATCTTTTATCGCAGCAGCGCTCATGGCACTCAATCCCGAAACTATTATTTGGGCGAGAACCGGTGTCTCTGATATGCTGCTCACCGGATGCATAGCATCAGCTTTGTTGTGTTTCTTTCTAGGGTACGCAGGGAAGGAAGGGAGTAGGGAGCAGGGGAGCAGGGGAGCAGGGGAAGCAGGGGGAGCAGAATTAATAACCAATACCCAATCCCCAATGCCCTATGCCCTATTCCCTAATAAATGGTACTTGGCTTGTTATGTGCTAATTGCTGGCGCAATTTTGACTAAAGGCCCAGTGGGAATTGTCTTGCCAGTGATAATTGTTGCCGCCTTTTTGCTTTATGTGGGAAGATTTAGAGAGGTATTGCGGGAAATGCGCCTCTTCGTGGGTATACTGTTAATTCTAGGTTTGTCAGTGCCCTGGTATGCTTTAGTAATTTGGCGCAATGGCTGGAATTATATTAATGCCTTTTTTGGTTATCACAACCTGGAACGCTTTACAGAAGTAGTTAATGGTCACTCAGCACCTTGGTATTTTTACTTTGTAGTAGTGCTGCTGGGTTTTGCACCATACTCCGTGTATTTACCAGTTTCTATAATAAGACTAAAGTTTTGGCAGCGATCGCACTGGCGATCGCTTGAACGTTTTCAGCAGTTTGGTTTATTCGCCTGGATTTGGTTTGCTAGCATCTTTGGCTTTTTCTCCATTGCTGTCACCAAACTGCCTAGTTACGTCTTGCCTTTAATGCCAGCAGCAGCGATCCTAGTGACGCTTTTATGGAGCGACTTTTTGCAGGATACAGAAGACAGACAAACATCTCCTGTTTCTTCCTCTCCCACTCCTCCCCCTTCCCCTACTTTTCTCCGAGTGAGTGGTTGGTTGAATGTAATGTTTTTATCAGTTCTAGCAACAGCACTGTTTAACATAACCCATATATTAGGTACTGATCCAGCTATCAGTAACTTTCACGAACTAATTCAAAAATCTGGTTTACCAGTAATAGCTGGCGTAATGTGGTTGATTTGTGCAATATTAGTTGCTGGTTTCTTACTGAGTCGCCAATGGAACTACATTATTGGAATTAATTTACTAGGGCTTGTGGCGTTTATAATTTTTGTCTTAACGCCTGCTTCGTTTTTTATTGATCGAGAACGTCAATTACCCTTAAGGGAATTATCTGCGGTCATTCTAGAAGCAAAACAACCAAATGAAGAATTGATCATGCTTGGCTTCAAAAAGCCCAGTGTGGTATTTTACAGCCACATTCATGTAAATTATTTAGGACTTCCTCAAGAAGCTATAGAGCATATTAAAAACCAGGCCGCTAAGGGATTACAACCCCCCTCACTGTTGCTGTTGGCTGAACAGAAAAAGTTTTTACAAATGGAATTACAGCCCGATGATTACAAAAGTTTATCTACCAAAGGTGCTTATAACCTAGTTCGGGTTCCTTTTAAGAAAAAGAAAAATGAAAAAATAGACATATCTTAAAATTGTCATTAGTCATTTGTCCTTTGTCCTTTGCGAATAACCAATGACTAATGACTAATGACCAATGACACAATTAACATTTGCCATTGTAACCATTGACAGCTAAGGCTTGATTGATCTGGTTTAATAGGTCTTCCATTGATATCGATCGCGGTAATATTTGGGTAGCGATCGCACCAACAACAGTCTCTATCGATTCCAAGCTATTCTTTTTCTGCTTGTCAATTTCCTTATAAGCTACCCCAACCGGAAAACTGGTGTCTGGGCGATTTAATCGCTGATTTAGTACCAAAATTGGTGGTAATTTATCAGGTGAATTTCCCAATGTTTTCAGGGCTTTTAGCACATCTTTCTGGATAGCGGATTCTCCTAAACAAATTAGCAGTAAATCAACGCTTTGGTGGCGAATTTGTTGTAACACTTCTGCCCAACAGGGACTCATAGCTGCTTTAAAGCCTGCTGTTTGTAAATACTGAATTAAAGCTTGGAACCACTCAGACCCTCTTTCAGCAGTTTCACTACTAATTGAGCAATTTTTTGCTGTCCGATAACCCTTAGCTGGCTTACGTCTTACCTGTGGAAAATCACGCAGCATCGTCAAATCCACAACCAAGATGTTAGGAGGGCAGCAAATACCAGAAGCAATTTGCAGTACTGATAGTAAGGCATCTGTTTTTTCGATGCGACTGCTGTTGTCTTTGGTAAATGGTGTTAAGTAAGGAAATACAGATAACCCTGGTACTTTAGAAGCCACTAAGGTAGTTGCAACATCGCAAGTAACCAATGGTAGAGCTGCCAAACGTGGGTGCTGGATTAGTTGTTGCAGATAAATTTGGGCGGTGGTAGTTTCGACATCTAGTAAAATGACATCAAATTGCCATACCCGCGCCAAAAGTTCAGCTTGATCTAAATCATCTACTTCAATCACCCGATGTTCTCGAAGTGAGGGGTGAGGATTGACCGATTCCAACTGGGGATTCACCAACCTGAGAATTCGCAGTGGGGTTTTAGGTGGGATAATGGCGCTATTTTCCAACCCTACCTGCGGAGCTACTTGGGCAGTACATAATTTTTCGAGAACTGGTGCCAATAACTGATGCGCCACTGGCAAACTTAAGAAACCATCGGCTCGGTTAGCAAATGCTTTGTCCTTTTCGGCCCCCGTTGCGGTAACTATTACAGATATATGACGGGTTGCGGTGTCAGATTTTAGTAAAGTCAATACATCCCAGCCTGACAGCAAGGGTAGCAACGGATTCAAAAATATTGCTATTGGTTGTAAGCGCCGAGCTTTTTCGACTGCTTCTGTCCCGGATCGCGCAATTACTACCCGATATCCTAAAGATTTGAGTTTTTCGGTCAAGTCTTCAATATATCGGGCTACTGCCTCGACTACTAAGACCAACCGTTGAGAACTCGCGGGATGATGCTGTGTAGGCGTAACGATCTGCTGACGAGTGGCTGCGGTGTTTTCCCGTGTCTGTTGGTGTCGTGTCTTCTCGTCTGCTCTGATTACCATATCTGGCTCCGAAAAGCCTGTTTTCGGAGGACTGGGCGGCAGAAGTAGTGTAAACTGGCTACCTTTGCCTTCACGAGACAAGAAGCTGACATCTCCTCCGTGGAGCCGAGCTAAGGCCCGAGTTAATACCAGCCCCAAACCAGTGCCTTCAAATTGGCGGGTGAGGGGATTTTCTAGTTGTTGAAATTTTTGAAAAATTAGGTGTTGCTGGTGTTCTGGAATGCCAATACCTGTATCCCAAATTGTAAAGGCAATCCATCCTTCCCAACGACTTACCCGCAGCCCAATTTCGCCGGATATTTCAGTGAATTTAAAGGCGTTGGAAAGTAAATGTACTAGCATCTGGCGCAAGCGCAACTCATCTGCCACCATTTCATCTAAACCTAGTTCAATGGAAAGGCAGAATTGGGGAGCAGATGAACGGGCATTTTCTTGAGGTTGGGATGTTGTTTTAGTAGTTTGAGTGTGGATGGCTTTGGCTTCCGATAGGGCGCGATCGCACACAGCACTAATTTTCACTGGTGTCAGCGTCAAATCCATTTGTCCCGTTTCCATTCGGGTCAAATCTAAAATGTCATTAACCACACTCATCAGGTGGCGGCCACTTTGATGGATTAGTCCTGCATAACGAGCTTGACGCTCGTTAAGTTCTCCCAACTGCTGATCCACCAGCAAGCGCGATAATCCTAAAACGGCAGTTAGGGGAGTTTTGAGTTCATGACTAATACAAGCTAAAAACTCATCCTTCAACCGATTTAGTTGAATTAAATCGGCATTTTTTGCAGCTAACTCTTTGCAAAGCTGCTGCTGTTCAGTTACATCAGTAGCTAAAACTAACCATAAATCATTGCTGAGTACAACCTCTGACTCTGCACTCATGACTTTAAACTCAGGACTATCTAAGGGAATTTTGGCAAACTGCCAGATTCGCTCCTGACCATTTTGCACTTCCACAACACAGGTACAAGTACCCACTTGACTATCCAAATAGCAGCGACTGTATACAGTATCTGGTGATGCTTCTTGCTGAGTCAGTTCCTCTTCACCACCATATTCATTCTCCCTGCCATTGGGATGAACCTTGATTGCTCGTTGGGTGACATATTCAGATTTTTCGGAGGGCTTAGGGACAAGTATTGCTTCCACTTGTTGCCTAACTCCTTCTGGATCTTTTAAGGCTCCTAATTGTTGCCACCAGGCGGGATTTCGGGCTAACACTTCGCCAGTAGACGTTTGCAACATTAAAGGCCAAGGCAATCTTTCCAGCAACTGTATCAGTGGCTGGTGTCCCAATGATTTTGCTTTATTTGGGGGCTGTACATCAGCATCATACTCATGGCGCGACCCCTGGATTCCTGAGCTTTGTAAACCAACCATGCGTTCCTTAGCCAGCGATCGCAACAGGCGAGAACTATCCAGCAGACCCAAATATCGGCCATCAGAGTCAATCAGGGCCCAATCTAAGTTCTGGTGTTTTTCGGCTTGTGGATAACCCAAGTGCAAGTTTAATTGCTCTACACGCTCAGAAGCTGATATTGTCTGTATTGGCTCAATTAAACCTTGACCCCATGTAGAGAGTGGTTGATGTAAATTTAGATTTTTATTGTCACTATGTGCTAATAATTTTTGGATTAAACGGGCAGAATACAGCAATCCAATGGGGCATTGCTGCTGATTCACTACTACCAAGCGATCGCACTGCTCTTGCTCAAAAATCTCCAGCACCACTGCCAAAGAAGATGTTTGGAGGCAGCTAGCTACGGTTGCCTGAAAGTCAGAAAGCGGGTAATCTAGCATTAACATAGGGCTTTGGGGGTCATTCTTCCTGTGGGAACCTCCGGCATCTCCATCTGCCAACTGTTGATGGTCTTTTCGCCTGAAGCCATATCCTCTAAGAAGACTCATATAAGCAACTCTGGTTATTTCAACGCCATTAAATAAAACAACGGGATTTCCCCTCACGGACACTTGCTTGTGGACGAGTGCATTTTTCCAAGAGGCGACGTTTCTGATTTATAGCAACTAGCCTCCCCAGCGTCTTACTGGTATTTAAACTCCCGATCGATAGTGACGGCTACAACAATTATGGCCCCAAAGATTCGCTTTAGAACCTTGAGGAATTATAATGATTTAGAATGCGACAATCCTTTAAGTTCGTTTAAGTATCTTATCAAGGAGAAAAATTAAAAAATATATCTATTTATATACATAGATACAGATACGCAAACAATAAATTAGGTAGTGTGTCTCTTTATGGCGACAAATACCTCATCATCAAAGATTTACTAAGTCTTAACACTCAGTTGCTGAATTAAGCTTTTGAGTTGCCAGCACAAGCAGGCATAAATAAATATCCAGTTGAAAAAAACTAAAAAGTTTAAGTTTAGTGCATAAGCTTTCTTACTTCCCACCTCCAGCAAGAACTGCCTTCTTGCAGTATCTGTGAACACAGAGCGTTATTTTGGGGTAAAGTCGCTAGTTTACTGCACATCAAGAGGTATTCCCCTAGAAGCGTTAGCCAAACTTATCAGCCCACGTTTCTTGGTCAAGGCGATCAAGGAGATAGATTAAAGAGTAAATGTTATTACCGATATTGATTCTGCGACCTGATATTAACAAATGTTTAAATAATCTAGTTTACTTAGCCAAGCAAAAAGATTGGATTGCTTGGGTGTGGAAATTTATTGACGCGATTATCGCCCAATTTTACAATTTACCTGTTACTGCAACGACCTCTGAAAAAATCAACTATTTACCAAATTGGCCGCAACAAAATCCAAGTAAGGCATACACTAGCAAGTACGTCTATGTATTTGCCAGCCAGATGCAAAAAAGCCAACAGCATTTCCACGAGATGAATCCAGCCGAAAGGCAAGGATTATTAAGACAGCTTAAATTAGATTACAGTCTAATCCTTATAAATTATTTTACCACAGACAAAACACTCAAAGAAAAAATTGATAAATTCATCAATACGATATTTTATGCTAATATTCCTGTGCCCCAAATAATCGAAATTCACATGGAGGTAATTGAAGAATTTTCTATCCAGCTAAAATTAGAAGGAAGAAGCAGTGAAACCTTACTTGATTACCGCCTGACGTTGATAGATATATTGGCTCACTTGTGTGAAGTCTATAGGAGTTCGATTCCTAAATAAAATAAGTTTATTTATTAATATTTAACTTGGAACAAGCTAACACTGTTAGTTATTACCAACGTGCGAACACATCTTGTATTTCTACGATCGTAACTAGCCTGTAAATATATGATTAAAGCCAAAAAAACCTACGTTCTCAAGCTTTACGTAGCAGGGAACACCCCTAATTCAGTTCGGGCGTTGAAAACACTCAAAAATATTTTAGAACAGGAGTTTGAAGGTGTTTATGCTTTAAAAGTGATCGATGTATTAAAAAGCCCACAACTGGCAGAAGAAGATAAAATATTGGCAACGCCAACATTATCCAAAATTTTGCCTCCACCCGTTCGCAAAATTATTGGCGACCTTTCAGATCGAGAAAGAGTATTGATTGGATTAGATTTGCTTTATGAAGAACTGAGTGAAGCAGATTTTGAAGAGTAAAATAATTAATGATATAAGATAGCGTTTATAAAGTAAATTTTAACTATGTAGGGTAGCCATTATATTGCTCTAGTTAAGATAGCTTTACTACCTTTTATCCTAGAGCATTACAGCAAAATATTTATTCTAAATATTAAATATATTTATTTTTACTATTTTTTTGTCAGATTGTTACCTAATACACCCCACTTGCTTAACATTTAGTTTATAATTAGTCTGGAAAAATTGAGTAAAAATTTTACTAATAAAACAACAGTTTTTAATACCCTTTTATTATCAAGCAATGAGTCAAAACGAGCAAGTAGAACCCAATAAGACACCAAAAAATGGGGGTGTAGAAAAAATTCGCACGATGATTGAAGGGTTTGACGATATTAGTCATGGTGGTTTACCAATTGGTAGAACTACCTTAGTCAGTGGCACTTCAGGTACAGGTAAAACTTTATTGTCTCTCCAGTTTCTATATAACGGTATCACCTATTTCGATGAAGCAGGTGTATTTGTTACTTTTGAAGAATCACCCAGCGATATTATTAAAAACGCCCATGTTTTTGGTTGGAATTTACCCCGCCTAATCGAAGAAGGCAAGTTATTTATTCTTGATGCATCTCCCGATCCAGAAGGTCAAGATATCGTTGGAAATTTTGACCTTTCTGCACTAATTGAACGCTTGCAATATGCCATTCGCAAATACAAAGCTAAACGAGTTTCAATTGACTCAATGACAGCAGTATTTCAGCAGTATGAAGCGATGGGAGTAGTACGACGCGAGATTTTTCGCTTAGTAGCACGTCTCAAAATACTGAGTGTTACCACTGTAATTACCACTGAACGCAGTGAAGAATATGGCCCCGTTGCTTCTTTTGGAGTGGAAGAATTTGTTTCTGATAATGTAGTAATTGTTCGCAACGTCTTAGAAGGAGAACGCCGCCGTCGCACAGTTGAAATTCTCAAATTGCGTGGCACAACTCACATGAAAGGCGAGTATCCCTTCACAATTACTAATGAAGGAGTTAACATTTTCCCACTAGGAGCAATGCGTTTAACTCAGCGTTCATCTAATATCAGGGTATCTTCTGGTGTCAAAATCTTAGATGAAATGTGCGGTGGTGGTTTCTTTAAAGATTCTATTATTTTGGCAACAGGAGCCACAGGTACTGGTAAAACCTTGTTAGTAAGTAAGTTTATTCAAGATGGCTGCCTGAATGGAGAACAGGCAATATTATTTGCTTACGAAGAATCACGCGCCCAACTATCTCGTAATGCTTCTTCTTGGGGAATTGATTTTGAAGAATTAGAGGAGCAAGGTTTACTAAAAATAATTTGTACCTATCCTGAATCAACTGGTTTAGAAGACCATTTACAAATTATTAAATCAGAAATTGCTGTCTTCAAACCAGCTCGGATTGCCATTGATTCCCTATCAGCATTAGCTAGAGGAGTGAGCAATAATGCATTTAGGCAGTTTGTAATTGGTGTAACAGGTTATGCTAAACAAGAAGAAATTACTGGTTTCTTTACCAACACAACTGACCAATTTCTAGGAGCGCATTCGATTACTGACTCTCACATATCTACGATTACCGATACAATTCTAATGTTACAGTACGTAGAAATTCGTGGAGAAATGTCGCGGGCAATTAACGTATTTAAAATGCGCGGATCTTGGCATGATAAGGGCATTCGCGAGTATAATATAACTGCTGACGGGCCCGATATTAAAGATTCTTTCAGAAACTACGAACGGATTATCAGCGGTGCTCCTACTCGCGTTAGTATCGATGAAAAGGCGGAACTTTCTCGCATTGTTAGACGTTTTGAAGATAAACAGAGTTCCGAACCCTAAATTTAGTATCGTAGTATATTCTTTCCTAAATTTAGTATCGTGCTATATTCTGTGGTGAAGAAAGGTTTTCTGCCGCTAGATTGATTTTCGTGTGAGGGATGCGGTGAAAGGACAGCAATTATTCTATAGCTTCTTGCCTGGTGTCACGGCAGCGGTTTTAACAACTCAGCCTGCTTGGGCTGGTACTGTAAAACTAACTGGGGTACAGCTGGCTTCTTCTCCTAGTGTTTTGACTTCTACTTATGGTCAAAGCTCGGTTGTGGATATGATGAATACGCAATTGCCGCATGGTGCAAATGTTAGTGTTCCAACCCTACTACCTGGTTTTGGTTTTACTAAACTTAGTATGAAGCCTTTAAGTAATAACAGTATTCCAGTATTTACGGCTGGAAATACTGTTGTGCCAATAAAACAAGTACTTAAGAAAGATGAAGGTAGATTTGTCAGTTTGACACCTACCTCTAGTTCTTCCCAACAGCTAGATGTTAGCAGTTCTGCTCAAAATAACCAAAAACAGAGTAACTCAAGCATTTCTGGGCAGAAATCAGAGAGCATAGTAGTTCCCAACTACACTTCAAAACCTTCTTCTGTCCAAAGAAAAATTTTACCCCTGTCTTCTGCACAGCAGCCAGTGGTTAAAAAGAAAAATGCTGTGACTGAGTTGCAAACATTTTTACAAACTTCAGCTACAGGTGGAGAATCAGCAAAACTGTTGTCAGCGCCAAGATGCCCACAGGAATCAGGGAAAAGCAAGACTGATTCCTCAGCGGCTTTGCTACTGGCTTCAAACACCTGTTTACAACAAAATGCTATTGGCCGCATTGCTCAGAACAATACCTCGATTCCGGCAAATTCGACACAAGTTCCAACTGTACCAGGAACCGTAACTCCTGCACCGTCAGAGTCAGTACAACCTTCCACTGTGCCGAGAACCATAACTCCTGTGCCATCAGGGCCGGTGCAAATTCCCGAGAACTTGATTCCTAGCTCAAATCCCTTGCAATTTCCTACCAAACCGGAGGAAGTGACACTTCAGGGAAATCAGCCGATTACTTTGGCACAAGCTTTGGAGCTAGCACGGCGTAACAATCGGGATTTACAGGTGTCTATTTTGGAGCTAGAACGCAATCGAGCGGTTCTACGTGAGGCACAAGCTGCTTTATTGCCAACTCTGGGAATTAGCGCTGATATTACTCGTAGTCAGTCTGCCAGTAGTCAGCTCTCGTCGAAACTCCAAGAACAACAGACGGGTATCTCATCGCCAGATGAAGCTGGTACATCTTTTTCCGGTCAAGCACAGCTGTCATATAACATCTACACTTCTGGGAGAGTGCAAGCTAGCATCAGAGCGGCTGAAGAACAGGTACGTTTCAATGAATTGGCTGTAGAAACTCAGTCTGAGACAATCCGTTTGAATGTTGCCACTGACTACTACAATCTGCAACAGGCGGATGAACAAGTACGTATTGCTCAGTCGGCTGTGCAAAACTCCGAGGCTAGTTTGCGTGATGCGGAAGCTTTAGAGCGAGCTGGGGTTGGTACGCGGTTCGATGTGTTGCGATCGCAGGTGAATTTAGCAAATGCCCAACAAGATTTGACTAATGCTAGATCCCAGCAGGCAATTTCCCGTCGTCAATTAGCAACTCGGATAAGTTTGCCGCAGGGAATAAATATCAGTGCCGCCGACCCTGTACAATTAGCTGGTCTTTGGAACCCAACGCTAGAACAAAGTATTGTGCTGGCTTATCAAAATCGTCCAGAATTGCAACAGCAGTTGGCACAACGCAATATCAACGAACAACAGCGTAGACAGGCTCTTGCAGAACTGGGGCCTCAAGTTAGTTTGGTAGGCAGTTACAACCTACTAGATCAGTTCGATGATAGTGTCAGCATTACTGATGGTTATTCATTGGGAGTTAGAGCCACCATCAATTTGTATGATGGGGGAGCGGCAAGAGCAAGAGCAGCTCAGTCTAGTGTTAATATTGCGATCGCAGAAACTCAATTTGCTGAACAGCGCAACCAAATTCGTTTTCAGGTAGAACAAGCCTACTCTACCCAGCAATCTAGTTTGGAGAATGTTCAAACCTCTAACACCGCTTTAGAACAAGCTAGAGAAGCTCTACGTTTAGCGCGTTTGCGATTCCAAGCTGGTGTAGGAACTCAAACTGATGTTATTAACTCTGAAAACGACCTCACAAGAGCTGAAGGTAATCGAGTCACAGCAATTTTGGATTACAACCGCGCTTTAGCTCAGTTACAACGGTCTGTTACCCTCAGAGCGCTACGCTAGTACTGCTGACTTAACCTCTCAATTAAAAATTCTGAAAGCCTCATTGAAAGATGAGGCTTTTTAATTAAAAAAGACCGGAATTTTAACTCTCTACACACCTAAAATTCCCACCGATCAGCTGAAAGTGATTTAAATTGCATAACCTAAATTAAATATCAGTCTTTGTGGCAATACTTGTCGGGTTTTGGGGAAAAGGGGAAGGGGAAAGGGGAAAGAAAAAACCTTTAACCTTTAACCTTTTCCCCAAACCCAATTCCGAGTTAAAAATTCTTAACCGAGCAGTATTGGTCTTTGTGGGGTGGGCAACATGAACGCTCTCTAGATGAAAATTAAATATGGCACAGTTTAATTCTTAACTGAACCTTCTCACAGAGATTTTGAATTTTGAAAGTGCCGCGAAAACGCATAACAGGAATTTTGTGAAATGATGTAGCATAACTGAATGTTCGATTGCTAGCCTTGTCAAAGACTCATGACTAAAGTAACATCTCAAGAAATTGCACAGTTTCGCTCTCAATTGGCTGACGATCCTAGCGATATGGAAGCGCTGGATTTGATTGAAGACTGTGATGGAGATTTAGAAGATGCGGCGATGACGCTAGCTATTAGAGCAGGACAACAACCAGAAAGAGCAAATTCTGAGTGGTTAGATGCCTTGGCTAGAAAATGGCGTGTGGTTATTTGCGAACAAGAATACCGGGAAGATTTGCTTAATACTTCACCTCAAAAGATGATGGAACATCTAAAAGCAATGCCGACATTTCCCAAGATTTTGGCAACGCCAGTTTTGATATATGTCCTCAAACAAGGCGTAAACAATTTTTGTGAGCCACTAGATTCGCTCAAGTGATCGGCTCATGTATATTTAACTGATGCTTACTTGCGCGATGCCTGCGGTGGTCACTGAGCTTACCGTTCGCGGAGCGTCTCGTAGAGAAGTGCGGGCTACGCCTACGCGATTTGCAGTTGAGTTTTAATACAGACCTAACCCCCAATCCCTTCTCTACAATGGAAGAGAAGTAAGAATCAACACTTTTCGGATTTTGGGGGAAAGGGGAAAGGCAAAGGGTTTGAATTTACGTTTCCCCAGACCAAAAGAGAGATTATTGGGTTTATCCGAAAAGTATTGGAGTAAGAATCAAAGCCTTTCCAAACTCCAAACTCTTACCCAATGTAAGATCGATTCGACCAAGACTGATACGCTGTTAATTAAGGCAAAACTTATATTAGACAAATTGTAAAATCAATGAATTACCTTGTTGCCGTATTACCAGACCGCATTCAAGCCGAAGCTGCTTACTTAGCTTTAGAAGAAGAAGGCATAAACAGTACTATCCTTGGGAAGGGCTATAAAACGGCTGACGAGTTTGGCTTAATTGACCCCAAAGACCAAGCCAAAAAGCAAGCACAACTGATGGCAACCTGGCTGATACCATTTGGCTTTTTTGCAGGTTTTACATTCAGCCTCATCACTGGTTTAGATACTTTTGCCTGGGCGGGTGAAGTTGGCAATCACATCGTTGGCGGACTGCTGGGTGCTGCTAGTGGTGCTATGGGTGGTGTGGTTGTAGGTGGTGGAGTCGGTTTACTCGTAGGTGGTGGTGATGCCTTGCCTTATCGAAACCGCTTAGACGCGGGTAAATACTTAGTTGCCGTTCAAGGCTCTGAAACTCTCACTCGGCAAGCGACCCGAATATTACGCCAGTTTGATCCAGAAAATATCCAAGGTTATGCTGACACAAGTAGCGTCTGACAAAAAATCCTGGTTTACGCATTACAACACACAAGGATTTACTTTTGAAGCAGTAAAAGCACTGGTCAATTTTGCCTTTACTGGGCGAGAACTGAAGATAATTATCACTCATTCTCCAGACGGTCGTGTTGCCTCGGTTCGCATTTTGAAAAAACTAGGAATGCAACAAATTCCTAGAGATGGGAACCTGTTGAAATGGGAATTAAAGTTAGAATCAAGACAGTTATAGTAGTTTAATTCTCAATTCATAACTCATAATTTTTAAGAATGTTGCCACGAGAAGAACTTTTAAAGGGTGTTGAAAATCGAGATAGTGTAGCTCGTGTAATTGATCAAGCCGAACAAGCTATCAAAACTTGGGAAGTGGTTTTGACAGATTTTCTATCTCCCCCAGAATTAGCGGAAATTCAACGGGTGTTTAACCGATTAACAGAAGTGCAATTAGTTGCGTGGGGCGGATATCCCCAAGCTGAACGCCAAAGAATAGCGATCGCTCGTTCAGAACTTCCCCTAGACCAATCTCAAGTCAGCCTTGTCGCCGTGGAAATTGCTGGTAACTTCTTGTTTGATACCGCCTCTCACCGCGACTTTTTAGGCGCAATGTTGGGAACAGGAATTGTTCGTGAAAAGACAGGAGACGTTATTGTCTTAGGAGAACGAGGGGCCCAGGCGATTGTCGCCCCAGAGTTAGTAGAATTTTTGGAAATGAGTCTTAAACAGGTGCGATCTGTTCCTGTGAAGACTCAGCGAATTGAGATAACTGAATTAAGGGTTCGGGAACCCAAGAAAAAAGAACTAACTACTGTGGAGGCTTCTTTGCGGTTAGATGCGATCGCATCTGCTGGTTTTGGTATGTCCCGCAGCAAAATGGTTGACTTCATTGATGCTGGTGATGTCCGCGTTAATTGGAAGGAAGTTACACAAGCTAGTTCTCAAGTCAAATCAGGTGACTTAATCGCCATTCGCTCTAAAGGGCGTTTAGAAGTTGGGGAAATCGCAGTTACAAAAAAAGACCGTTACCGAGTTCAATTAACAAGGTATATGTAATCAGTGAGGAGTTAAGAGTTTTAAATTCACCAGTTTCTTTACCCCCCAATTTTTAACTCCTAAGAGGATATTTGAAAAGTCTACCCTTATATTGAGATCCCCCCTATCCCTCCTTAAAAAAGGTAAAATAACCTTCTCAAAGTCCTCCTTTTTAAGGAGTACTTAGAAGGATCTCAAGTTTTGGATACCTCATCACTACTTTTCAAAAAACCTCTTAGGCTTTAAAGTGTTTTGCTAATATATTCAGCAAAAGTCTGCGCGGTACGAGCCGAGATAATTTGCTTCTAATTTGAGTGCTAGTATCAGAACTAATAACAGTTGGATAGCCTTTTTCCAAAGCATCTAAACATTCCCAAACAATTTTTTCGGCAGAATACACTTTATCTGTAGTACTTGCCAGCGCTGGAGGAAAATTAGCTTCCGCAAAAAAATTTGTTTCTATTGGCCCTGGACAAGTGACCAAAATACGGACACCATATTGACGATTTTCTGCCCATAGTGCTTCACTAAAACTAAGAATAAAAGCTTTACTGGCAGCATAAACAGAAAGGTATGGTATCGGTTGAAATGCGGTAATAGAGGATACGTTAATAATACTTCCAGACTGTCGTTGCCGCATCAAGGGTAGAAATTTATGGGTTAAATCTACCAATGCTAAAACGTTTAATTGTACAATTTTAATTTGTCTTTCTCCATCCCCTTCAGCAAAGTCGCCATAGTAACCAAAACCAGCATTGTTGATTAATAAGTCAATAGTTAATCCCTTTGTTTTAGTGACATCAAATACAGCAGCAGCTGCATTAGGTTCCGTCAGGTCTTGGATTATAACGTCTACTTGAATTTTGTGTTGTTCTTGTAGTTGTTTAGCTAATTGACTTAGTTTCTCTTTGGAACGAGCTACGAGTATAAGATTTGTCTTGCGTGCAGCTAGTTCCTGGGCAAAAGCTTTACCAATACCACTAGAGGCACCAGTAATTAAAGCAGTTGGCATTCTAGATATTTAGATAGTTTTTAAGCAGCTTATAAATCTTACCTATGCTGGCTATAAGTTTTAACTACCTAAAGTGATATACCCAAAAGGGTAAAACCATCACTTAGTAATGAATAAGGGTCATGTCCCAAATAATGATTTTTATCATAGTGATTCAAATTTATTTTGGATTGCTAGCTACCATTTTTCAGACCAATAGATTATTTCTGAGGCGGAACTATTAATAGCGACACCATAGCTATCTCCATGATTCCATTTGAAGCCAGGTCTGCCTTTGTCGTCTGCATTTAATACTAGTATTTCATAAGTAGCTGGAAAAGATTCTGTAGAAGAGTCACTGGTGTAGAAAAAAGTTGTCGGCACACCGTTAAGTTGATTTATGTGGTCGTTTGTGTTACCACCTCTATATTTGTACTTTGCACTATTTCTGTATTGTGACAGTAATTTTTCTATCTTATTTGGTGGCTGTTTCAGCCTAATTTGAAAAAAAGTACTTCCTTGCAAAAATTCTGGAGAGTAAGCAATACGAACATCTTTAGCATCAGTAGGAATCTGATTAGGAAAATGTTTTACTCGATCATTATCAGACCATAGCTGATTACGAATTTCTTTGTAGCGTGATGTATCAGTTATTATTTTAGGCTCGCTAGTACTGCTAAAAGCTGTTCTGATAAAAAAGCTTCCCCCGACAATACAAAGGCTAGCAAGGGCTAATAGAAATGGCGATCGCTTCATGAAGTTGGGTGCGTCTAACTTTCATAGTCATATACCCAACTAATAAACTAAATTCGTACTATTGCGGATATAGCATCAGAGATATTAACAAAAACTTTGCGTATTTAGGTAAAATTGAGGATATTTGTAAAATTACTGTGAAGCTAGTCAATGATTATCTAGTCAAAAACCGCAGGTTGTCCTCGTTCAGACTAATACTACTTTTAGAGCTAACGAAATCAATTCCACAGTTATCCATTTTTTTCAATTCTTCCTGATGCAGCAAGAACTAAGGCGGATATATAAATAATAGATGCACCTTAATTAAATCATAGCCCTCAGCTAAAAGCGGAGGGCTTTTTTTAATTAAATTTATAATTTTAAAAAAATAAATTTGTTGGAAAACCTAATTTTTCCGGATATAGGAATTAATAAAGCGGATTAATAAATGGTAGATGCACCTTAATAAATTACAGCCCTTAGCTTAACGCTATGGGCTTTTTTATTACTTATAGTTTTTAATGCGTTGATAAAATAAATTTGTTAAAAAAACTAATTTTTCCGGATATAGGAATTAATAAAGCGGATTAACAAATGGTAGATGCACCTTAATAAATTACAGCCTTTAGCTTAACGCTATGGGCTTTTTTATTACTTATAGTTTTTAATGCGTTGATAAAATAAATTTGTTAAAAAAACTAATTTTCCCGGATATAGAAATTAATAAAGCGGATTAATAAATGGTAGATGCACCCTAATAAATTACAGCCCTTAGCTTAACGCTGCGGGCTTTTTTATTACTTATAGTTTTTAATGTGTCGATAAAATAAATTTGTTAAAAAAACTAATTTTCCCGGATATAGGAATTAATACAGCGGATTAATAAATGGTAGATGCACCCTAATAAATTACAGCCCTTAGCTTAACGCTGCGGGCTTTTATTATTTAAATATAGATGGCAGCAAACCAGGAGCTAACCATACTGCATAACCAATAAATCCAAACATCAAGGTAATTAAGACAGTAACGCCGTAGCTGATGCAAATTAATAAACCGTCAGATTCGATGGTGGCAACAGTTAAAAGTAAAATACCTATAGTGGGGATAGGATTCGTAAATGGAATTGGTAATATTAAAAATATTGTTAATAAAGAGATACAAAACCCATTAATTCGCCAAATCAAAGGATTATGGGCTATTTTGGCCAATCGGGGACGGGCGATTTTCTGTAAAACTTTGGTAAAACGTCCCAAATTTTGTAAAAGTAACTCGGCAAAGGGACGAGGAAACTTGTAGTTCGCGATTCTTTTCGGTAGCCAAGGCGATCGCCTCCCTAAAACCATTTGCGCTGACAACAGTAAACAAGCACCACCAAAAGGGCCAGTTAATCCTGGTGGCATAGGAAATAAAAAAGGCAAAACTAATAATGTAATTACCAGGCTGAATCCTCGTTCTGAGGTTTCTGCCAGAATATCACCTAGAGTAAGCGGTTGTTCCGCTAGGCGTTGTAACAGGGACTTTATATCTTGAGAAAATCTCAGATGCATTTGGCGTGAGTTGATGCGACTTCCCACATTTTTAGCAGAGGGAAATAGAGTAACTGGAGGAGATGAGGGAGAATACTCCTAACTCCTAATTTCTGGGGGTGCTAAAACAGCTATAGCTTTAGGTATAACCCTAAAATGAGCCGGTGTGTAAGTAGTAATTTCACCATCTGTATTGATAGGACGAGGTTTGCGAGTATATACTTTTATTTCTTGACCTTGAAGAGAACGTACACTCTGCCAATGTATATGTCGCCCTTCTCGCATATCAGGGAGTAATAGTATAATCTGCCACCAGTGTTTAATTTCCAAGCTATAGAGGTCTAGCCTTTGGTCATCTATTGTGGCATCGTCAGCCACTGCCATACCACCGCCGTAATAACGGCCGTTACCTACAGCAATTTGTACTGTTTTTACGCGAACTGATTCACCATTGATTACAATCTCCGCAGTAAAAGGTCTAGCTTCCCAAGTCACTTGCAATGCAGTGGCGGCATAAGCAAATATTCCCCAACGGCGTTTGACTTCTTTGGTAAGTCGCTGGGTAATTTTTACACTCAATCCCAGACTGGCAACGTTAAAAAAGTGCTTGCCGTTTACCCAACCTAAGTCGATGTGGCGTAAATTTCTATTTGCAATAATTTGGCAAGCTTCGCTGAGTGAATTTGGTATTTCCAAAGTCCTCGCTAGGTCGTTGGCAGTTCCTAAAGGTAAAATTCCCAAGGGCAACTGAGTCTCAACTAAAGCATCTACTGCTGCATTGAGAGTGCCATCTCCTCCACCAATGATTACTAGATCAACTTGATGCTGATAGCGAAATATGACTTCAGTAAGATGTTTTGGATCTTCTGTAGACTCCTCAATTAAATCAAAGCCGAGTGTTTTCAGATATTCAATCGCTTCCGACAGACTCTTTTGCCCTTGGCGGGCATGACGATTTATTAACAGCAGGGCGCGGGAACTCATGGGTAGTACCTTTTGTAGTTGATATGTCCAATTATCCGCATCTATGTATTCTGCTTTAAGTTGGCTCTAAAAAAGTGTTTAAATTGTTATGATTTTCATCAAAATTTTATTTTTTCAATACTTATTATGTTATTGTAAGCAACTTTTAATTTCTCTTTTATCTAGTTTATCTCTATTAGTCCTTGCTGTGTTGATACTCAGTAGATATGATTGTTACTCACTAAATGACTGTATTTGAGTATTTTTATTGTTAGTACGATATTTCTTACAATTTTATAATAACCAGACAATAATTACAAACAATGCAATATTTATTATTTGTATAGATACATACTTATAGATTAAATTGTATAAATAAATTTTATCCAGGTTGAAACCATTAGCTTTTACAGTATTGGCTGCAAACTTTATATAGCAAAAGCTACATATTTCAAATGGCTGTTGAAAAAGCTCTAGTTTTTAAGCGGTAAAAAAGACCCCTTTAAAACATTGTTTAAACTAGACTTTATCAAAATAGAATTCAGGAGTCATAATTTAGAAGAATTCTGTACGACTGGCAAGCGAATGAATAAAAAAGTCACCTGTGCCGTTTAACTGGATTCATCCACAGTTCTAAGTGACTAAATGCCTGTGAAAAAAGTAACGTTAAACATAAATAAACCACCGCTACACCTGCGTAAATTTCAAAGGCGCGATAGTTGTCAGCAACAATTAACTGTCCTTTACGTAGTAATTCTTCCAACCCAATTACAGAAACTAAACTAGTATCTTTCAATAAACTGATAAAGTCATTACCCAAAGGTGGAATCATCCGGCGAAAAGCTTGGGGAAAAATGACATAACTCATCGTTTGTATAGAACTCAAACCTAATGATTTTGCTGCTTCTGCTTGTCCTATTTCAATCGATTGAATCCCTGCACGCACAACTTCGGCGGTGTAGGCGGCGTTATTCAAACTTAAGGCAATTATTCCAGCAGTTAGGCGATCAAAAGTAAATGTAAAACTAAGTTCTTGCGAAATTGCTGGTAAACCAAAGTAAATCATAAAAATTTGCACCAATAAAGGTGTTCCCCGAAAAAAATCTACATAGGCTCTCGCTAGCCAACGCACAGGTGCGATGCGAGAAAGTCGGACAATACCAATTAGGGAACCTCCAATTAAACCAAAAACTACAGAAATTATTGTTAATTGTAACGTTACCAATGCTCCCTGTAATAAAGTTGGAAAAGCCTGCAAAATTACGGCAATTGAGGTAAATATTTTAGGTGAGCTAGTACTATTCTGGTTTTCAAATGGTGATTTAGCTGGTAGTGATGGCGGTTTGATTTTAAACCATTTTTGGTAAATTTGGGAATAGGTGCCATTTTTAAACACTCTCTCCAAACCATCATTTATTAATGCCAAATTTGGCGAATTTTTAGCTGTAGCAATGCCATAGAACTCCTCCGTCAGCAATTGCTGTACTATTTTTATTCCCTGAAGATTGCCCGTATTAATAGCATATAAAGTCACTGGCGCATCATTGATTACCGCATCCACATTACCATTGGCCAATTCTTGTAGGGCTACAGGTGCTGAATCAAAACTACGAAGTTGCACTCCAGGAATACTCTTAGCTTTTGCAGCTCCAGTTGTACCAATTTGAACAGCAATTTTTTTATTTTTGAGACTGTCAAAGCCAGTAATATTTTGATCGTCTGCACGGATTGCGATCGCTAACCCAGCTTTAAAATAAGGACGGGAAAAAGAAATTGTCTTTGCCCTTTCCTCTGTAATCGTGATCGAACTAATCGCCGCATCTACCGTTTTGGCTGCCAAAGCCGGTATCATACCATCAAAAGGCATACTTTGAAAATCGACTTTAAATTTAGCTGCAACTGCGATCGCATTCATCAAATCAATCGAAAAACCCTGTAACTCACCACCTTGTTTTTTAAACTCAAAAGGTGGGAATGCTGGTTCTGTCGCAACTCGCAAAGTTTTTCCCGCATTAGAGTTCACAGCACACCCAGCCAATAACAAACAACCAAAACTAACAACCACACACCAGCGCAGCCAACGCCCAAAACCAAACTTAGCCATATTATTTTCTCTTACCTCTGCGCCTCTGCGGTTCCTTAAAACCTTACAATCAACTGTAGAGCAGCTTGACACAAGTAATGAACAATACCATCCCCGCAATTATTTTTGACAATATCGAAAAAAACTTTGGTTCCCTAAAAGTCCTCAAAGGAATCACAGGCGAAATCAACCGGGGAGAAGTTGTTGCAGTTATCGGTTCCTCCGGCTGTGGTAAAAGTACTCTATTACGCTGCTTTAATCGCTTAGAAACCATTGACAACGGGCGTTTAATAATCAACGGTATCAACTTATCTCGCCCCACTGTCAACTATAATCAACTGCGCCAACTACGGACACAAGTAGGTATGGTTTTTCAACAGTTCAACCTGTTTCCTCATCTCAGCGTCCTGGAAAATATGACACTTGCACCGCGTAAAGTTCTGGGTAAAACACCCAAGGAAAGCGCCCAACTAGCGAGATTGTATTTAGAGAAAGTTGGCTTACATGACAAAGCAGCTGCTTATCCCGAACAACTTTCTGGCGGACAAAAGCAACGAGTAGCGATCGCTCGTAGCTTATGTATGAATCCCCAAATCATGTTATTTGACGAACCCACCAGCGCCCTAGATCCCGAACTCGTCGGCGAAGTTTTGCAAGTAATGCAACAATTGGCAGCAGAGGGAATGACAATGGTGATTGTCACCCATGAAATGCAATTTGCAAAAGAAGTAGCCCATCAGGTGATATTTTTAGACAAAGGTATTGTGGCAGAAAAAGGTTCAGCTTATGAAGTACTGACCAATCCTCAAAGCGATCGCCTGCGTATTTTCCTCAGTCGCCTTCAAGTAATTCGTAATTCGTAATTAAAGGCTTCCTTTAAACTCACGATACTCAGCACTAAGTAAGTCGGCGCGAAAAAATCCAAGTATATTACGAAACGTAAATAGGCTTAAAATCTTTACTAATGACCAATGACAAAGGACAAATGACAGCCTTAGCTAGTTAGCTTTAATTGCGCCGACCTACTTACTTAAAGATACTCGCGCAAGAAATCAAAGGGATCGTCTTCCCAACAAGGCTCAGGTATCAGCCAAAACAAACTAGCACTGATGTCGGCTTCAATTTCATCACCATCGTCTCTATCAAATAGTTCTATCAAAGCTGTCAAATCACGTTCTCTCAGAGACGTTAACGATGGGGTATATACCTGGCAATTATTTGAGTAATTCACGCGCAAAGTTGTGCTTGACAGCCGTAAAAATTTAGTATAGAAATTTGTAAATAATCGGATTTTAGGTTTGACAACCGTAGTTAAATAGTTATTTTGATACTATTTAGATATAGGCTACTCTCATTAGTGTCTCATAATTTCCATAGGGCTGCTATAGTATTTGTTACATAAATACAGACTAAATTTACTCAGACCGGAAAAAGTCTTGAGGCTGTGATTCGATTACTTCCACTCCAAATACTTCAGCAAAGCACTGTGCCATATAAAAACGGACTTCTTGGCAAGTAATACCTGGAATCCACTCGGCTAAACTGCCTACAGGTTTATCAGAAATACCGCAGGGTACAATGCGCTCAAAGCCTTTCATATCTGGACAAACATTTAATGCAAAGCCGTGCATAGTAATCCAACGGCTGACTTTAATCCCAATAGCCGCAACTTTTCGCCCTTGTAACCAAACACCAGTAAAAGCTGGAATTCTTTCTCCCTGCAACCCATAAACTCTCAATACGCGAATTATGACTTCTTCGAGTTGGCGTAAGTACCAATGCAGGTCTTTACGATAACGTTGCAGATTTAAAATTGGATACCCCACTAGTTGACCGGGACAATGATAAGTAACTTCGCCGCCTCTTTCAACTCGATGCACATCATATTCACCTTTATCAATATCAAATTTGATAAAGTCTGAGTTGCTTCCTTGCCCCAAAGTGTAGACAGGTGGATGTTCTAGCAAAATTAACACGTCATCTAGACTAGGGTCATGGATGCGTTCAGTGAGGAGCGATCGCTGCCATCCATGAGCATCTAAGTAAGGCATTAATCCTTGGTTATACAGCAAACAAAGGTTATTGTGTGATTCTTTACTACGGATCATGCCAAAAATCAACTGGTATTAGGAATAAAATATATTGCGATTTACAGGATTGAAGTCCAAAAGTGTCAAGATTTGCAAAGGATTTTAAAGGAAAGTCAAGGGAACATGCATTAGAAAATACAAAGTGCTAGTTTGAATATACAACCTCAATAGGTTTTAGGAGGAATTCTCTGCAATAAGCATCATGCCAAGACAATTAAGAACGATGCACTGGCTGATGACTCTAATAATCTTGTTTTGCATATTAAAGCAAGATCAACTTCTATAAATACTCGTGTTGTCGATCAACAGAGAGTAAACCTCAATCGGACACAGAAGGAGCAACTATCAACAGTTCTGTAAGCGTTGTTTTAATAGAGAAGACAGTTACGAGAGCTACCGCTAAAATTTCCTCACCAAATAGTTCTATGTGGAAATCCAATTGGATATCAGCGCAGAGATGAGGAGGAAAATTAAGGGTATAATGAGCAAAAACTTAGATGCAGTAAGCTTAAAGATAGCTTACCAGCATTAGATAGAAACAGTTCACAATTTGTTTTGGCGGGAGTAATAGACCTTACCGCAATTTCTTTTCATACAAAGCAAATTCACACATCAAATATTCAGTGGGAGAGTTTACATGAAGCTTGTCATCCACAGCAAAAATATTGAAATCACCGATGCGATTCGGGAATATGTACATCAAAAGATTGAAAAAGCAGCTAGTCACTTTCAGAGCATCACAAATGAAGTGGATGTGCATCTTAGCGTAGCCCGTAATCCTCGAATTAATACTAGACAAGCAGCTGAAGTAACTATTTACGCTAATGGTAGCGTTATCCGTGCCGAGGAAAGTAGCGAAAATCTATATGCCAGCATTGACTTAGTTGCAGATAAAATTGCCCGTCAACTGCGGAAATATAAAGAACGCCGTCAAGATCAAAAAACTCAGCCCCAACCAACAGAAGTAGTTGTTGCAGAGTCGGTAGTCCCAGATTTAATTGGCGATCGCACTCCCGAATTGCCCAACGAAGTCGTCCGCACCAAATACTTTTCCATGCCACCGATGACCCTTGCAGAAGCCCTGGAACAACTGCAACTTGTGGGACACGACTTTTATATGTTCCGTAATTCTGAAACTGGAGAGATTAATGTAATTTATGAACGCAACCACGGCGGTTATGGTGTGATTCATCCCCGCAATAGTAACGGTCATACTAACGGCAAGAATGGCAAGTCAAGCCACAATAATATTGTCATGCCGGAAAAGTTGCATTCTAAATAGGGGCTAGGGAGAAGCGACTGGGGACTGGAGACTGGGTACTGGGAAAGAGTTTCTCAATCCCCAGTACCCAATCCCTAATCCCCAATCCCTCATTTTGCAATCTGTTGCAAAGTTTTCAATGCTTCCTCAACATGACCTTTAAAGTTCAACATTGAATCAAAAACGTATTGCACAACTCCCTGTTGGTCTATGACGTAAGTAACGCGACCAGGGAATAAGCCAAAGGCTGCTGTTGCGCCATATAGCTTCCGTACTTGGTCGCCTTTGTCAGTTAACAGGGTAAAAGGTAGATTATATTTTGCAGCAAATTTTTGGTGAGATTCGCTAGAGTCAGCACTCACGCCGACAACTTCAGCACCAACACTTTTAAACACTTCATATTGATCACGAAAGGCGCAGGATTCAGCCGTACATCCGGGTGTGTCATCCTTGGGATAAAAATATAGGACAACAGCTTTCGTGCCGCGAAAATCTTGAAGGCTCACTGTTGAACCGTTTTGAGCAGGTAGAGTGAAATTAGGAGCAGTATCTCCAACTTTGACTGGCATAACAAATGGTGGTAATTACTTAACAAAATTTTACCTTGTATCCGAGTATATAAATTTTGCTTGATTAGCTGCATGAGGCGGAGTAACTTAGATACTCATCAAAGAAAAAATTCCCTTTATGCGCCTGACTTCACTGGATGTTTTTCGCGGCATTACGATCGCTGCTATGATTCTCGTCAATATGGCGGGAGTCGCAGATGATGTATATCCTCCCTTAGCCCACGCCGATTGGCACGGTTGCACGCCAACTGATTTGGTATTCCCTTTCTTTCTCTTCATTGTTGGTGTAGCGATGACTTTCTCGCTGTCAAAGTACACCGAAGATAACAAACCAACTTCAGCTATTTACTGGCGTATCTTCCGCCGCGCCGCTATTCTGTTTGCCTTGGGATTGCTACTAAATGGCTTTTGGAATCAAGGTGTTTGGACTTTTGATTTGAGTAGCATCCGCATTATGGGAGTATTACAGCGCATCAGCATTACCTATCTCCTGGCTTCCTTGATAGTTCTCAACCTTCCGCGCAAAGGTCAATGGATACTTGCAGCAGTAATACTCATTGGCTACTGGCTAATGATGATGTATCTACCAGTGCCAGATTATGGCGCGGGAGTTCTAACACGAGAAGGTAATTTGGGCGCTTATATTGACCGGATGATTATTCCCAAAGCACATCTATATAAAGGTGATGGTTTCAAATTTATGGGAGATCCAGAGGGACTGTTCAGTACTATTCCTGCGATAGTAAGCGTTCTCGCTGGCTACTTTACAGGTCAATGGATACGCAGCCAACCTGTACAATCACGCACAAGCATCGGGTTAGGATTATTTGGAGTTGGTTGTTTAATTATCGGTTGGGCGTGGGGCTGGACATTTCCCATCAACAAAAAGCTGTGGACAAGTTCTTATGTAGTCTTTACTAGCGGTTGGGCATTACTTTTGCTAGCAGCTTGTTATGAACTCATCGAAGTCCGGCTGAATCGTCGCTGGAGTAAACCTTTTGAAATTATGGGCTTAAATGCGATCGCTCTTTTCGTTCCATCTGTTTTGTTGATTAAAATCTTAGTGAAAACCACTATCGGCACAGGCAAAGACGCTCCCAGTACCTACAATTGGATTTACCAGAATTTTTTCGCATCTTGGGCAGGACTTCTGAATGGTTCCCTGTTGTTTGCTCTAGTCACCGTGTTTTTGTGGTGGGGTATTGGTGTTCTGATGTATCAGCAACGTTGGTTTCTCAAAGTGTAATATTATATCTGGTAAATCACACGTCATTAGTTAATTGCGAGTAAAATTAGCGATCGCCTACGGCGGGCACTTGCGCCATCGCAAGGTTCTTTTCGGGCTTGTTTCCCTGCACTGAAAAAAAGCGATCGCAATAACACTTGTTTAAGCGGACACAATATCAACTCTGCGTTTTACTGTTAAACGCAAATATGCAAATAAAAAATTTGCATTATATTTTCTACTAGCCAATATTCTGAATTAATTTACTTCAAAGCAGCCGTAATAAAGTAAAAATATTTTTTTTAGTTTACGTTTGAGTGTTAACTAGGTTACAACAGGTATTAAGTAATCTTTTTTTAACACTCAAGGAACAAAGACGATCGCAGGGTTATCTATAACTCTTAATAAACTCATTTTCGTTCTTATTAGGCAACTGATAGAAATTCTGATGTCTGACAACAAGCCGTTTCTAAAATTTAGAATAAAGAAGCGTCTAGAAACTTCTCTACGTGTTGAAAATTATTATTTCTTCTAATTCACTAAATTAATGCATACAAAAATTGTGAGGTAATGAATGCATCGCATTAAACTTTGGGTACTTTTGCCAGTTACCCTGATATTGGGTTGCTCAAATCAACTATTGCAATCTAGCCCATCTGTGGCAAACTCGAATCCAGCCGTAGTTCAACCAACCAGTCCAACGCTATTAGCAAGTGCGAGTTATCTTTCACCGTTGGAACAACAGGTAATTATTGAAACGAATAAGGTACGAACAAATCCCAAATCATATCTCCCGATTCTGGAAAACTATAAGAAGCGCTTTGAAGGGAACCGAGTCAAAATTTCTAATAATACCTATTTGCGAACTCAAGAAGGAGTCAAAGCAGTCGATGAAGCGATCGCATTTTTGAAATCTGCACGTCCTGTAGGAGCGTTGAGTGCCTCTAAAGGTATGTCTTTAGGAGCAAAAGACCATGTTAAAGACCAAGGGCCAAAAGGTGTTACAGGTCATGATGGTAGCGATGGTAGCAACCCTTTTACTCGCATCAACCGCTATGGTGCATGGCAAACAACGGCTGGCGAAAATATTAGTTATGGCCCAAACACTGCCCAAGATATCGTCATGCAATTAATTATTGATGATGGCGTGCGCGATCGCGGCCATAGAAAAAATATATTTAACGGCGCTTTTAAAGTGTCTGGCGTTGCTTATGGAACTCACAAATCATATAGAACAATCTGCGTAATTGACTACGCTGGAGGTTATAGGGAAAAATAATTTGAGTAGGGGCGGTTTGTAACCGCCCATTTAGCTATTACTGTGCAACCCAAGCACCATGAAATCCATAAGGTACTCGTTGAGGAATTATCACCCGCGCTACAGGTTCAGCAGTTAAATCTTGGGCATTCACGACTACTAATTCTGAAGTGTTTGAATTCTCATCATGAACGAAAGTCACAAGCCAGCCATCATCCTCAGCAATTGCACCAGGACGCGGCGCAAACACAGCTTCACCACCATAGCGTCCCTGTCCGAATTCGTGGGTTTGAGAATTTCCACTGTTTAAATCGTACTTAATGATACCTTCAAATAAAGGTAATGAACTATTCGCCATTTTGTTACTGTAGCCATATCGGGTTTGCCGCCCCAATAGATTTTCGTTGACGCGGGGAAATTCTGACGCTACATCATCTAACATCTCCTCACGCACTGTCCCCGTGCTGAGATTAAATCGCCAGCGATACAAACGCGGGATATTTCCTTCTGGGTCGGGTTGGGAATCATCAGAAATCAACACAGTAGTAGAACTCATACGACAGGCGATAAGCACTACTTCATCTCCATCTTCGTAAGCATTGAGGGTATGGAAGACGTAGCAAGAGGGGCTCTCAAACCATCGGATATTACTGTTATCACCATGACGTGGTAGAATGCCAAAACGACTGGGGCGATCGCGCTCAAACATCATCACAGGTTCTCCTCGTTGCGATCGCTCGGCGCTAAAAGTCAACGGCAAATCCATAAAAATGGTGTAGTTTTCAGTGATGGCGAAATCGTGCATCATCACTCCTATGGAGAGGTCAATTGGCACTGTCCGCAAAAGTTCGCCTTGTGCTGAGACAACACTATATTGCAGGTATGGTGGCGTAAACACAGAGTAGCCAAAGAAGATCATCTCGCCCGTCACCGGGTCTACCTTGGGATGAGCTGTGAAGGCAGAAATTAGCTTCCCATTGTAGCTATACTCCCCAATGGTTTCTAATTCAGGAAGCTTGATGGCGTGAGGTTTACCACTTTCGTTCAGTGCCAACATCTGACCCGCGTGCCATACTAAGGCGGTATTGGCAGTGTTTTTGCGGGGGCCGTGGGGATTATCCATTCGCGGTGGTTCTAAAAGCCCACTCCACAGAGCCTCACCCGCTTCTCGTTCTTTTTTCCATCCGTCTGTCTGAACGTAGCGGTTACGATAAGTGGCTACGCCGTTGCTAATTTGCACACCATGTAGCATCCCATCTCCGTCAAACCAGTGATATTGACCAATGGGTGTCCATTGAGGGTTAGGGCCATTCCGTACAAACATCCCCGATAAATCAAGGGGTAATTCACCGATGACTGGCAATTTGTCGGTGGTGATTTCTTCACGGATTGGAGCAAAATTGCGATCGAGATAAGGATTTACTGCTATTGTTGGCATTTATAAAATTTGGTAATGTGATGGATATGGCTTTTGGTGAGCGATAACATTAATCGCTGTCTTCAACCAATTAATATAAGTCTGTTCTCTTCTGATTAACAACTCCAGCACCAGCCTTTGCATTACCTGCTCACGGTTGGCAGAATCATCACCAAGTGAAGGCAAATCAATGATTTCGCATTCAGCAAGCTTTTTGCTTCGAGCCGCCAATTGTTGCTCCAGTAGGTGAATGATTGCTTCATTCGACAACTGATCTGCAAAATGCAACTGGACTAGCAAAGGTTCTCGTAAAGTTGGTAACGGCTGATGAGTCCCAAGCCATTGGGCAAATTCAGCTTTCCCTAGCTCCGTCACAGTGTAAACTTTGCGATTGGGGCGATCGTGCTGAATCTCAATCGTACAGGTAATCCAGCCTTGCTCAACTAGCTTATCGAGAGTTCTGTAAATTTGTGCCTGGTCTGCTGGCCACAAATGGGCAATACATTGATCAAAGCAGCTGGTTTTAAGGTCGTAGCCCGTCATTTCTTGCTGCTGAAGAAGACCTAGAATTACGTATGCTAGGGACATTAGGACTGTTTTCCCATAATTGACATTTTCTCACTAGGTTCTATAACTATCTACTTCTTATAAGTTTATGCTAATATATGATTAATCCGATATAAGATGTAACGCTTATAAAAAGATATGTTGATTTTTATACGTCTTAACAAGGAAACCGAATAGATTAACTGAGTGCAGATGGCTAATAGTGCTGTTTGCACAAGACAATGAGGGAGTGGCGATATATCTTGACTGTCGATCTAGTTAGAGTGTCTTGGAGAGAAAGTTGGAGCGGCAAGCGTCTATGCATCGCTACGGTATCACTCAACAAGCCAGTTGTTCGCTACAGTCTATTGGTGATAAATACTGACGCAGCAATTATTTAAGCTATTGAAGACTATTGTAACGAGAGGATGATTAACATTGACTTCTAACACACTTTCACAAAGAATACGTCAACATCAATATCTGCGTGATTTACGAAATAAATTACTCCACCTTCATAAGATGTTGTTGGAAACAGAACGCATTGCCTATGAACAGGTTAGTGGACGAGTATCAAGCGGAGAATTACTTCAGCTAGTTATCGCTCATGAACAATTTGCTTGGCTGCATCGCATTTCTGAGGTAGTTGTGCAAGTTGATGAAATGCTCGAAGCTGATGAACCGATATCAATGGACGATTTTGAAAAGTTGATTACTGATGTCCGCACGCTGATTGTACCGTTAGAGACAGGCAATACCTTCGAGAGAAAGTATTATAATGCTCTCCAGCGCGAACCATCTGCTGTGTTGGCACATGCGGAAATATCAAGGTTTCTCACGTCTAAAGTTTAAGTCTTTCCCTGTGACTTCGACAGGGCAAGACTTGGGGTAAAATCCACTAGTATCAGAATAACGAGCTTTGCGATCGCTAAATGCTAGATAACAAAGAGTTGATGCGAGTAGGGAGGTTGCAATGCAACCTCCCTACAGTGGTATTGTTTAGTTTACAGCAGCACTGACTAAACCATTGTGTCTGAGTAAAGCGATCGTACTTGGTTCACGACCCCGAAAAGTTTTAAATACCTCCATTGGGTGCTGACCACCACCAAGTGCGAGTACCGTATCCCGATAACGCCGACCTGTAGCTTTTATAGCCTCTTCATCTTCTAGACCAGCTTCTTCAAAAGCGGCAAAAGCATCAGCACTCAGTACCTCGGCCCACTTATAACTGTAGTAACCCGCCGCATAACCACCCTCAAAAATATGCCCAAAAGCACATAAAATTGCATCTTCTGGAAGTGGCTGTAAAACGGTAGTAGTCTTGGCTATGCGATGACGCACATCTGATGGAGTTTCACTACTACCAGGGTGATAGCGGTAGTGTAGTTCTAAATCAAGACTGCTTAGGTGAATCTGCCGCAACATAGCAGTGCCACTCATATAATTACGCGCCGCTAGCAGCTTTTGATAATAATGCTCCGGTAGGGCTTCACCAGTTTCATAATGCTTCGCCATTCCAAAGAAAGTGGTTCGCTCATAGCACCAGTTTTCCATAAACTGACTAGGTAGTTCCACTGCATCCCACTCCACATTATTGATGCCTGCAGCTCCGGGATAATTAACCTTAGTAAGCAGATGGTGCAATCCATGACCAAACTCGTGGAACAAAGTCTCTACTTCATAGAAGGTCATTAAACTAGGTTTACCATCTACGGGAGGACTTTGATTACACACTAAATAAGCTATTGGTAAGCGGATGGTAGTGACACCATTTTCAGTGATTTTGGCCCGATTGATGCACACATCCATCCAAGCACCACCGCGTTTTTCGGCTGGACGGCTGTAAGGGTCTAAGTAGAAGTAGGCTATGGGAGAACCAGTTTCGTCAGCAATTTGGAAATAACGTACATCCTCATGCCAGACTGGGGCTTGACCATCGGCAGAAGTGACAGTAACACCAAACAGCCGCTTGACTAATCCAAATAAGCCGTCTAACACTTGGGGAAGCGGAAAGTAGGGACGCAATTCTTCAGCAGTAAAGGCAAATTTTGCTTCTCGTTGGCGTTCTGCCCAAAAGCTGATATCCCAGTGTTTTAAATCCTCAGCTTCTGCTGCTCCCTGTGCTGCTGCAAAAGCTTTGAGTTCTACCAAGTCTTTGACAGCAGCATCATAACTAGCATGGCGTAGTTCTTCTAATAGGGCGTTGACTGCCTCAACATTAGGAGCCATTTTACTAGCCAGACTCAATTGAGCAAAACTTTTAAAGCCTAATATATCTGCGAGTTCTTGGCGCAACTTCAAAATGCGCTCAATTAAGGGGTTGTTATCTAAATCGCCAGTAGAAGCGCGGGTGATATGAGCTTTGTAGAGCTTTTCACGCAAATCTCGCCGGGTGCTGTGCTGCATGAAAGGGCCATAGCTGGGGAAGTCTAAAGTAATCCGCCAAGGGCCATTTTCTGGGGTGGCGTTACTTTCGCCTGCTGCACGAGCAACTTGGGCTGCTAGACTCACTAAGCTTGGTGGTAAACCTTCAATTTCCGCTTGTGTTGTCAGGGTTAAGCTGAAGGCTTTCGTGGCATCAAGTACATGGTTAGAAAATTTGGTAGAAAGTTCTGCTAACTCCATCTGTATGGCGTTGAAACGCTCTCTGACCTCTCCTTCTAAGCCAACACCAGAAAGTTCTGCATCTCGAATGGCGGCTTCTACAATGCGCTGTTGGGCTAATTCTAAAGTTGCCCAATTGTCACTGGTACGGAGTGCTTTAAAAGCATTGTAAATAGGTTGACTTTGACCGAGCTTGTTGATAAATTGTACGACTAGTGGCTGTACGATTTCATGAGCTTCGCGCAGTTCCGGGCTATTTTTAACACCCATTAAATGATTCACCACCCCCCAACTCCAGGTAAGCCGTTCTGTCAGCTTTTCTAAAGGTTCTACTAAACCACTCCAAGTAGGCTGTACACTAGCTTCTAAGGTGGCAAGCTGCTGGTCAAGTTCTGCCAACAGCTGATTGAAGGCTGGTACTACTCGTTCTGGTTTAATCTCTGCAAAGGGAGGTAAGCCAACGCCTTGGAGTAAGGGATTTTCGGAAATAATGGTACTTGCACTCATGGTTTTGTGTGAACTGCGAACGAATAAAAATCAACAATGATTTTTATTTATATATATCTTCTAATGTAGCGATCGCTGTACTAAATAGTCTTGCCATTCTGATAAAAAGGCAAAAAAAGCGAGAATGACTCACAAATTTATCCTGATACAGCTATTTTGTTTCCTTTGTGAAAGATGTCTCACACAATGACAGTTCCAGAAATATCAGCGAAAGTGTCTGAGATAATATAGTTATCCACCCATATTTTCAATCAGGTGGCTAATTATGACTAGCCTTTTACCGAGTTCTCAATCAACAGAAGTTTTTTATCCAAGCTCGGATGGTGAACCTTTGGCAGAAAGTTATGTTCATTTATGCGCTCTACTGGCAACTTTAGAAGTATTGAGGCAATATTTGCTGGGTAGGCAAGCAACAGTTTTGAGTAACCAGTTTCTCTACTATGCTCAAGGTTTTCCGAGATTGCGAGTAGCTCCAGATGTAATGGTGATTTTTAATGTTGCTCCTGGAGGTCGGGATAATTACAAAATATGGGAAGAGGGACAAGTACCTGTAGTCGTCTTTGAGATGACCTCGGAGGGTACTAAAAACCAGGATATGGGCTTCAAAAAGACGTTGTATGAGCAGTTAGGGGTACTGGAATACTGGTTATTTGACCCCAAGGGAGAGTGGATTAAGGAGCAATTGCAAGGGTATCGGCTGCGAGGCGAGGTGTATGAACCAATTACAGATAGTCGATGTGAACCTTTGCAGCTGCGGTTGCAAATAGAGGGAGAACTGATTGGTTTTTATCGAGAAGACACTGGGGAAAAGTTACTGATTCCAGAGGAATTGGCAGAGGCGCTGAAACAAGAAAGATTAGCGAGGGAACAAGCCCAAGAGCAAGTAAAACAAGCAGAGTTGCAGGTAGAAAGGTTGAGGGAACAGTTACGATCGCTTGGTGTTGACCCTGATAGTATTTAGCTAACTTAACTTGAATTTATGCGATCGCCAAAAGACATCATAATGTAGTATGTCAAACAGGTAGCTCGTCCGCCAGCATCGGCGTTAACCTAAAAGCGCAGTTTCAGTTCAAGAATCTTACGCTTTTTAAGCGTGGGAGTGTTAAATTAACTGAGCGCGATCGAGCATCTTTACCGAACCGAGAAGGAAGGCTCGACTTTTATGATTTTATTTGGCAACTCATCTTTTTACTCGTAAAATCGAAGACAAGATCAAGGTCAGTAGAAAAGAGTCCCTAAATTAATGAATACGTTAATCAGTCAGGGTGGAAGAGTTATCACCAAACCTCAGATGGTAGATCGAATAAATGATATCGGTTGGCAAGCTCACCAAGGGAGCGTTGCTGCGATTATTCAGTTATTAAATGAAAAGCTAGCCAAATCTGGTGTCAGAACTAGAGCCATTTTTTCTGATGGTGTTTTACAACTTCTGTGTGAGGCGGCTAGGATAGAGCAACTTGAGCAATCTCACCTCGTAGAACAAATCCAGCAAATTCTTGAGTCTATTGCTCCGCGCCACATTCGCCGAGTCAATATCAACAGTCGGATTGTTCGAGAACAACAATTACTATGGTTAAAAGAGATAGATAGCGATCGCGACAACCAATTGCTCTGGTCACAGGAAATCGCCTTAATTCAGCCTAATATTGTAAAGCAATTAATTAAAGATTTTACAGAAGCTCAAGCTGACTTAGGAAAACCAAATTTTCCTAAAACTCAAGTCTCTCGTCCTTTGGTACTTATTAACAAAGAAAAACATAGTAATACACCTAAAACCAAAGTATTAGCAGCTGCTGGTTTATGCTCACTGTTGTTACTTAGTTGGATTGTTTATGCCCAGTTAGGTGATAAACTGAAAAACCTAATGCAACCACAAACTTCCAAATCTTTAACTACAGAAAATACTAACCAGAGGAAAGCCCAAACATCATCTCGTGTTCCTAGCAATAGCTTTGATGAGCCATCTGATGACCCATTTGCAATATCTGTGCGAATTGCAAATCAAGCTTCTACATCTGGTAAAACAGCCACAAGCTCAACTCAATGGCTAGAGATCGCTGCTAAGTGGCAACGAGCTTCAGATTTAATGGGTACGGTGCCACAAAACCACAGCCGTTATCAGGAAGCTAAAATTCGGACTCAACTATATAAGAAATATAGTGAGGCGGCACAAAAAGAAGCAGATAAGAGTAAACTTTAGTACCGTTTTGTGTGAAATCGTAGCGTTTTTAAACGCACTAGGTAGCAAAGCTAAGTGCATAAGCGCTTCTCTACGAGACGCTACGCGTAGCTTGCTTCCACGAAGTGGTACGCCTTCGCGTAGGGTAGGGGCACAGAGTCTTGCCAAATTTAACTCGCTACGAATTAGTTAAATCTGTACTTGGTTTTTAACATCTCAATAACAACTTTAATAAATAGCCAATTCCTTGTACTAATGTGAGGATAGCTAATTCTAATTTAGACTTCCAAAAAATTAAATATTCAATAATTTATAATGATTATTAAAAGGCTACTATTTGGTAGTTTTTTAGTACTGCTTTTTATAGTAAATTTTGTAATGATATAATTTTAATATTTTTATATAATATAGAGATATTAAATTGCAAATTTTTATCTTAAGCGATTAGATATACATTAATTAGTAGTAAGATAATGCTGTTAGTTACAATTGGGAAAAATCGACCTTACTGTTAATAAAGTCGATTTAATCAAGCGGATTAATTCATGGAGTCAATCTCAAATCCAAAATGTGGTATTATCCCCTAACTTAGGAGTTCTCCTGTTTCTTGCAGGGAGTGCAAACGGCGGTAAATGCCTTCTTGATGCAAGAGTTCATCGTGGCTACCCACTTCTACAATCTTTCCTTGCTCCAAAACTACAATTTTATCTGCTTCTCGCACTGTACTTAAACGGTGGGCAATCACAATAGTGGTGCAAGTGCCCTGAATCGATCGCATCGCTAGCTGAATTGAACGCTCAGATTCATAATCTAAGCTAGAAGTGGCTTCGTCGAAAATCAGCACATCTGGTTCCACTAGCAACGCCCTTGCAATTCCTAACCGTTGTCTTTGTCCTCCAGATAACCTGACACCTCTTTCTCCTACAACGGTGTAATAACCTTTGGGTAACTGCTGCACTACTTCATCGACTCTGGCGATTCTACAAGCTTCCTGAACCTGCTCAAAACTAGCATGCCGCCTACCATAAGTGAGGTTATCTAATATAGTACCGTTGAAAACGTCTACTTCTTGGTGAACGATCGCTAGCCTTCGTCTATACTTACCCACATTCAAAGTGCTAATATCTTGACCATCAATCAGAATTTGACCTTCTTGAGGTTCAAAATATCGCAACAGCAATTTAACTAAAGTAGACTTACCAGAACCAGAACGCCCAACTAATGCCACTGTTTGGTATGGCTCAATCAACAAGTTAATATCTTGCAAAACTTGACGGTTGGCATCATATCCAAAACTGACGCGGGACAACTCAACTTTCCCAGTAAATTTATAGGGTGATTCTGTCTGGTTGCTCTCTTCTAAAAGACTAGCTGAATCAGATGGAATTGGCTCTTGGAGAAATTCGTGAAACCGCAGCATAGAAGAATAACGACGGGCAAAAAGTTCTCCCAATGTGCTAATAGGTTCTAATTCGGCATAAGCCATGCTAGAAAGAGTTAATGTCATGACAAAGTGACCGAGAGAAATTCTACCGTCTACTGTTGCTGCTAGAGTCAAACCCAAGATAGTAAACACGCAAAACTGAATTACAGTCCTTTGCCAAGTAGCCAGTTTCACATAACCTTTGTGAACGCGATACTCAACTACCATTAGCTCACGATCCAAACGTTGTTTTTGCCGCTTTAGTTCATGAGCTTCAGTAGCAAATGCTTTTACCGTTTTGATGTTGGTGATCAGTTCGGAATTACGGCTTTCCGTATCTTCTGAATATTTATCCAGAATAGTTTCATGCCAAATCAGGTGCTTTAAATCCTTCAAGCTAAAGCCAAGAATAACTACAAAGGAAATCAAATATAAAATCGCAATTCGCCACTCAATCACCAAGATAAACAAGAAAATTCCCAGTACCCGAACTAGTTTAGGAATTAACTGTCCGGCAACTTCGGGGTAAGTAAAAGTGTGGTTAGAAATACCTCTAGCTATTCTTCCAGCAATGCGTCCGGGGTTGTTTTCATCATAAAATTCTAGTGGGAGAGTGAGAATTTTTTCTACGGCTGTTTGGGCTTTCTGGCGACGCAACCTTAAGGATATATCCCAATGAAACCAATGGGTTAACCAAGGTTGGGTTGGCGCTTTGACTACGGTGACAACGAAAACTAAACCCAGTAATACACCCAAAGATAGAGTTTTATTAATAGGGTAATTAGTTATGTCTGAAAAAGTTGCTATCGCACTTTGAAGTGGTTTATCCAAAGGTTGATTAGACAAAACGTTTAAAATCTGCCCAATCGCATAAGGAACAACCAAATCAATAATTTCGTAAATGCTAGATGCTGTAATACTAAAAAGACTCAGCTTCCAGTCAGAGCGAAAGTAATTGACAATATCTTGAAATTTGGCCATGATGCACACCGTCCAAGAGCGCGATCGTGAGCTTGGAATTTATATACTACAAGCGTATTACAAAGTAGTCAAGGGCTATTAGGTTTAAATCATTCTTTTTGAGTACTAGGCATTTGTGCTGGGATAAATTCTAGGCGATAGCGATAGAGAGCAACTGGTTGAGAATTAGCTTTAAAGTAATCTGGATCTTGGGGTGAAAGATAGACAGCAGTAACTTGATCTGCCTCAATTGCCGGATTAGCTGTTGGAAGTTTATGATAAGCAGTGGTAGATTCTACAGAGTTTAAATAGGGGCGTGAACCACCTTTGAATAATTGTTGAAACACTTCTGTGGTGATGAACTTGCCATCAGGAAGAGTTTCTGTAGCTCGTGCAGTCACAATGGAAACTAGTTGGCGACTGCTACGCAGGAATGTAATCTGACGATTAGGTGAATCTGGATCTACTTTGACTGATAACACTGCTTCATCCCCTAAATAAGCTCGTGCCAAATTCAAACTATTAAACGCTCTATCTGCCACCAAATTTGGGGATTTGTAATCTATCTGAGGAAATATTTTTAACCTAGAAATATCTGGTTGTTCTTTTACAAATCTTACTACAAAACTCACAGGCTGATTTAATTGTCGGCGATTACCTTCAAACCCTGGAGTTACGATATCTGGTGCTAAAGGTGCAGCTAAATCTATTAAAGTACTGGTAACTTGCCAATCACCAGCCATCCATTCAGGGTAAACCAAATCACCCGAAGCCGATTGCACTGAAGTTAGTTTTTCCCATTGGGGAAAATTTGCTAACCTTTCAGACAACTCACCTGCAAAAGCTTCGCCACTCCATAGTAGAAACGAAACAACCAAGCAAAAACTCCAAATCGACCTCATTGCAAGCATCGGTAGTGTTTGTTTAATATTTATTTGTTATGGAATAAAAATTTATCTCCAGAAAAATAATGCATTTGAGCTATTGCTCATTATCCAGCTAGCTAATCACACATTGAGCTATGATATCTAGTACATAAATTTTTCAGATATCATAATTGACCATTTGAAAAGTAATTATTACTAGTGTACAATTTCATAAAATGCTAATTATCTAATTCTATAGTATATCAATATATCAATACCATAAATTTTGGTGAGAGCTAAGTAATTTGCAAAATTAGGAAAATAATAAATGAATGCACGTCAAAATGAAGTTTGTTTGCTCTACTCCGAATCGGATAAAGCTATAGCAAGTCTCCTAGAAGATGCTTTAAATTATTATAGTATTAATGTTTGGAAAGCACAAAATATTTCCATAGGAAGTAAAATCATAAATCAAACAACAGAAATGCTAGATAAAGCTAAATTTGTTATAGTTTTATGGTCAAATAATTCTGTAAAATCTGCCTTATTGAAAAACTTGGCTTCGGAAGCAAAAAAAAATAATAAGATTCTGATTCCTGTATTAATTGAAAATATTAGAATCCCTGGAGAATTTTTAGATATTCAACCAGCTTATCTAGTAAATTGGGATGGAGATCACGAAAATGAACAAATTGTCAAACTTTGGAGACTCATCCAAGACAAAGTTTTGAAATATCGTAGTAAAAAAGTAGGTTTTAATCAATTTATCGCTATTTTCGGTCTAGTATTAACAGGATTAAGTGTAATTATTGCTATTACAACTCCAGAAGTTAGATGTTTTTTCAAACTCCAATGTTCCGAAAATACATCTAGCGAAAAAACTATAAAATCTTCTGAAGTTACCTCACAATCACCTGTTGAAACTGATTTGCCAAATCCGATTAAATCAACACCAACACCTCAGCCTATTATTGAAAATCCTTTACCAAATAAAACTTCTGCACCTACAGTTCCTGACAAGAATAACCCAAGTATTCAACAAGAAACAGTATCTCAACAATCGGTCGAAGTAGAAGGGTTTATTTTTAAACTTAAAAGCTGCAAAAGATTAAATGAAAATGTAAAATGTGATGTATTAATAACAAATACCCTCAAGGATAGAGAACTGAGGTTATATGGTAATTATACCTCTAAAAGAAGCAAATTTTTGGATTTAGAGGGTATTACATATCCTGCTGACTCAGTTGAAATTGATGCAATTAAAAATAATTATTACGTTAGTACACAACTTATCCAAAATGCTAATGTTAGGTTGAGTGTGAGTTTTATCGAAATTCCTTTACAAGTCAAGAAAATACAAGTGCTTAACATTCAAGCAGAAGGATTTGACTCACCTAAATCACTTAAAGATATTCAATTTCGTGACATCGTATTATCTAAATAATTGGTGATTGACGGTTTTCTCCAATTACCAATTATCTATATTAAATCTCTGCTGGTAAAGGTTCCCAAACTTCTCCATACTTCTCTTTTAGAGTCTCCCAAGTTTCCACCTGACCGGGTTCATATTCCCCCGGTTTCCCCCATTGTAAAAATAGGCTCAAAGCAGATTCTTGTTTCTCATCTAAAAAGCGAATTGCATAGGTTGTAAAGTTACCTCTTTTTGCCTCACCTGTTTCAAATTTCACCTGAGTGATTTTATCCATATTCAAGTGAAACTCAAAGCCTTCGGTGTGCATATTCGCATACTTACCTTTAGGCAATTCTGCATAAAATAACTTTTCTAGCTTACCTCTTGCTTCTAATACAGCAGCGCTGCTAGTCACAATTAAACGCAAAGTTCCCAAAGTCTCACAAGCTGCTAAAAATTCTTTCAATGTTGTGGTCATTTGTCATTTGTCCTTTGTCAATTGTTATTTGTCGTTGGTTAAACGATGAGTACTAACTAATGCCCTATGCCCAATTCCCAATTCCCAATTCCTATTTTTCGTATTGTTCATAAGCAGCAACAATGCGTTGAACAAGAGGATGGCGCACGACATCTTTTTGGGAAAATTCGCAAAAGGCAATACCTTCAACGTGTTTTAAAATTTGTAAAGCCACTCCTAAACCTGATTGTTGGTGAAGTGGTAAATCTGTTTGTGTCATGTCGCCTGTAATCACCATCCGCGAACGGAAACCCAAACGAGTCAAAACCATTTTCATCTGAGCGGGTGTAGTATTTTGAGCCTCATCGACAATTATAAAGGCGTTATTTAGAGTGCGTCCTCGCATATAGGCAAGTGGCGCGACTTCAATTACACCGCGTTCCATTAAACTGGGTACTTTTTCTGGGTCGATGAATTCGTAAATAGCATCGTAAAGTGGGCGAAGATAGGGATTAACTTTCTGCTGTAAGTCTCCAGGCAAAAAACCAAGTTTTTCACCAGCTTCGACGGCAGGGCGAGTTAAAATTAGCTTTTCAACTTGATTGGCCAGGAGTGCTTGCACGGCAACAACAACGGCAAGATAAGTCTTGCCAGTACCAGCAGGCCCAATCCCAAAGGTGAGATCGCGCCTACGGAGTGCTTCGATATATTGACGCTGGCGAAAGGTTTTAGCACGGACTTCTTCACCCCGGCGACTTTTAGCAAGGACATCTCGCTGTAAATCTTGCAGTTCCCCTTGCCGATCGCTATCTATGGCTTGACGGGCTGTTAAAATATCGGCACTGGTGATGGTATTGCCTTTAATCCAGAGTTCTTCAAGCGATCGCACCAATCGAGAAGCCAGATCAATTTGCTCTTGATTACCAGAAATCATTAATTCCTGTCCGCGTAGCACTAAATTGGCTCCTGTTTGCCGAGATAGGATTTTGAGATTTTCTTCTCCATCTCCCCCAAGAGCGATCGCACTGGAAACATTCGGCAGCTGAATTGTGAAAGCACCTGCCATAGTATTTCTTAATTCGTAAGGATCTATTTTTGACAAAGGTTAATATTTTCTCGCCAAAGGCGAAATTACGCTTTTTTACTTACATTTTAGAAAAATTTTTGCAACAAATTATCGACACTGGTCAAAAAGAGGAAAAGGGGCTGGGGGGAGAATCCCTATAAATGAATGTATTGGCTCTGAAATAAGAATGTATTATTTTTCGTGTTACACATCTCGTTCGCGCAGCGTGCCGTAGGCATAACAAATACTTTTACTTTTGAGCATAAATAAATTTAGTTGCTCTCTAACCCTTGTATCAGGGTAATTTCAGTATATTTCTCCCTGCCCCCTGCTCCCTGCTCCCCTGCCTCTTCGGTGAAGAGTTCAAAAAAAGATCCAAAAATCTTTTTGCTACTTTCCATCTTTACAAAAATTCTGAGCGGAGGTAACTACAACCGCTCAGATTTGCTCTCTAGTTTTAACCTAGCGGAGGCGGGGTTTAACAATGGGTTTAGGCCCATCATTTCCACGCGCTTCTCTCCTAGTCGGCGGTGGCGATCGCTCTTCTGTGTCTTCATCAAAAGACATACCTTCGCGGCCCGGAGTGGTACTGCCGTAGATATCCAGGTATGCTGATTGCCCAGCTGCGGCTGCGGCTGCGGCAATTACTGTACGAATCGCCTGAATATTGCGTCCCCCTCGACCAAACACTTTCCCTTTATCTGTGCTTTCAAAGGCGATGCGAACCCAAACCCGGTTGAGGGCCTGAGAAATTTCACAATCGACACTTAAAGTCTCTGGAGATTCCAAAAATGGCTGCACCAAAAACCGAACCAGATCAACATAGTTGGGACTGGCTGTTGGCAATTTTGTTCCGAAATTATGATGCGGCTGTTGCACTGACCTGTTCAAAAACATTAGCTTTTACTAGAATGCGACGTACGGTGTCAGTGGGTTGAGCGCCTTGTTGTAGTCGCTTGACGATACCGGGAACGTCTAATCGCACTTCATCAGTTCTGGGGTTATAAAATCCCAATTCTTCTAGGGGACGGCCATCGCGGCGAGCGAGGTTGTTAATGGCGACAATGCGGTAACTTGCTTCCCGTTTTTTACCGAATCGCTTCAAGCGCAGTTTGATCATGTTGAAGAATCGTTCTCCTGTTTAGATATTATTTAGCAACTAGTGGGTGAGGAAGCAACCTAAATCTGGCTGTTGCCGAGAAATAGAGGGTTAGTTTCCTCTGCTGATAAATTCTGAGGTCGAAATGCTAATTTTAGCACTGCCTAGCATTTGCTGCTATTAGTCCTTTGTCATTTGTTCTTTGTCATTGGTTAATGACTAAAGATTACCGAAGCCTTTTTTCTTTTTCTCTTTGGTTTTTTTCTTTTTCGTGCCTGCATCACCACCATAACCCCGCCATCCGGGGGCTGCGGGACGATTACCTGCCCCTGCGAAGGCGTTGCCCATACCGCCGCCACCGCCGAACATTCCTGGCATTCCAGGGAAGCCACCTTGACCCATTTGCTGCATGAGCGATCGCATTTTTTGGAAATCACCCACCAATTTAGTCACATCTGACTCTCTATAACCGGAGCCAGCAGCAATCCGCCGCCGCCGACTGGGAGAACTGGCTAATAAATCGGGGTCGTGGCGTTCTTGGCGAGTCATGGAGTTAATCATCGCCTCACAGCGCTTTAGCTGGGTTTCTCCTTGCTTGAGTTGGTCGTCTGAGAGCTTGTTCATCCCTGGGATCATCTTGATGAAGCCTCCCAGAGAACCCATATTCTTCAGCATCCGCAACTGCTTGAGAAAGTCTGTAAAGTCAAACTTTGCTGACAGGATTTTCTCCTGCATTTTCTCAGCATCGGCTAAATCGAACTCTTCCTGGGCTTTTTCTACTAGGGTTAGCACATCGCCCATTCCCAAAATTCGGGATGCCATGCGATCGGGATAAAAGGGTTGCAGTGCCTCGACTTTCTCACCCACGCCCACAAATTTAATCGGCGCTCCCGAAATCTTTCGCACTGACAGCGCTGCACCACCACGGCTATCACCATCCATTTTGGTGAGAATCGCCCCAGTAATTCCGATCTGCTCATGGAAGGTGCGAGTCAGATTTGCTGCCTCTTGACCAGTCATCGCGTCCACCACCAACAGAGTTTCATGTGGTTGGACAGTTGCTTTGATGCGGGCTAATTCCGCCATCATATCTTCGTCAATTTGCAAGCGACCAGCAGTATCAATAATTACTGTGTTTACACCCTCTGCCCTAGCGCGTTCTACGCCCTGTCGAGCAATTTCTACGGGATCGGCATCGCTTCCTAGTTCAAATACTGGTACGTCAATTTGCTTACCCAACGTTAGCAACTGATCGATCGCGGCAGGGCGATATACATCTGTCGCCACCAATAAACAGCTACGATCTAATTTTCTCAGATGTAAGGCTAACTTAGCCGTCGCTGTGGTTTTACCAGTACCTTGCAAACCAGCCATCAACACAATAGTAGGCTTTTCCTTAGCTTCTGCGATGGGAACATTTTCTTCTCCCATCACCTCCACCAGTTCATCGTGAACAATTTTGATGAACTGTTGGTCAGGTCGCACGCCGGTAACTACCTCGGCTCCCTGGGCTTTGGCTTCGACTTCGCTAATAAAATCTTTGACTACCTGGAGATTGACATCTGCCTCCAACAAGGCGCGGCGCACTTCGCGCAATGCATCTTGAATGTTGGATTGAGAAATTTTGTCCTGTCCCCGCAGTTTTTTCCAGGCGGCTTCTAAACGGTCAGATAGAGCATCAAACATAATGTAATTACAGGTAGTTCGCCAATGAGGAATCTTAAACCGCCGATAAATGCGATTCCGAATTTCCGCTAAATTTTAAACGTGCTATTTACCAGCTTAGTAGTTTTCACCGCGACTGTAGCAACCAGATACCTACCTTTATAGAAGATTGAGCTTAAAGTACAATGAGGCGAAGAAGGGCTATTGTACAGCGAGAACCTACATCACATATCGCTATGACTAGCAACACACTGCTTCAACCCACAGAAATCGTCCACCTATCGGGTATCAGTTGGCAAACATACGAAAACTTGCTAACTGAACTTAGTGCTAGTCGCCGCCTCCGGCTTACTTACAATCGAGGTACTTTAGAAATCATGGTTCCTTCACCTGAACATGAGAGTTATAAAAAAGTCTTGGGTCGATTTGTTGAAACTCTAGCGGAAGAATTAGAAGTCAATATCCAACCCCTTGGTTCTACTACTTTCAAGCGTCCAGAACTGAGTGGTGCAGAACCAGATGAATGCTTTTACATTAGAAATATCCAGTTAATCAAGGGCAAAAAAAGAATAAATTTGCAACAAGATCCGCCGCCAGATTTGGTAGTAGAAATCGATATTACTAGCAGTTCTAAAAATCGCTTTGAAGTCTATGCTGATATGGGTGTGCCCGAAATCTGGCGATATGATGGCAATTCTTTTAGTATTAACGTTTTACAAAATCAGAAATATATATCTGTTGAACAAAGTTTAGCATTTCCCAATCTGCCATTAACAGAAATTTCTAATTTTTTAGAGCAGGTGGGAGAAAAAGATTATTTGGAATTAGTTAAAGAATTTCGCCAATGGGTTAAAAGCCAAATTTAATATTAAAATAGCAAATTAATTTAGATAGATGTCGCAGCGAATCAAAGTATATTCATACTCGATCTACCACTCGTCAAATTCATATATTGGTATTGCTCTTGCGGAAAAAGCATTGCAGGGTTTACCTGTTGATATTGAACGAAGACCAATCTACATACCGAAAGAGCGAGGTATAAAGGTTGTTGATTTACAAGGACGAAGTGAAAGCGCTTTGTTATCGTCGTATCACAAAGAAGATTGTTTGCGGTGGGCGAAAAAGTACGGCATTGAAATTCGGCTCAAGGAACTTGAAGAATTTGGTCGGTGGGTCAAGCGCTGGGAAAAAATGAAATTTGGTCGGGAAGAACTTCCTGCAAGAGCGTATTACGCTGCTTGTGGAACTGGGAAGGAGCATCTGCTGGATGCAGCTTTTTTTCGAGCGACGTACATCGATCTTCTTGATGTTAACGATGAGTCTGTGATTAGGAAAGTTGCAAATGATGTTGGGTTGAATGGCGATCGCATTCTTGAGTTAATCTACGGGGAAGCAGCCAAACAAGCAGCAGTGGCAGCTTTGGCAGAATACGAACAGTTTGGCTGTCCCGGAGTCCCGACTTGGGTAGTCGAAGGCGAGAGATTTTGGGGAAAAGATCGCGTTGATTGGGTTGCCGAAAAGGTAAAGCAATTATGTAATACAACTGCTACCAAAACAGTAATGTGTGCCGAGTGATAATTTGTCAAGTGAGTCGGCAAAAATCATCACTTTGCCTCTTTGCTTATTCCTGGTCTAACCCCTTAACTAGCTACTGATTTTCTAGTTGTAACTTGACAAATCGGCAACTCAACCACAAACTCTGTACCTTTGCCAAGTTCAGATTGGCAGTAGATTTTGCCGTTATGTTTCTCTGTTACTATCTGGTAGCTGATAGATAGTCCCAGTCCTGTGCCTTTACCGACAACCTTGGTAGTAAAAAATGGATCGAATAGTCGAGAGAGGACTTTTTCATCTATGCCGAGTCCATTATCGGCTATGCGAATCACAATCCAGTCTTTATTGAGCAGGGAGGTAGAAATTCGGATTTTGCTGGGGTTTTTTGCCAGTCCTTCAGAAGATTCCTGCGTGATTCGTTCTTCTAGAGCATCAATGGCATTGGACAGCAAATTCATAAATACCTGATTCAACTGACCGGGATAGCATTCTATCAGAGGTAACTTACCATAGTCTTTGCTCACATGAATGGTGAGGCTATCACCTGAAGGCTTCAAGCGGTTTTGCAAAATCATCAATGTACTGTCGATGCCTTCATGAATGTTTGCTGGCTTGAAATCGGCTTCGTCTAAACGTGAGAAGTTCCGTAAAGAGGTGACAATTTCACAAATCCGCTCAGTGCCAACCTGCATGGATTGGAATAATTTAGGTAAGTCGTCGACCAAATACTCTATTTCGGCTTTTTTGAAAAACTCTTTGATTTCTGGTGCGGCATCAGGATAATGATGCCAATAAAGCTGCACATAGCGAAGCAATTCTTGCGTGTATTGGTGGGCGTGTTCTAAGTTGCCATGGATGAAATTAATCGGGTTATTAATTTCATGGGCAACTCCCGCTACCAGTTGCCCCAAGCTGGCCATTTTTTCAGCGTGGATAATTTGCATTTGGGCAGTCCGCAGTTCATTTAGAGTCTGCGCGAGTTGATTCGCTTCTTCACGAGTTTGACCAAGCAAACTAGATTGTTGAAACAAGTTGGCTTGACGCAGCGCTACACTCAGTTGAGCCGCCACTTGGGTGACAAATTCCAATTCCGCTTCTTCCCAATGACGTGTATGGGTGCATTGGTGAATGCACAACAACCCCCACAGTTCATCACCTTCCATCAATGGCACAATAATCTGTGCTTTGACTTGGAATCGCTCAATCACATCAAGATGAGGTACTTTGGAGCCAACGCTGTTGACATCAGATATAACTTGCACTTGCCCTTGGCGATATTGCGGTGCATATTGATCGCCAAAGCAATAGTCTTGCACCTTCACAGCGAGAGCAGAATCGAATTTGGGTAACACATCTTCAGCAATAAATTCACCACTGCAAAAACCGACGTTCGGATCGAAGCGGAAGATGCCGACTCGATCTGTATTCAGCGATCGCCGCACTTCCTGTACTGTAGTCTTAAGGATTGTCTCTAAATCTAACGATTCCCGAATTTTGACGACCAAATCAAATAAAATCCGGCGCTGTTCAGCCGATTGTTGCAGTTCATCAGCACGAGTTTGAATTTGAGTCACCATTTGAGAACTTTGCAGTGCTACTCCCAGTTGGCTAGCAACCTGTCCCAAAAATTCTACTTCCACACTATCCCACTGGCGCGGTGCAGAATGTTGATAGGCAGCCAGCAATCCCCACAAATTCCGTCCTACAAAAATTGGGGTTAACGCATAAGCACGAATCTTGAACTGCTCCAAAATCTCAAGGTGACAGCGCGAGTGTCCAGCTTGGTAAATATCCTCTACAGCAAAATTTTCATTGTTGCGGTAGCGTCCGCCTTTGGTTTCTTGGAGGTGGGTATCCTCCCAAACGAGATTTTTGCCAAAGGGATTGATGCTGTCCCACTGTGCCTCAACCATGCCGAAATTACTCACGAATTCACCACTCCAATCTTCATTGAAGCGATAAACGCCAACTCGCTCAACTCGCAGCAGTTTGCACACTTCTTGGCAAGTAGTTTTTAGGATTAAATCAATATTGAGAGAGGAGCGAATTTTACCGACTACTTCAGTTAGTGCCCGTTGGCGAGCGATCGCATCTTTGAGAGCAACTGCCTGTTGTTTCGACTGAGCCAAATTCTCGGCTTGCTGAATCGCCACTCCCAATTGTGCCCCTACCTGTGCCAGGAACTCCACTTCGTAATTTGCCCATTGGCGCGGCCCGGAGTGTTGATAGGCTGCTATCAGTCCCCACAGTTTTGGGCCGATGAAGATGGGTGCTAAGGTATATGCCCGAATCTTGAATTGCTCCAGAATATCGATGTGACAACGCGAGTGTCCGGCTTGGTAGATGTCGTTAACAACAAAACTTTCGTTATTGCGGTAGCGTCCACCTTTGGTTTCTTGGAGGTGGGTATCTTGCCAAACGAGATTTTTGCCAAAAGGATGAATTCTGTGCCACTGCGGCTCTAGCATCCCGAATTGGCTGACAAATTCGCCGCTCCAATCTTCATTAAAGCGATAAATTGCTGCCCGCTCTAACTTCAGGAGTTTGCATAGTTCTTGACAGGCAGTGTCTAGAATAATTTCGGGATTCACAGAGGAGCGAATATTTCCTACCACTTCCGTCAAAGCACGTTGCCGTGCGATCGCATCTTGCAGTTCTGCTGTGCGTTGTTTAGTCTGTTCTAAATTTTCTGCTTGCTGCATTGCCACACCAAGATGACTGGCAGCTTGGGCAAAAAATTCGACTTCGTGAGGATACCATTGCCGAGGAGCCGAGTGTTGATAGGCTGCAAGCATTCCCCATAATTTTGCACCAATAAAAATCGGTGCGATCGCATAGGCCCGAATCTGAAACTGTTCTAATACTTCAATATGACAACGAGCGTGCCCTGCATCGTAAATGTCAGTCACAGCAAACGGCTCATTTTTGCGATATCGCCCTCCCTGAGTTTCTTGCAAATGCGAATCTTGCCACACCAAGTCCTGTCCAAAGGCAGTCAATGCATCCCAAGGATGTTCTGCAAAGCCAAAACGATTAATAAAACTACCGCTCCAGTCAGTGTTGAAGCGGTAGATTGCAACTCGCTCAATCTTTAATTGCCGACAAATATCTTGACAAGAAGTCGAACAGATGGATTCTATATTTACAGAAGCGCGAATCTTAGCCAGAATTCTCGCCAATATTTTTTGGTACTGAACCGTCAACTGTAGCTGTTTGTGACACTCTTGCAGGTCTAATAAGTTCGACGTTTCAGGACTGTTTGTTATCATAAAGTATAAAGAAACTGAAATACCTACTTTTAGTATTCCCTTCTTTATTTTTCAGATTATAGGTTGAGATGACTATTTATAAAGTAAATCTTAAATATAGGAATCTGGTTTGATTTTGGTTCGCGTAGCGTAGCTATACTTACGTGGGAAGGCAAGAGGCAATAGGCAATAGTCAAGAAGGCTTTTTGAGTTGTACGGAGTTTTTTCACGCAATCAAATATGAGTTCTATTGCGTATGTTAGCGATAGCGTAACGCACCGTGTTAAATAGGGGCGCGTTAGGCACTTTGATGAAATTTTATGATTGAGTTGCTGTCGGTTTAGAACGCTGTTGTTGGTAAAAACGGACAACTTTCTGCACATACTCAGCAGTGAAACCTTTGTTGCAACCTGTATAGCTACCAGTCATCCACCAACAAGCTGCGCCACGCACAGATGCAATTTCATTATTGTTGGTGGCGCGAAACTGATTGGTTAACTCACGGCGGGTAATGCAAGAGACAACTTGGCGAGCGATCGCAGGATTGTTTTCAAACTGTGTCGGTGTTAGTTCTCGTTTGAGACAAGTTCTTGTCCAGCCTTTGAGGGTTTCTGGTTTCACTTGCCATTCACTGTAATATCCATCGTTGGGATTTTTTGTCTGCGGTGCAGCCTGTCGCAATGCTTCTACCATCGCCGCAACTTGAGCATCAGAAAACGATACTGGCTGCTGTGCTTGAGCTAATAATGGCAATAGTCCGAAGCTGACAATAACTCCGTTGAGTAGTAATCCTATAGGGTTTTTTATCATTAGGTAACATCCTGACTTAACAAAGCATTATGGACAGATTAGCGACTAGCCCTTTCAAGGTGACTCGTAAAATCTCTTATTTTTTCTCAGCGCTCTCTGTGACTCTGCGGTTTATAATTTTTTGAACCACAGAGGCGCAGAGGACACAGAGTAAAGAGTTATTCACCAAAATTTTTACCACTTTTAAAGGTTAGATTAACGACCTACTAAATTTTCTATAGTATCGGCATCATTCGGTAATGCGGCTGTTAAAACTTCGCTACCTTCTGCGGTAACTAAAACATCATCTTCAATGCGAATTCCGCGCACATCGGCAAATTCAGATAAACGTTGCCAGTTGACCACATTCTGATATTTTGAGCGAACATTGGCATCATTTAAAATTGCTGGCACTTGATAAAAACCAGGCTCAATTGTAACTAACATTCCTGGACGCAGGGGACGATTTAAGCGGAGGTAGCTTAAGCCAAAGCGATCGCTCCTTTTCCGTCCTTCTTCATACCCCGCTAAATCTCCCAAATCTTCCATATCATGGACATCTAAACCCAGTAGATGACCGATACCATGAGGGAAAAACAGCGCGTGGGCATCCATCTCTACTAAATATTGGGGATTCCCTTGGAAAATGCCTAACTCTACTAAACCTTCAGCTATAACTGTGGCAGCTAATAGATGAATATCCTCATACTCTACACCAGGCTGTATTCTGGCAATGCAAGCATCATGAGCCTCCAGCACTACATTATAAATATCTCTCTGGGTAGATGAAAACTTACCAGAAACTGGCCATGTGCGAGTGACATCACCTGCCCAACCCATCTCAGTTTCAGCGCCAACATCGGCAAGTAGTAAATCACCTGGTTGCAAGGGGTGGTGATAGTGTTCGTTATGCAAAACTTCGCCGTGAACGGTGACAATACTGTTGTAAGAGGTGGTCATATTATGGGCAATAATTACCCCTTCCATCGCTGCGCGAACTTCTGCTTCTAGTTTGGCTTGAGGTGTTGCTGCCATCCCAGCTTTGTGTGCTTCAACAGTGACAGCAGCAGCTTTTCGCAACTCGGTTAATGCAGCTTCATCGTGAGTGAGGCGGATAGAGGCGATCGCTTTAGCTAAATCTAAGTCAATTCCTTGGGGAGGACTTTGGGGTAAAACCCATCTATTTAATAGCTGCGATTGTTGCGTCCATGTCGCTGCATCTTGTACAGCAAGTGTGACAGCATCTTCCACCCAAGACTCTAATTCTGTCATTGGTCGAGCCACATCTGCCCCAATCTTCTGGGCTATTTCATTGCGCGTTGGCATTTCTCCATGCCAAAGGGTGCTACTAGGTGATGGATCGTCCATGAATAGTTCTAGCTTGCCGTTTTCTAAACGAATTGCCGCATTTGATAATGGCAGTCCGGCAAAATAGAGGAAATGACTGTTAGCGCGAAATGGAAAGGGATTTGCTGGAAAGTTGCGGGGACTGTTGCTACCTGACCACAGAATTACGGGAAAGCTAATGAGGTTTGCTAATTTTTGCCGTCGCAGGCGTAAACAATCGGTGAGGGAAGTAGAAGTTTGTGGGATAAGCATAAATGGAAACCCAAGGTTATAGTTTTGCCTTTATTTAAGTAAGTCGGCGCAATTAAAGCTAACTGGCTAAGGCTGTCATTTGTCCTTTGTCACTTGTACTGAGTTTCGACTACGCGGTAGTTGCGCGCAGTCGTACCCCTCCGGGGAAGCAAGCTACGCGTAGCGTCTCGCAGAGAAGTATTGGTCATTAGTAAGGGTTTTAAGCGCCAACTTATTTAGTCGTTATCATCTTTCTCGTCTTTCTCGTCGTGTTTATCATCTTTGCGATCACTATTTTTGTCATCATCATCATCATCTTTGTCGTTCTGGTTAGGTTGTTGGTTAGGTTGTACGACTGGTTTTTGTTGCTCTGTTGGTGCAAGTGGCTGTGGTACTTCAACAGCACAACTAACTAATCCTCCAGAAATTAGCGCTAAGTTGACAGCAGCAAAGATGCTTCTAAAGATTTTTATCCCCATATTTCCGTTTTGCTTAGACATTGACCCTAGTTTTTGGAGATTGTATTCCTAATTTATAAGGTACTGTATATGGCGATTTCCATTTTGATGTAACAGCATGGTTGTGTGCCCTTATGAACCAGTGGCTCTATTCCACATCGAAAACTCCTATAGACTAATACGCTTGGGTTAAAGCTATAAATTTTTGTCTTTGGAACAAGGCGCAGAGGATACAGAGAAAAACAATAAATGCTTAAATGAACTCTAGTGCGGTTTAGACGCGTAGCAATGGGCTTAAAAATAATCTTAACTATTGGCATAAATCTCTAACACACTCCTGATAAGTATATTGCTGTCTAATTTTTAGGGTGACTCTAATGGGACAAATCATTACTCAGGTTGATGCTTTTACCAATAGACCTTTCGCAGGAAATCCTGCTGCTGTCTGTGTTTTGCCTACTCACCAAAATGAGCGCTGGATGCAAAATGTAGCGCAGGAGATGAATTTATCTGAGACAGCTTTTCTATTTAGACAGGATGATGGCTTCAATCTGCGTTGGTTTACGCCGACAATAGAAGTACCTCTTTGTGGTCACGCAACCTTAGCTAGTGCCCATGTACTTTGGTCAGAGGGGCATTTGTCAGAGAATCAAGTTGCGCGGTTCTACACCAAAAGCGGAGTGCTGATTGCTAAGTTGCAAGGTGAGTGGATTGAGTTAGATTTTCCTGTTAATCACTCACAAGAAACAATCGCCCCACGAGAACTTAAGGCTGCTTTGGGTGTACCATACAAATCTGTTTTTTTAAATTCTTTTGGCTATTTAGTGGAATTGGAATCTGAAGATTTGGTACGGCAAGTACAGCCAAATTTTCAAATATTAAAAACTTTGCCTATTTCTGAGATCATTGTCACCAGCCTCACCGACTCTGATTCTGAATATGATTTCGTCTCTCGTTTATTTGCACCGGGTTTAGGAATTGATGAAGACCCTGTAACTGGCGCTACCCATTGCTGTCTTGCTCCCTTCTGGCGCGATCGCTTACACAAAGATGAGTTATTGGCTTATCAAGCATCTCGTCGCGGTGGAGTGGTAAAAGTACGCTATGACGGAGGCGATCGCGTTTTTCTGGCTGGACAAGCGGTAACTGTTCTGCGAGGTGAGTTATTTACCATTTGAAGGAGGCAGGTGGCAGAAGGCAGGAGGCAGGAGGTTTTGTTCAGAAGGGGATTCTGGACCCCTCCTAGCCAAAACAATGGCATTGTCAGGCGATACAATGGCATTGTTAGTTGATGCAATGGCATTGTCAGGCGATGCAATGGCATTGTCAGTTGATGCAATCACATTGTCAGTCGATGCAATGGCAATATTTAGTTTTAAAATGTCTACTAAAAATACAAATAATCGAAATCTGGTTGCATCTCGTGACTGGCCAATCGAGCAATTACCTGGACTAAGCCACGACGAACAATCACAACTGCAAAATTGTGGGATTGATACCACAGTAGCGCTAGTCAAACAAGGAAAGACTCTAGAGGCACGGCTGGCGTTAGCAAATAAATTACAGATTCATCTTCAGTATGTAAATAAATGGATGGCTTTAGCTGACTTGGCGCGTATTCCTAGTGTAGGCATACAATATTGTGGTTTATTGCTCCACGCAGGTATTGGTTCCGTGGCACAGTTGGCACAGACTCCCACTCATCGATTGCACCAACAAATTATGCGCTTGCAAGTAGCAACAATGCAGCGACGAGATTTGTGTCCAGCAATTGAGCTAGTACAACAGTGGAGTCAGCAAGCGCAAGCAATTAGGTGATTGGGGATTGGGGATTGGGGATTGAGGAAACTACCCAGTACCCAGTACCTAGTACCCAGTCCCTAATCCTTAGCTAAAACACCATTAAGGAAAATATCAGCAAGTCCTTCAGCCATTTCTTGCATTTGTTGGGGGGAAGCGTCAGGTTCGATGAGGGTATTGTTAGAAAAACCTGCGATCGCAAACATTCCCAAGAAGACTTTAGCAACTAGCTTTGCATCCATTTTGCGATAAATGCCTTTATCCATAGCTGTTTGAAAGAATGCTTCGCCGACATCGGTCATTTTGGTAATGACTTCTAATTGAATGCGATCGCGCAAATCGGGATGAAACTGCACCTCCATAAAACAAACGCGCATCAAATCGGCATTTTTTTGAAAGTTCCACATCCGGCGACGCATCACTTGAGCTACAGCTTTATAGCTGCCCATTTCACTTAATTCTGTTAGCAAATCTGTTAAAATTTCTACCCAGCCACTCGTGGCTACTTCTACTAAAATTGCTTTTTTATTGGGAAAATGACGAAATAAAGTGCCTTCAGCTACACCTGCCGCCTGCGCTAAATCACGGGTGGTAGTGCCGTCAAATCCCTGAGAAGCAAACAGCCGTTGTGCTGCCTGTAAAATTCGGGTGCGCGTCTGAGCCTCTGAGGGTGGGGAAGAATTAAAAACTCGCATAACAGTTATGGTGAAATGTGCGGAACACGATTTGTAGCATTATTGTCTAACGTCAAGTAAAAAAGCTCAACAAGCTTAATACAACATTAACGTCCTTTTGCTAAGTATCCTGTTTCTCAGGTAGTGTAACTTTATCTTAATTTTTGCTTATGAACCAGATCAGTCGGTCATTTTTGGATTTTAGATTGGGGATTTTGCAGGACTTACGCACTCAAAGCCTAAAAATTAGATCCCCCCTAACCCACGCCAGTCGCTCCACTTGGGGAGACCCCAGACGCTCGATGACTCGCTACCGCTTCGCTATCGCGCAGCGTCTCGCAGAGAAGACCGCGCTGGCTCCCCTTAAAAAGGGGGGGATCTCAAAAGCCCCCTTTTTAAGGGGGTTGGGGGATCTCTTCTGTGTAACTTCTGTATCTGTCATATTACGGCGGTTGTTTGTCACTTTGTTGGCTTTGATCGTTTTCTGGTGGGGATTACTACCAGAAATTGCTCTAGCTCAAACTCAAATTGCACCTCCTCAAGAAACCAAAACTCAAACTCCACCAGTTCAAAGTTCGATCCAACCTTATCTGGATCGAGTCATTAAACAATTAACGGAGTTTCGCCTCGACAATGGTCTAAAATTCCTTGTCTTAGAACGGCATCAAGCGCCTGTGGTTTCTTTCCTGACTTATGCAAATGTTGGTGGTGTGGATGAGCCAGATGGTAAAACCGGTGTAGCTCACTTTCTGGAACATTTGGCGTTTAAAGGTACAACGCGCATTGGTACACAAGACTACAAAGCAGAAAAACCTCTACTAGATAAATTGCAGCAGTTAGATACTCAAATTAAAGCAGCGAAAGCCGACGGCAAAAAAGATGAAATTGCGCGGTTAGAAACTGAGTTTAAGCAAGTAGAATCACAAGCAGGTAAGCTTGTCAAGCAAAACGAATTGGGACAAATTGTCGAACAAGCAGGAGGTGTGGGTTTAAATGCCAATACTTCAACCGAAGCTACCCGTTATTTTTACAGTTTTCCTGCCAATAAGCTGGAACTGTGGATGTCATTGGAGTCGGAACGGTTTCTCGATCCGGTAATTCGTCGTGAGTTTTATAAAGAGAAAGATGTAATTTTAGAAGAACGACGGATGCGGATAGAGAATTCACCCATTGGACAAATGGTGGAAAAGTTTATTGATACTGCTTACAAAGTCCATCCATACAAGCGTCCGGTGATTGGTTATGACCAAGATATCCGCAATCTGACACCAGATGATGTCCAGAATTTCTTTGATACTCACTACGTACCAAGTAATTTAGCGATCGCTATTGTCGGAGATGTTAACCCGGCTGAGGTGAAAAAACTGGCGCAAACTTATTTTGGCCGCTATAAAGCAAAAACCAAAGCTGTTGAACAAATCCCGGTGGAACCGCCACAAAAACAAACACAAGAAGTTACTGTACAACTACCTTCTCAACCCTGGTATTTAGAAGGTTATCATCGTCCGGCAGTTACCCACCCAGATAATGCAACCTATGAAATCATTGGCAGTTTATTAAGTGATGGGCGCACGTCACGCTTGTATAAGTCTTTGGTAGAAAAACAGCGTTTGGCGCTAAATGCTCAAGGTTACAGTGGATTCCCTGGAGATAAGTATCCAAACCTAATATTTTTCTATGCTCTTACGGCTCCTGGTCATACAGTTGATGAAGTAGCGGTGGCCTTGCGCCAAGAAATTGACAAATTAAAAACTGAGCCTGTCGCGGCGGTTGATTTGGAACGGGTGAAAACCCAAGCACGGGCGGGTTTGCTGCGTACCCTCGATTCAAATATGGGGATGGCTCAACAATTATTGGAATATGAGGTGAAAACTGGCTCTTGGCGGAATTTGTTTAAGCAGTTGGATGATATTTCGGCGGTAACGACGGCTGATATTGTGCGAGTGGCGAAGGAGACTTTTACGCCGGGGAATCGCACGATTGGGAAATTATTGTCGAAAGAAGGTTAAGAGAAACGAACCGCAAAGGGCGCAAAGGAAGAGAGATATGCAGAGGTACAAGGTGAAGGGTAAAAGGCGGATGGCGTTGAAAATCAAAAATGGGAAGGGGTTAATTTATGCTTTGGTTGCTGTTTTTGCGTGTTTACTTTTAACTTGTAATTTTTCTCTGGCGGCGACGACTGAGGCAAAGCATTATAGTGAGTTGCAGCTGCCACCGTTACCTGAGATTAAAATACCGAAATATGAACGGTTTGTTCTCCAAAATGGCTTGGTTGTCTATTTGATGGAGGATCACGAATTGCCGTTGGTGAATGGGACGGCATTTGTGCGGACAGGAAATCGCTTGGAACCAATGGAGAAAGTTGGGTTAGCTGGTTTTACAGGCGCGGTAATGCGAACTGGGGGAACTAAGCAACATTCGGCTGATGAACTCAACGAAATGTTGGAACAACGAGCGGCATCTGTAGAAGCTAGTATTGGTGAAAGCTCTGGTAGTGCTAGCTTTGATGCATTGAGTGAAGATTTAGAAACGGTGTTTGGGCTATTTGCCGAGGTACTGCGATCGCCAGCATTTGCTCAAGAAAAGCTAGACTTGGCTAAGACGCAAGCGAAAGGTGGCATTGCCCGTCGTAATGATAATCCAGATGGAATTGCTAGTCGAGAATTTAAGAAATTGATCTATGGGAAAGATAGTCCATACTCTCGCACCATAGAGTATGCAACGGTGGATAAGGTTGAACGTGAGGATTTGCTCAACTTTTATCAGCAATATTTCCACCCCAATAATATAATTTTGGGGATTGTGGGGGATTTTGACTCTAAGAAAATGCGATCGCTCATTCAAGCTAAGTTTGGGGGCTGGAATCGCAACCCAGGTATTGCCAAACCCAAATTACCATCAGTTTCGCCAGCTAACACAGGCGGAGTCTTTTTTGTCAATCAGCCACAATTAACCCAAAGTAGTGTGCTTCTCGGCCATTTAGGCGGACGGTTTGACAGTCCCGATTATGCAGCGCTGGATGTATTAAATGGGGTGTTAAATGGATTTGGTGGACGCTTATTTAATGAATTGCGATCGCGCCAAGGTTTAGCTTACTCTGTTTATGGCGAGTGGAGTCCCCGCTACGACTATCCTGGGATATTTGTTGCTGGTGGACAAACGCGATCGGATGCTACCGTGCAATTTGTCAAAGCCTTACAAGCTGAAATCAAGCGCATTCAAACTCAAAGAGTGCCAGCAAAAGAACTGGCTTTTGCCAAAGAGTCTACACTCAACTCCTTTGTATTCAACTTTCAAGACCCCAGCCAAACCTTATCAAGGTTGATGCGATACGAATATTACGGCTATCCGGCTGATTTTCTCTTTCGCTATCAAAAAGCCGTCGCCGCCACCACAGCTGCTGACGTGCAACGGGTAGCACGAGAATACCTCAAGCCAGAAAAGCTTGTGACTCTAGTGGTGGGGAATCAAACCGCCATTCAACCGCCATTGACGCAGTTAGCAGCAACGGTGACACCAATAGATGTAACGATTCCTGGTTCGCAACCACAGGCGAAGAATTAATCCAAATTGCGATCGTAACAATAAGTAGAGACGCGATTTATCGCGTCTCTACTCATTTAGGGAGACAAACGATATCAAAATATAAATCATCTCTTTTAAAGACGAAAATCCTTTAGTTATGTCTTGAAAATTAGCCCCAAAAAGTTAAATGACTAAGATTTTATTGCAAAATACAAATGATGGAGTCTGGATTTTTAGCTTAATGTTATCTCAGACTAGATCAATTAATATCACTAGATTTTGGGAGGTACATCAATAGTCATGATCTTAATATCTAACCTGCATCCTAATAGTGACGTGAATCTGCTCACCGAACTAACCGATTGGGAAATGAGAACTGTAGAGGGTGGAAGAAGAAGAAGATCAAGAAGAGACGATGAAGATACTTCTGGCGCGCTTTCAAGGGAAAATGTAAAAGAGACTGTTAATGATTGGTTAAGTAACATAGAACAGCAAATAGTAGACCTACGGCAACAACTGACTGGTTTACAATAATTGTGAACAATCAGAATTTTATAGTCATTAAGCTCGTGCGCTCTTAGATAAATTAAGAGCGCACGATTTTTGTTTACAGATGTTTGCAATTGATTGAATACACAACTCTATACTTTTATTAAAGTCAGTCTAGCCCTGTCGAATATCATGCCTATCTACACAGGATTTCACAAGTCTGAAAACTTTCATTCGGTACTTTGATGAAATACACCCCTCTCGTCTCCAAGGTTCGTGACAGAGCAGGTGAAGTATTTTTGTATTTTACAAACTTGAAATATACTAATCAGCGACCAATGCGGTTCAGTTAAAGCTAAAAACTAAAAATGGTGTAGGTGTAGGTTGGGTTGAGGAACGAAACCCAACAAAGCCTTGATACAGCAGTTTTCTTTTGTATGAGGTACAAAGTCACTGGTTTTGAGGCAGGAGGCAGAAGGCAGGAGGCAGGAGGGAGAAGAATAATTTGATTTGTGAATCCTTGGTTTTGTACCTCATTTAGCTGCAAATTGCTGTAATGTTGGGTTTCACTGTTGCTCAACCCAACCTACTATTCTTCTTAACCCAAGCGTATTGATTTATGAAAAGTTAGACTCTCGACTTATCAAAGAAGTTTGTAATCTTTAGATCGCTAATTTTTACAAAAAAATAGGATGTTTTCTAAACATTTTTTGAATAAAAATAAAGCCATCAATAAAGACGTAACCCATTGATTTATGTCTTACAAATCAGGCTTACAAGCTTGATTTTTATAAAATTTATGAATAAAAATGGAATCAGCAGTTAAGCAATACACAGCTTAATCGCTGCCAAAGTCTCTTCAAATGGGACGAATTATTGTAGGAGAAAATTATGGCTAGTATCGCTCTTTCACAACTAAATACCACTGGTTCTGAACTGTTCCAAGATTCTGAAAGCTTCCTCAACGACCTAAATAATGTAGATTCCATCACTATTTATGGTGGTGGTGATGGTGATGTTTCTGATGTTGGCGAAGGTATAGACCCACTATTAGCTTATGGTATTAAGGGACAAGAATTTGCATTATTAGCCTTTGGAGCTAGCTTGACTGCACACATCGTCAAGTCCTTCAGCGATGCTGATCCTTGGATTTAATTTGTAGTTTACTACTGAGCTATATTGCTCTGTGGAACTTGTTGAATTAGCGATTAAGCAATACACAGCTTAATCGCTGTCAAATCTGCTGAATTGTGACAATTATCTTAGGAGAAAATTATGGCTAGTATCGCTCTTTCACAACTAAATACCACCGGTTCTGAATTGTTCCAAGATTCTGAAAGCTTCCTCAACGACCTAAACAATGTAGATTCTATCACTGTTTATGGTGGTGGTAATGATGTTTCCAGTGTTGCCAGTGGTTTAGGCCCACTATTAGCTTACGGTGTTAAGGGACAAGAGTTTGCATTGTTAGGCTTCGGAGCTAGCTTGACTGCACACATCGTCAAGTCCTTCAGCGATGCTGATACTTGGATTTAATTTGTAGTTTACTACTGAGCTACATTGCTCTGTGGAACTTGGTGAATTAGCGATTAAGCTGTGTATTGCTTAATCGCTCTCAAATCTGCTGAATTATGACAATTATCTTAGGAGAAAATTATGGCTAGTATCGCTCTTTCACAACTAAATACCACTGGTTCTGAACTGTTCCAAGATTCTGAAAGCTTCCTCAACGACCTGAACAATGTAGATTCCATCACTATTTATGGTGGTGGTGATGGTGATGTTTCTGATGTTGGCGAAGGTATAGACCCACTATTAGCTTACGGTATTAAGGGACAAGAATTTGCATTATTAGCCTTTGGAGCTAGCTTGACTGCACACATCGTCAAGTCCTTCAGCGATGCTGATACTTGGATTTAATTTGTAGTTTACTACTGAGCTATATTGCTCTGTGGAACTTGTTGAATTAGCGATTAAGCAATACACAGCTTAATCGCTGTCAAATCTGCTGAATTGTGACAATTATCTTAGGAGAAAATTATGGCTAGTATCGCTCTTTCACAACTAAATACCACCGGTTCTGAATTGTTCCAAGATTCTGAAAGCTTCCTCAACGACCTAAACAATGTAGATTCTATCACTGTTTATGGTGGTGGTAATGATGTTTCCAGTGTTGCCGGTGGTTTAGGCCCACTATTAGCTTACGGTGTTAAGGGACAAGAGTTCGCATTGTTAGGCTTCGGAGCTAGCTTGACTGCACACATCGTCAAGTCCTTCAGCGACGTTGATACTCATTTTTAATTTGTAGTTTACTACTGAGCTACATTGCTCTGTGGAACTTGTTGAATTAGCGATTAAGCTGTGTATTGCTTAATCGCTCTCAAATCTGCTGTAATAAATAGCTTTGAATAAACCGATATGATTAATAATCAGCTTTCTTTATTACCAAAAATAACGATAGCCTATCGGATTAAGCAATTTACAGCTTCATCAATATCAATCATAGCAGTTGATCAATTTTATTAATTTTTTCCTGACTACGAGTGAGATGATTAAGTAATTGATGCTTAATTATTCTCATATTGACTAATTGATCAATGTTTTTGGGAATTGAAATCCATGTCAAGAATTACTATTTCTGATCTTCATGTCGATGATTCAGAAGGTTTACTCATAGATATTAGCAACATAGATTACATATCTATATATGCTGGTGCAGATGACGATATTGCTCAGATTCTTAACTATGGTTTGAAAAATCTTCAATTTGCATTGTTGGCATTTACTATCCATGAAGTTGCAGAGTTAGCAAAATCATTCAATACTCAATAGTGAATCGATTCAAAAAGTGCAAAAATACTGGAGTTGCTTTAAGATTTTATTGATTGATTCGTACATCCGGAAACAATAGGTATTGTATGACAATCTCCACATAGCGATGTAGACATAATAGATGATCAATCTATTAAGAATGTCTTCTAATTACGCAAGAATTTTTAGTTGTTAACTTTGACGATTAACTGAAGCTATGACATCATTCTTATTGAGTTCTCAAAATGCTTTTGATTACCTGATTCTTCAGGGATTATGTACTCAAGATGAAAAGTCTTTAAGCAAAATAGAGCTAAAACCTGCTAAAAACTTTAACTTATTAGTCAGCTTACCAGATGAGCGGAAACTCCTAATTAAGCAAGAGCCTTACAAACGAGAGGGAAGGACTGCTGGCGAATTTTTCAAAGAATGGCGAGTTCACAATTTTTTGCAAACTTTCCTAGAACTAACCGACATTCGCTCATATTTTTCGGAAGCAGTACATTTTGATCCTGAAAATTCAATCTTTGTTTTCAATTATCTAACTAACTATCGGGATTTGATGGATTTTTATGTGGAAAAGAATTTGAATTTATTTCCCGTAGAGATTGCCAGGGTAGTTGGAACTACTTTAGCATCAGTCCATCGCCTATCTATTGACCGTCAAGACTATCAGGAGTTTTTCCAAATATTCAGCCAAGGAACTCCTAACCTGAATCTTGGCATAGATAGAGTTACCCCGGCAGTTTTTGGCAAGTTGCCCACCGATGGACTAAAATTTTTGTCTCTTTATCAACGTTATGATAGCTTAGGACAGGCGATCGCAGAGTTGAGTAATGCCTTCACTCCCTGTTGTTTAACCCATAACGATCTGAAACTAAACAATATTCTCCTCTCCCTGAGTTGGGAAGAAGCCGCTTTTAATGAATCGTCCTCAGATGATAGTCTTATTCGATTAATTGATTGGGAACGTGGCGCTTGGGGAGATCCAGCTAGTGATTTAGGAACACTGATAGCCAGCTATCTACAACTTTGGCTACACAGCATGATTACTAGTAAAACAATGGCGATTCAAGAGTCTTTACGTCTAGCAACAACTCCTCTACATTTGCTGCAACCTTCCATTAGAGAGTTGGTAATTGCTTATCTCTCTGTTTTCCCCGAAATTATAGAACATCGTCCTGATTTTTTACAGAGAGTTATGCAGTTTTGCGGTTTCGCTTTGATTAAATCTATTCAAGCCAAACTCCAGCACGAAAAAACTTTTGGTAATAAGGGTATTTGCATACTCCAGGTTGCTAAGAGTTTATTATGCCGTCCAGAAGCATCGATACCAACAATTTTTGGTGTAGATGCATCAGCCCTCTCTCCCGTTAACTTATCTCCTGCTTCAAAATAAATTCCAAGTCAACAAGGGGACGCAAACATTTTTTGTTTGTCTGTCCCTATATCTCCACATTATTGACAGGCAAGTTTTTATGCAACTATTAGATTCGCTGGGAAATCAACTGTCAGAGATTCCAGAGTTATTGGAGACATCACTACAAGATATCGCTCATAAGGTTGAAATCCAATCTCACCACTGTATTAGACATCCAGATTTTGGTTCAGTGGAAGTACCAGAATCATTAGTCTCTCACTTTCAGCAATTATCTTTAGATTTTCAAAATAAGTTTTTGAGTTATCAACTACGTAGTTTACTTTACGCCCTCTACTACAACGGCTCATCGAAAAGTATTTTGTCATCCAATGCAGAAGCAACGAATTTGGGTTTGAATCAAAATCTCGAAAACAATACATTATTTGGCGTAGATATAGCTTTTTACGATCGCTTGCATGAAAATAACAGAGGTGTAGGCTACTGGAGTCATGATTGGCTGGTTATAAAAGAAGACATCGATGGTACTTTGGTAGTGTATAAAAACGATTTAAAGCTGTACACTGAACCCGATAGCTTACAACAAGCGGCTAATATCGGTGACTCGGTAGCAATCAAAATGCCTAAGAATCTTGTACAAAACGGATTTTATATGGCAGTTGCTAATGCAGCTATGGCTCGAAATTATCAAACTCTGGTACGTGTCTACTTCAATTTGACTCCTGAAGGCTCAGTTGCAGTCATGAACGATTTGACTACCCAACTCAATGCTATACCTATTGCTTTCTCATTTAAAGCATTGTATAACCCTTCTGAGTATGGGCGTTACGACTCAGCAGTGCTTTATTTTGATAAAAAAGACTATGAACTTGTTCGTCCAGTCATAGAGAGAGTATATAAAGAAAATCAAGTGTATTTTCAGGAGCAAGTACCTTTATTTACCAAGTTTATAGCACCAGGGTTAGCGATCGCTGAAGAACCAGACCGTAAATTTGGCGACCAAGAAAGTTTTGGTACACATCGATGCCAAATTGTTGCTAATGGTTTGCTTGAGGCTTGGCATCTAGGTAATGATACGCCAGAGGATAGGATAGCAGCAATTCTGCGGCATTTTTCATTATGGGAAATTGAATTGCAACGTCCTTACCTCAATGCAAACTCGGATGATATCTACACTCCCTTAAATCTCTGAACTGCCGAATATGATACTCATGATTTCTGATTGAAAATCATATTTTCGCTCACTGAATTTTAGATTTCAAATAACAAGACTTGGGATTTAAGCATTAACTCTTAATAGGGGGCTTAAGTTCCAAGTCTTCTTAATACACTTAGTTTTATTCCTCTTTTATCAACGCAAAACTATACGTTGTAGGGGCAATTCATGAATTGCTCCTACGCGAAAATAAGGGTTTAGGTATTGACAAATACAGTAGCCCTAAATCAGTTGTGAGAAAATAATAAGGTTGTGAATGTCACTAAGTATTGGGTGCAAAATGTGGAGACGTTCGCTAACTGAATTGAACGAAGCCTATTGAAAACTTCGTGAAATCAAAAGCGCATTTACACACAAACTTATAAGGTAGTTAAAATGACTTACGATTCAGAAGATGTGCAAAAAATCCTTGAAATAGCACTCACCCGGAAACAGGAAGGTGAATTTTCACGAGAACAGCTTATAGAAATGGCATCTGAATTAGGTATTTCTTCTGATATTTTGGAAAAAACTGAAAAAAAGTGGTTAGTTCAGCAAGAAGAGGAACGCTCACGACGCACATTTAATACTTTCCGACGCAGAGCTTTTTGGGGGCATTTTGTTTCCTTCCTGGCAGTAAATTTATTTCTCATTCTCTTGAATTTAATCACTAGTCCTGGTTATTTTTGGGCTATTTTCCCAGCATTAGGATGGGGTTTAGGATTATTTTTTCATTGGTGGAGCGTTTATCAGAGTAAATCAGAGGATTACGAGATTGCCTTTCAGAAATGGCGTTCACAAATTTAACTAAAATTCAAGTCGGATTATGATAATTTTTTGGGGCGATCGCTTCACTAGTCACTGTGACAAAAGTTGAACTACCCTCAACAATTAGGGGTAAAGCGGCTTTCCGCAGGATATTGCCCCTATTTGTCTAGTTAATTGGGATGCAATACTTCTCGCTTTGTGCATTTTTAACTCGGAATCGGGTTTGGGAAAAGGGAAAAGGGAAAAGGTTAAAGGTTTTTTCTTTCCCTTTACCCTTTTCCCTTTAACCGAGAAGTATTAAATTGGGATGGTGGCTGAATTTACGCTGTACTTCATTAGTGGCTGTGACGGAATTTTACTTACCTTCCAACAAGGGGCAAAATCCCCTTGTTTTGGTTAATTGAGACTGTTCGCCATAACTTATGTAGGATAGTTGAGGTTGATCCAGACCTCTTTACCGAGAAAACCAGGATATTCAGCCAGCGCTGTTGTTCAAATTTGCGTGTCTTTCTGGATAAAATTTTCCCTTAAATGCGGGGCAGCCTCAAACTTGAGTAGTTCTATAATCACACCCTACGATCCTGTGTTTGCTAATTTGCCAAAATAGAGATGTAGGCTAGAAGAACTACGCTTTTCGCATAGCTTGATTGCCTACACTCAGGAGCAAGGGTCAGCTGCTTTGACACAAGTAAGAGGAAGGGAATATGGATAACAACAACTGGTTACAACAGCTAATGATGATGGGTCTTGGCACAACGTCTTTAGTAGCAGAAAAACTGCGCCAAGTCAGCGATGACTTGGTTAAAGATGGTAAGCTCAATCCTGAGCAAGCTAAGGCAGTTATAGATGATATTGCCCAGCAGTTAAAGTCGGAGCAGGGAAACTGGGATGTCCAAATGCAACGACAAATGCGAAATATGATGCAAGATTTAGGGGTAGCTCGACAGTCGGAAGTGGACGAACTACGGGGTAGAATTGACCGTTTAGAGCGGCAGTTGCGCGATTTGGAAAATAAGCTTTGGCGTTAAGATGTCCTTTCTGATTTAAACTAATTGTGTCCTATTGGTAATCTTTTTGCCAGGATACTTAAGTAAGGAGAACTGATTTTGAAACCAATTTTCCTCAGCGTGGCGTTCATGCTGGTGTGTGTTGTGCTTTTGGCTGTGGGGCAAGTAGGCAGTAAACAGAATACTGCCATTGCTGCCCAGTTAACCCAAACGCCGCCAGCGGCCACAACTGTAACTGAAAACAATATCTTAATTGCGAGTAATACTATGTCTGACGCTAATGCCGTAACCACTCCGTCTGGATTGAAGTATGTGGAGTTAAAAGAGGGGACTGGGGCGACTCCTCAACCAGGACAAACGGTTGAAGTTCACTATGTCGGCACTCTAGAAGATGGTACTAAGTTTGATAGTTCACGCGATCGCGGCCAACCCTTCAGCTTTAAAATTGGTGTAGGACAGGTAATCAAAGGTTGGGACGAGGGAGTTAGCACGATTAAAGTAGGCGGTCGTCGTAAGTTAATCATCCCATCTGAGTTAGGCTATGGCGCTCGTGGTGCTGGTGGCGTGATTCCACCCAATGCAACTCTAATTTTTGATGTGGAATTGCTGGGAGTTAAGTAAAGATTGGGGCATTGGGCATTGGGCATGGGGCATTGGCTTTTCCCAGTACCCAATCCCCAGTCCCCAATTCAACGGCTAAATTTTTAAATTTTGAAACTTTGTAAACTGTGGATTAAACAAAAGTTTCGCTGTCCCTGTAGGCCCGTTGCGGTGTTTAGCTATAATTACTTCTGCAATGCCGCGATCAGGAGTATCGGGAGAGTAGTATTCATCGCGGTACAACATTATTACTAAATCCGCATCCTGTTCAATCGAACCTGATTCTCTCAAATCTGACAACATCGGACGCTTATTAGTACGCGCTTCCACCCCTCGACTTAACTGAGATAAAGCAATAACTGGTACAGATAATTCCCGCGCTAAACCTTTGAGTTGACGCGTAATTTTTGACAATTCTTGAACTCGATTATCGCCTGCTCCTTCCATCAATTGCAAGTAATCTATTACAATTAATCCTAATTCAGTTCCAACTTCCGCTTGCAGCCTTCTTGCCTGACTACGCATTTGTGTAACTGTAATATTCGGCGTGTCATCAATATAAATTGGCATCTCGGAAAGGATACCAATAGCACGGCTTAAAGGTTCCCATTGTGTTTGACTGAGGCGACCAGTTCGCAGATAACTACTTTCAATTTGTGCTTCACTAGCTAATAAACGTTGTGTCAATTGCTCTTTGGACATTTCCAAGCTGAAAAAAGCAACTGGTAATTTATAAGAAGCAGCTATATTATGAGCAAGGTTTAAGCAAAAGGCTGTATTGTGTACACAGATATCATTAGCAACAAAATTGTGTGTTTCTGGAATTGTTAAGTCATAAACCTGCTTGTTACCCATTGACTCAATCGCAACTATTTCATCCCAATAAACATCACTGGTTGCTAACTGTTGAAGTGGTAAATTATCTAAAGCTGTAGCTAGTATCCAAAGCCTTTCCCGCTTTAGGGCACGTTTACCAACATGCATATTTGTATAACCTTGAATCCCTGCATGTCTAGCTAAATTACTCCAAGTTTCATTACCTTTTGCTAATGCTATTTGTTCCCAAATCTCTACAGGTATCAAGTCACGATTGGTTTGATATCTTTTTTGAGATATTGCTGCTGCAACTTTTTCTATTGCTTCTTCTTTACTGAAGATACCTATTTCGGCGATAAAGGTTTTAATAGATAAGGCATCAGTAATATCTAATTGCCACGCTGTCCTTCGGGTGTTTTTATACTTAACAGACCGTTTTTTGAGAGATGCAATAATGCCAAATCGTAATAAAAGATGTTGAATTTGTCTGGCTAGTTTTTCGCTGACTGTTGCATAGCCTAACTGTGATTGACCGCTAGTAAGCAGTGCAGCCCATCCATCAGTAGCAAAGAGACGATTAAGGAATAAGGCTATTTGCGATCGCTTTAACTTAAAAATGATGTTTGGTATAGTTTTAGAATGAGCATCTTTGCCCCACAAACCTAATTCTTCTAACCAAAGCGTTAGCGAATTCTTCCGAGATTTGCTCATGCAGGCAAATCCATAAGATACAAACTCTTCTGACTCTAATTGTAAAATTTCGCATAATAGCTCAAAAGTTTCTAAATTTGGTACACAGACTCCTTGCTTCCAAGCGCAAAGTAAAGTAGGACTGACTCCAATTAATTGACTTATTTCTTTTCCTGTCAATGAGTGTGATTGAATCGCTAGTTTAAAACTTTCAGCAAAAACCTGTCTTTGACTAGCAATAAATTCTAAATCTCCTCGAACACAAAGTGATGGTGTGCGTTTTCCTTGAGAAGTTTCCCAACGCACTGTTAAACCATCAAAATCCGCAACTGCTTGCAAAAAATCGGTTTGCAGTAATGAATTACCATTTGTAAATCGTGGAGTGCAGTTAGTTAAGCCGCCATCGCCAATTAAATAAGCTAATAACTTGACTTCGCACTCGCGCATAGAATGTGAGCCAAACACATCTATTTTTCGCGGGATAGCGATTTTATCACCAACTTTCAGATTTTCTAGTTTTTGCCAGCCTTTGATAGTCAAATACGGGTGGGTGATTGTAGTTTCAATAGACCTACCTAAGCGAGTTGTTACCCGAAAAACTGGTTTGATACCATCATCTACAAATGCACAGGGTTGAGTAAAGGTAAATTTCCAGTCATTATTTAACGTCAATAATGAGCCATGACGTTGTTTATATAATTCTTCAATTGTGGTAATTGTTCCATCTGCCAAAACTATTTCTGAATCATGGCTAAGGCATTTCCCCATTGATGGCCTGCCCGCGACAATAATCAAATCAGAGCGTTGAAAGCCACTGGTCATGGCATCTAAATCATAAAATCCGCAGGGAACACCAGGTAAGGCGATACCTTGATTTCGATCCTCAATATCCTGGAAATTATTAATTAGAGTATCAGAAATGTGAACTAAACCCGACTGGGGACGCTCTTGGGTTACGCCGAATACTTTCTGTTCTGCCTGATCTAAAACAGTTGGTAACTCGGTTTCTGTCTCATAACCAAGATGTACAATTTCATTGCCAGCTTTAATTAACTGCCGCCGCAGGTATTTTTCCATCACCAACCCTGCGAGGGCATCGATGTTCACGGCTGAGACTGTGCGGTCTACCAGAGTTGCTAGTTTATTTCTGCCGCCTATGCGGGTAAGCATCTCATGGTCAGTCAGCCAACTTGTGACTGAAAGCAAATCTGTGGGTTTACCTTGGGTGTGGAGCCTTACAGCTGCCTGATAAATATCTTTATGGGCGCTAATGTAAAAAGCTTCGGGAAGGAGGCGATCGCTAACTCGACTAATCGCTTCTGGATCTAGCAAAATACCCCCCAAAATCGCTTCTTCGGCCTCAATATTTTGTGGGGGGAGGCGATCACTACCATCACCTTTAAAATTCAGTTCTTCAGCCATAAACGATTTTAGTTTTGACGATTTTGCTAGCCGGGAGTATGGGAGTCATGCAATTTTAGATTTTAGATTTTAGATTTTTTTCTTCAATCAAAAATCCAAAATTCCAAATCTAAAATTGGCAGAGTCAGGAATTGTTACCCCTGCTCCCTCGTCCCCTTTCTGAGTTAACTAGCGACGACTTGAATATCGACTTGTGCCGCTACATCAGAATACAGCTTGATTTCGGCTTGGTAAGTACCAAGGTGGTTAATATCGGGGATGGTAATTCCACGCCGATCCACTTCTTGACCGGTGGCTGCCTTAATTGCATCTGCAACATCTTGGGTGGTGATAGTACCGAAAATTGCTTCGTTTTCACCAACTTGCTTGGCAATTGTCAAGCTACCAACTTTTTCAAGAGATTCTTTTTGCTCAAGAGCTTGTTGTCTGAGTTCTAATTGCCGTTGACGCTCTTGCTCGCGACGGCGTTCTACTTGCTTGAGAATACCAGGAGTGGCATTAGTTGCCAATTTCTGGGGAATCAGATAATTACGAGCGTAGCCAGGAGCTACTTCCACTAAGTCGCCAGATTTCCCCAGCTTGCTGATATCTTGATTTAAAACTAACTGTACGCGTTTCGCCATCGTTTTTCCTGTAAAATCTGATTAATTTGGGTAAGGCTTGATAGCTCACAATGTCACTGCTGTATTCCAAGCTTCTTTGCCTACACCCTAAAGCTTACAGATCGTAGCGAAAGGAAGGGTGCGATCGCAACTATTCCCACTAAAAAGTTGAAGGGAATGGAGAATGGGCAAGAAGCAAGGGGGCAGGGAGCAGGGAGCAGGGAGCAGGGAGCAGGGAGCAGGGGAAGCAGGGGGAATTATTGAACAAGTCTCTCTCTCGTCTCTTCTTCATGTTGAATTCCCAATCCCCAATCCCCAATCCCCAATCCCCAATCCCTAATCCCTAATCCCTAACCCCTAAAAGTTATTCTTCATTTCCCGTATCCGCGCAAAGGTTTGCACTCCATCGCTACTCTTAACAGTTGATTGTAATGATGGCTGATCCCAACGTAAAAATGGATTGGTGTGCTTCTCCACTCCTAGCAGTGAGGGGATGGTAGCTTCTCCTCGACTACGGTAAGCTTTTACTTCGTTGAAGCGTCTTTGTAAGTCAGCGTTGTCGCCATCCACAGTTAAGGCAAATTGCAGATTTTTTAAGGTGTATTCATGGGCACACCAGATACGTGTATTATCAGGTAGAGAACGCAGTTTGCTTAAAGAATCTACCATTTGGGTCGGTGTTCCTTCAAATAAACGACCGCAACCGCCGGAAAATAGGGTATCACCACAAAATAAATCGCCTGTCTCACTAGCTTCTTGGGGTGGAAAGTAGTAAGCGATGTGAGCGCGGGTATGTCCAGGAACGAAGATAACTTCAGCTATGCGGTCTGCAAAATCGACGCGATCGCCTTGTTGCAAAAATACCTTTTGTCCCGGAATTCTACCACGATCCTCAGCTCCTCCATAAACTATCAATTGGGGAAATTGTTCGATTAATTGCTTATTACCACCCACATGATCGTTATGGTGGTGCGTGTTAAAAATTGCTACCAAATCAGCTTTTAACTCTGCCAGTTTCTTTAATACTGGTTGAGCCTCTGCTGGATCGACAACAGCCGCGATATTGCGTTTGTCGTCATATAACAAGAATATGTAGTTGTCTGAGAGTGCTTCCAGACGGATTACCTGCATTACCTCTGCTCCCTTACAACATAAATGTTTGGTATTGAGTAGCAATCCTAGATTCCAGTGAATAATAGTGCTACATTCACAAGCTATATCAAGTGTTTATACTTTGTTTATTATAGCTGGAGTGCAATATTACCTATGATATTATACTTCTGTGTTTACACAGTAATTTTACCTAAATAAAGTAAAATTTAGATGAATTTATCAGTGAATTTTCTCTGGGAATAGTTATAAATATAAAGTTAAATTTATTTTAATATTTTTTTGCTTAAACGTAATCAATATTCAAATTCATATTTTGCTGATCTCTACTCTATCGAATTTGACTATAACTCAAACTAGAGTAAGATTTTATGACAATAAATACCTATCTAATTTTCAAATTCAACAAAAATTATTCATTTTATTTATGTCAACACCAACTAAAGGTTTTATTACAATTCTAACTGGGCTTTATTCGTTTCAAGATTGTATTCATTTTTTAGCAGCAGTTAGAAAGTTTCATCAAGAACCAATCATTATTTTAATTGACCAAGTTCCAATAGCTCTTTATCCTTTGCTAAAGGCATTCAAAAATGTAATTTTGAAACCAGCACCTGCAAACAAAAATACTGTTTTAGCATCGCGACAAGCAAAATTGGCTCTATATGAAGCTTCTGAGTTTGATAAAACGATTTATCTAGATTCGGATATTTGTTTACTTACAAATATCGATGATGTATTTGACTATTTAGATGAATATGAGTTTTTACTAACGGAAGATGTACAACCTTCTATTCTTAAGGCTACAAACTTATTACGTGGTAAACAAGAAGACCTTTTGCCAAATGTTCTGCCAATTTTGCAATCGGTAGGATTGCCATTACAAGCAGATAGTGTGCAGTATAATGGCGGTTTTATGGCTTTTCGAAAAACAGAAGTAACCAAGATATTTTTTGACGAATTTAAACGTTATTTTGAGATTGTCAAAAATAATCAAGATAAATTACTTTTAAAAGACCAAGGGGCTTTTGCTTCTGCGATCGCATCTGTACAACCTCATAAGAAAATCTTACCACCAACCTATAATTATCTCAGTAAGTGGCAGGATGCTTATGATATTCAGGATACAATTAAAGTTCTTCACTGTACTTATCCTTATCGTCCTCAATATGCTAAAGATATTAGTCGTTCCTTATATACAAGGGTTTTTGATAGATTCGCTAAAGTATTTTTACCGAATCAAGTTACAAATCCTTGGCGCATTAAATAAAAATTAAGTATAAAAACAGTGAAAAAATTTTCCAAGATATCGCTGTTGGTTTCAGATTTATCAAGTGCAGCTATTTTGCGTGCATACTTGATAGCAACAGCCCTAAGAAACTTAGAATATGAAGTTGAAATCATGGGGTTTTTATTTGGAAATAACTTATATCGAAATTTACCATCAGAATTAAACGTTTATAATTTGCCGGGTAAAAATTTCCCCGATTTTTTCGGAGAAATTAACCAATTTTTACCAAAAATTAATGGAGATATAATTTATGCAATCAAACCACAAATAGCGAGTTTTGGAGTTGCCCTACTAAAGAAAATATTTAGCCAAAAAGCATTAATTTTAGACATAGATGATTGGGAACTCAGTTGGTATGGTGGCGATGACTGGCATTATCGTTTCACGCCCAAACAATTAGCCAGAGACTTGTTGAAATCAGACGGCGCACTTAGGAATCCTTATCATCCTTTGTACGTGAAATGGATGGAAGGTTTGGTAAGTAGAGCTGATGCGGTGACAGTGCATACTAAATTTTTGCAGCAGCGTTTTGGGGGTACATTTGTTCCCAATGGTAAGGATACTGCTTTATTTGATCCTGCTCGATATGATGCTGAGTCCAGCAGAAATCGTTATGGTTTATCTGAATATCGTATTTTAATGTTTCCTGGTGCGCCAAGACCCTACAAAGGTCTAGAAGATGTTCTCATAGCGCTCGATAAAATCAATCAACCAGACTTAAGACTAGTGATTGTAGGTGGCAGTCCTTATGATGATTACGATCAGCAACTTCAACAAAAGTGGGGACGCTGGATTATCAAATTACCAAAATATCCAGCGGATGTGATGCCTGACTTAGTAGCAGCAGCTCACATTGTAGTTGTTCCCCAACGAGATACCCCAGAAACTCGCGCTCAATTTCCCCTGAAGTTGACAGATGGAATGGCAATGGCTAAACCTGTATTATCAACGCGTGTTGGAGATATTCCCAAAATATTAGGTGATACTGGTTATTTAGTCGAGCCTGCTTGTCCTGAACAGATTGCTGAACAGATTCAATGGATTTTTCAGAATTTAGAGTCAGCAAACCAGCAAGGTATCAACGCAAGAAAAAGATGTGTAGAACACTATAGTATAGATGCTATGGCTTCGGTGTTAAAGTCGGTAATTTCTCGGTTGTAAATATTAATATGGAATGAAGCGTAAATTGAAGAAAGCGGGAGGTAGAGGAACTTTTAAGTTGGGGGTTCGATCTTGGATAAATTGAGATCACGCTGAAGTTGTGAAGACTCAAACCACAAGATCACTTTGATGGCAGCAGTAAAAAAATTGCTCTCGTAATCTCCCCTTGTGATAGGGCAATATTCTTCCAGCAATAACTGCCTCTTTTGTTGGGATATTGAAAATTATATAGTTTGTCTATTTGATATTAGCAATTTTGGCAAGTAATTTGTGAATAATATTAATAATTGAAAATTGCATAGTAAATACCCAATGTCTACCAGAAAACTGCTATTACGATTCGCTAGACCCTATCCAGGTTTGATTCTACTGACAATATTGTTAGGATTTTCTGGAGCTTTATTTAATGGGATTAGCACCGCTTTAATTGTGCCGGTGGTTTTAAAAATCGTGGGACAAGAAGTAGATTTAAGTACTGCTCCTCCTATTCTAAAAACGATGATATCTCCCTTTGATAATACTCCAGAACCTTACCGGATAGGAGTAATGGCTGGGGCGATTATCTTCACAATTATTTTAAAGAATTTAGCTACTTATGCCAGTTCATTAGCATCGAGTTCTTTAACCCGAAAGCTAACATCAGATATGCGCGAAACGGGGTTAAAGCTATTACTAGAAATTGATATAGATTATTATGCCAAAACTAAGGTTGGTGATTTAATCAACCGTCTTGGTGGAGAAATTGGTCGGTCTGCAAGTTCTATAGGTAGTATCGTCAGGGTAGTTATCCTGGGAATCACAATTTTAGTTTTTGTCAGTTTATTGCTGTCAATTTCTTGGCAGTTGACAATTGCTGCTACGCTTTTGTTATCGTTGGTGACGTTAGTAAATCAGTATGCCATTTCCCGGTCGAGAAATTTTGGGAAGCAGCTGAGTGAGATGTCTAGAGCATATTCAGTTTCCGTACTGGAAACTCTGAACGGAATTCGATTGGTAAAATCGACGGGAAATGAAGAAAAAGAATATCAACGGATTAAAAAACTAATTCGCGATCGCGAATTAGCAGATTTCCAATCTCAAGTTAATTCGGAAGCCATTACACCTCTAAGTGAGGTAATGGGTATTACAGCTTTACTGCTGATTGTACTTTTGAGCAAAACCTTCTTTGCTCAACAGGTTTCTTCTCTTTCTACCGTACTCCTGACATATTTATTAGTGCTGCTGCGAGTGCTGCCATTGATTTCTCAGTTAAATACTATTCGCAGCAACTTTGCTAGTACCGCAGCTAGTGTGGATGTGACGAATGAGTTTTTAAGCTTGCATGATAAGCCGTTCATGGAGAAAGGTAAGATTCCCTACACAAAATTAGAAGAGGGAGTGTCTTTTAATTCTCTTTGCTTTGCCTACCCTGGTCATGAAAAGTTGGTACTCAAAGATGTAAATTTATATTTACCGCGTGGTACGACCTTAGCATTGGTAGGCGGTTCTGGGGCTGGTAAATCTACTTTGGCAGACCTTTTACCCAGATTTTATGACCCGATCGCTGGCAGTATTACCATTGACGGCACCGATTTGCGGGAGTTCGATCTAGTATCGCTACGGAAGCGGATGGGGATTGTCAGTCAAGATACCTTTCTTTTTAATGACTCGGTGCAAAATAACATCGCCTATGGGCGAGCAGAGGCTACTGACGATGAGATTTTGACAGCAGCAAAGCGGGCAAATGCTTATGAGTTTATTAGCAAATTGCCTCAAGGATTTGACACCCTAATTGGCGATCGCGGCGTAATGTTGTCTGGTGGACAAAGGCAAAGATTAGCGATCGCCCGCGCCCTCCTCCAAAATCCCGAAATTCTGATTTTAGATGAAGCCACCAGCGCTTTAGATACGGTTTCCGAACGATTAGTACAATCTGCACTTGACGATCTTAGTCGCGATCGCACCACCCTAGTAATTGCTCACCGCCTTTCCACAGTCCAAAAAGCCGATCAAATAGCTGTGTTAGATCAAGGACAGGTGGTAGAAGTGGGAACCCATGAAGAACTTTTGCAAAAAGGTGCTTACTACTCACGCTTGTACTCCATGCAATTTAGCGATCGCCCTAATAAAAATTTGATTCAGACAAAAATTATTAAGGCAATGCGCCTAAACTCAAAGAAATTTGTTGATCGTCCTGAAGCCGCTACTAAACACAATCAAAGCTTGCTCCGTATCTCTCACGAAATTCGGACACAGTTGAACTCAATGATTGGATTACTGCGCTTATTGCTTGATGATCTGGAAAACGATTCTCAAGAACGGCACAAATTAATTGAAGACTCTTACAAATCAGCCTGGAGAATTCTCAACACTATTGATATTTTTGAGGATGTGATGAGCTTACAAAGAAGGGGGCAGATTATCTCAATTTCTGACCAAAATCAAAATATCATCAGCGACTATTATCAAAGCTTTAATCATCTCTCCGTTGAGTTTAGAACTTCTCTTAATCTCATACTTAGCTCTCTCCGCTCTCTAGCAGATAATTTGATAGATACTCCCCAAGAGCCAAATGAATTAATTAGTGAAACTTATGAATCTACTATATGTCTTCTGAAGAATTTAGAAAAATTTGAGGATAGTATTAATGTCTAAAATTATGAAAAATAATACTTTAAAAAAACACTACATTTTTTTCATTGGTGAAGAATTACCCCAGCCAGAGGCTCACCTAGTACAGTCTACAAATGCAGCTAATGCTGCCGCTAACTTGGGATACTCAACAGTTTTGGTATACCCTGAAAAAGGAGCAAAAGCTAATAACCCAATTAATTTATTACGCCCTTTTAAACCGATAAAAACACCAACAGAACTTATTGAATATTACAATCTCCATGACAAATTAAAAGTTGCTCCATTACCGATGCCTTGGCCGATTGACCATTTTGCGAGCAAATTTACTGACTCCAACACCATTGCAAGCAAGTACTATTTACCATTTCATATACTTCCAACTACTAAACTTGTCCATAGCCGCAACTGGAATTTTGTCAAAGCTGCCATCAAAAATGGCATTCCGGCAATTTATGAACACCACCACCATGAAGAGAAACCATTTGAGCAAGAAATTGTTACAAATCCACTCTTACAAATAGCTGTCACCGTTGTAGAAACAATCCGTGAAAGCATGATTAAAAATGGAATGCCGCCAGAAAAAGTAATTAAGCTGCACAATGGTTTCAATCGCTTGTTTATGCAGAGGCAACCAGAAAAAGCCACAGAATGGCGACAAAAACTATTGCGAGATGAAAACCAAAAATTGGTAGTTTATGCGGGAGCATTACAGCAATTTAAAGGTATTGATGTACTAATTGATGTGGCTAATGAAATGCCTAATGTGCAATTTGCCTGTGCAGGTGGTAAGCCAGCAGAAGTAGAATATTATCAGCAATTGGTAAAAGAAAAACAGGTTAATAATATTCAGTTTTTGGGCTATGTCTTGCATAATGAGTTAGCGTCTTTGCTACAAGCAGCAGATGTTTTAGCTCACCCTCATTGTTCCGGGAAAGCGGCAACTTTCACATCTCCTTTAAAGCTGTTTGACTACTTCGCCTCTGGAACTCCCATTGTCTCGACGGAAATTCCTTCACTAGTTGAGTTTCAAGATACAAAAGCGATCGCTGCTTGGTGTGAACCAGATAACCCAAACAAATTTGCTGAAAGTCTGAAGCAGGTTTTAGAAACTCATCCTAGAAGAATAGAAGGTTATCCAGATAGTATCGAATTTGTCAAGCAGTTTTCTTGGGAAAATCGAGCCGCAAAAATTCTTAGTTATGTTGATGAATCTCTGCTACCCCTATTTATCGCATAAAAAGAATCTAGAAGACAAATGATAAATGACAAATGATTAATAACTAAAATGACTATAAAAACTGTAGGTATGATTAGTGGCTATCGAGGTTTAGAAACTAGAGCCGACTGGCTGTGGCAACAAACCCCGCATCAATTTGGAGTTTGGGGCAATATGCAAATGCAGGCACTAGCAACCAAACCAGATTTTCTACTGATGTATCAATTTGATTTTCCTCAAGCAGCGCCACAAAAATCTTGGTTAGATAGCTTTCGCAAACGGCAGCAAAAATCAGTAGTAAATGTTGATTCTCTACTGCGCGGTGTCAACAAAGAGCGGATTATTTATTTGCTAAGAGAACCGCCTTTAGATGAAATTGTCAAAATAACTAATCATAATTATCAACAAGCCCAGAAGTATTGCGGCTACATTTCTGGCCCCGATGATTTTGCCCCGACTCCTGACTATATGCCTGCTATTTGGTATCACTCAAATTCATTTCAAGATTTAAATGAAATGCCACCACCTCAAAAGGTTGCCCCATGTAGTTGGATTACTTCGGGAATTAGTCGTACAGCCAAACATCGCCAGCGTTTAGACTTTTTGCAGTCGCTACAATCTAGTGGCGTGAAATTTGATTTATATGGGCGTAACTTACCAGAATCGGCTAAAAAATCGGGAGAACTGGGTAACAAATGGTATGGGATGGCACCATACTATTACAATTTGGCAATTGAAAATTATGCTGACAATAATTGGTATGTCAGTGAGAAACTTTGGGATAGTTTACTTGCCTGGTGTCTACCAATCTACTATGGTGGCCCGGCTGCTGATAAATTATTGCCACCGGGTAGTTTTTTGCGGTTGCCCAGTTTAGATGAAAAAGGTATTGCCTACATCAAAGAAGTGACAGCTACACCTGATGCTTGGTATGCTGCCAAAGATGCGATCGCAGAAGCACGTCAAATTATTCTACATAAATTAAACTTACTTAACTGGTTATCAAACTTTGTTGATCAACACTCATAAATTATGAATGGTATTTGTACCCTTGGCAATGATTATGTTTTCGATCAACTGGTGGCTTTGCTCAACAGTATTGATGTTATCTTAGGTTCAGAAACTCCTGTTTGTATCTATCCTTTCGACGATCAGACACAGCGAATCGCTGATGAAATAGCTAAACGCCCTAATGTATTTCTTTACGATAATCAAGAATCAATCAACTGTTGGGATCAATTTATGCTCTCAGCAGCACCAGAGCGATTGAATCGGAGTAAATCACGGTTGTATGGCGCTCACCGCCGTTTTTGTGCCTTTGATGGGCCATTTGATAAATTTATCTATTTAGATGCAGACACCTTGGTGATGAATTCTCTGGCATCGGTGTTTGAAAAGCTAGATACTTATGATTTTGTTGTCTACGATTTCCAATTTAAAGACGTTAGTAAGATATATAATGTTAACTCGCCAAAATTACTAGAGGTTTTCGAGCAAAAACGCATTGATTCCGAAATCTTTTGCTCCGGTTTCTATGGTGCAAAACGAGGAATATTTAACTCAGAACAAAGAGAGATCCTAATATCGCATTTACAAAATGGTGAGGCGGAAATTTTGTATGGCGGTGCTGGAGAGCAACCACTGATAAACTACATGGTAATGAGGTCTAATCTTTCTATTTATAACTTTGCTCGTCAACTACCAGATAATGCAAAGACAGGATGTTCTGCCACATCTAAGCACTTTGAGGAACGAGAACACCTTCTTTATGACAAAGGTAATCGGCTAACCTACCTTCATTATATTGGTATTCCTCCTAATATTAATCAAGCAGTCTGTGCTGGAGAAAATATTGATTTTCCCTATCGAGATTTATTTCTCCACTATCGTTACTTAAACGAACCAGATAAGCGTCCCATCTTTCAAAACCCTCCTAAGAATTATAATGACGCTCCAGTACCAAATTTACTTACAAGAGCTTTGCGAAAACTTAAGTTAATTAACCAAGGATAATTTATGAGTAGGGGAATTTATATTGTTGCAAACGATCGTGTTATTGATAATGCGATCGCTTTACTAAATAGTATTCGTTACTATGATCCAGGAGTAACCATTTATCTGATACCATTTAACGAAAATTATCACAAGGTAGCAGAACAGCTTTCTACCTTACACAAAGTGCAAATTTTCCCCGATTTGGAACTTATTGATAAATTTACCAAACGCATCGGAGAAATTTTTGATCGAGATTTCCTCGCCTTACCAAACAAAATGCGTAAACTGGTGGCGTGGTTTGGCCCTTTAGATGAATTTATTTATATTGATACAGATATTGTCGTTTTTGAAAAAATCGCCGACAATTTAGACAAACTTTCAGAAGTCGATTTCTTCTGTTGTGATTACCATCATGCCAATGACAAACTGCGAAATATCTTTTCCCCATTTGTGAAAGAGCAGCAAATTTTTTCTGATGCTCAACTTCAAGATGTTTTTAACAGTGGCTTTTGGGCTTCGAGAAAAGGAGTTATTACCGAAGAACAAATGGATGAAGCTTTGCGCGAGTGTGCCGCGCATCGTGAATATTTCGATTTTTCTGAAGGAGTTACAGACCAACCAATTTTAAATTATCTTGTTCTCAAACTGATTGCCAAACGAGGAAATCTCGTCAAAATTCCTGGTGGTGGGCCTGGTAGTTGGGCGGGTTCACAAAATTTCCAACAGCAAGATTATGCCCTCTATGACCGAGGACAACGACTCAAATATCTCCACTGGGCTGGTACGCGGATGAAAACTGGTAGTCCCTATTGGCAATTGTGGGAACACTATCGCTATCTCCATGAGGGGAAATTTGCTTTCATCTCCAAACTGACTCGCCGCTTATTTCCTTTTGTTGCTGCCCGCACTTAATATTAGGAGTATCCCAATGATTGATGGTATCTACATCCTAGCCAATGATGTTGTCTATGACCAACTAGTAGCATTGCTCAACAGTATAGAAGCTAATGCTGGTAGGAAAATTCCTATTTGTATACTTCCATATAATCAGCGCTTAGATAAGGTGAAGGCAGAGATTGCATCTAGAGATAATGTCAGCTTATTTGAAGATTCTGATTCCATAGCTTATTGGGATAACTTTGCCACTCAGATATGGAAAAATTATCCGAGAGCGCAAAAAACTTGGCGAGAGTGGGGTTTTTCAGAACTCTATGAGTTACCAATGCACCGCAAATTTTGTGCTGTGGATGGTCCCTTTGATAGATTTATTTATTTTGATGCAGATACATTGTTAATGGGGCCAGTAGATTATGTATATGAAAAATTAGATACATCTGATTGGGTAGTCAATGATTTTCAATATAAGTCTGACTTAAAATTTATTTTTGATGGTTCACCAGAGCTTATGCAGCAAGTTTTCAATTCAGAAAACTTGCAAGATAAAGTATTTTGTGCTGGTTGGTTTGCAACCAAGAAAAATATTTTTTCTCCAGCGATAAGAGCCGATTTAATGGGCAAATTAATCTCAGGTGAGGCAGATGTCATGGCTTTTTTAGCACCTGACCAATCTTTATTTAACTACATGGTCTTAAGAAGTGGAATTTCCTATTATAACTTTGCTTTTTATGACTGCGAGCAGGCAACTGGTAATCATTGGAGTTCTAAATTTGATGTGGTAGATAATATCCTCTATGACCAAGGGCGGAGATTGACCTACTTACACTATATGAGTGTGTCTTCTTCAGGTTTTGTGCGGCTTTGTGGAGGTGAAGATGTAGATATTCCTTACCGTGATGTTTTCTTATATTATCGCTATTTAAAATCACCTGAAAAACGACCTCAAAGTTTTACCCGCCCAAGCCAGATAACGCTTTTGCAAAAGTCTACTAGTAGTTTTATTCAACAAAGAGTAAACAATATTAAATTAAAGTATCGTAACTTCAAGGATAAAATTAATGGTTACTAATAACTCAGCAAAGATATGCCAATTAAATCAGCTTCTTGTTTTTTCCAAGTTTCATCGGTGATAAAAATTAAAATTACTCAATGCGGCAAGTCTTAAACGCAAGTACCGATAGTAATAACCAATAAATTTATTTAGCTTATGCAATAGCTTTTGGAAAAGTGAATTTTTGTGGTATTCAATCGCTTCGTGCTGTTGAAAATATATCAGCGTTTCATCTGGATTTGCTTGTCCCTTTTTGATTTTCTGCCGTTCTACCCAATCCTTGAAATAAACAATACCGTCCATAGCGTCCCATCGAACTGGTAATCCAGCCTTAGCAGCAGCTAATCCTATTGCATAACCCTCAGCACTATAAAAACCATTTAGCTCACAGTAAAGTGCAATAGTTTCCCAGTGCTTAATAAATTCGATTTCCCGTCCATCTTGCCTTGTAACTACAAATAACATTTCCATGACAAACTGAATATTAGTATCTTCTAAATCCAGGTCTAGTTTTTGTGCTAGTTTGTTCAGAATGGTCAAATCTCTAAGTCTATTTGCCTTGTAATCATCATTTGCTGAATTAATATATTCTTGATTGTGTTTGACAATACTTGTACAACTTCTTGCTGTTATGCCAGGAAGCCATTTTATATCTGGTTGTAACTTATCTAATATTCTGATATCTGCATCGACAAATATACAAGTATTAAACAGTGATATTGCTTTGGCAATTACAAACCTTTTATCGTGGTAACAACCAATGCTCTGTTGTTCATGGTGAAATGCTAAAACGTTAGGATATATTTTAAATTCTTCTAGCTTATCTGTTAGGACAATTAAATATACTCCTGGCGAATGTTTTTCAATATCTTGAGCTAATAGGAAAGCATGAGAGCGATACCTTTTCCCTAAAGCTAAAGTGCAAAAACAAATGTCTGATTTTTCTTGGTTCATAAGATTTTATTGTTGAAATAAAATTTGGCTGAGACTAATATTAAAAATTTGTTTAGAGACAGAAGAATTATGCAAATTGTTTCGATTTAAATCAAACACTATGTTCACATATATAATATGGGTACTGACTACTGTAATAGTACCTATTTTTCCTAATTACTAAAATTCTATTTAATCCCTAAAAGATGTTAAGAGATGAATTAATTGCATCTATACTTAAGCCTTGAGAAAAGCTGACTACAAAAGTATAAATGCTCACCATATCTGGTGAGCATTTAAGTTTATTCTTATATTAAGACAGTTCAGTTAATAATAACTTAAACATATTTTATCAATCTAAGAAAAAGAATCTAAATCTAGAGATTGCATCCCTTCACGTTCTATAAAAGTCATCATACTTCCTAACTGCAACCAAACTAATAAACAAGTAAACAGACTAATTGGTAGACCGACTCCTAAAGCCAAGGCGGAGGGAAAGCCAAATATCTCTAAGCCTGAAGATAGAAATAGACAAGTCCCGCCAGTAATACCGATAAATGGCACAAGTAATTGTTTTAGAGAGGAACGTGGTTCAGTATTTTCTGCTTTTTCGCTTGGCCAATTTTGCACAATTACTTTCAAAGTGCCAGATAATGCCAAACCAGATGTTAATGCTGTCAAAAAGCCAACGAGTAAGAGGAAATAGGGTGGTTGTAGAGGAAAATAGTACATTATTAAAACTCCTGATTTATAGGTTTTTAGTTTTTAATTGCTGACTGGTTTCCAGTAAAAGGTACTAGAAATGTAGCTTTTGGCAGAATAGCCGCTGCGCCTTCTCTAGATAAATTAGTTAAGATGCCGATCGCTACATTTAATAAACGATCCGGTTTTAAGTCGTCTTTAACTAGGTTCCACAGGCGTTGGACATCTTCGGTGTGGAGGCGGTCATCTTCAGTGAGAGCCATTACCAGCTGTCGCCGCAGAAATTTGCCTTCTTCGGACATTAAATATTGGAAACCCATCTGGGCTGTCGGCAATACATCAAAGTTGTTATCGCTACGAGCGATCGCAATTAAATTCTCTAAACGCTGCCACTGAAATTTACCATCTTTGAATAACACATTCAATAATCGCCGCCGTAACTCAGGCGATTCCCCTGTCAGCAAGCGCCGTGCTATGTAGGGATAACCCACTTCCACAATTTTGAAATCTGGGTTGAGACTCAGGGCAATACCTTCTTGAGTCACTAAGGAACGAATAATCAAAGCAAACTTCGCCGGAACTCGGAAAGGATATTCGTACATCAGTTCCGAGAATTCATCGGTAATAGTTTTGAAGTTAAAATCCTTGACATTTTTGCCAATGGCGTTTCCTAGCACCGCTTCTAATGCTGGCACTATCGGGCAAATATTCGTGTCTGGAGTCAGAAATCCTAATTTTACAAAGTCTTCGGCTAAGTCGGTATAGTCTTTATTCACCAAATGCACTAACGCATCTACTAGTGTTTCTTTGGTGTTTTCTTCCAACTGATCCATCATGCCGAAGTCGATATAAGCCATCCGACCATCGGGTACAGCAAATAAATTACCGGGATGGGGGTCAGCATGAAAGAAACCGTGTTCTAGGAGCTGTTGCAATCCTGAAGTAACGCCAATTTGGATAATCGCTTCTGGGTCTAAACCTGCTTCGCGGATGCTTTTAGTATCCGTCAGCTTGAAGCCGTTAATCCATTCCAGGGTTAAAACGTGGGTATTTGTATAACGCCAGTAAATTCCTGGAACTTTAACTTGTGGGTCGTTGCGGAAATTGCTAGCAAATTTTTCGGCGTTGCGGCCTTCATTTATATAGTCGATTTCTTCAAATAGCTTCGTGCCAAACTCGTCCACGATTAAAGTTAGGTCGTGACCGAGATTCAGGGGCAACCAAGGAGCTACCCAACTCGCACCCCAGCGCAATAAATAGAGGTCGCGGGTAAGAGTTGGGCGTAAGTTTGGGCGTTGCACCTTCACTGCGACTTCTTCGCCACTGATTAGACGACCACGGTATACTTGACCCAAGCTAGCTGCTGCGACTGGGTGAGGTGAGAGTTCGCTAAAACATTCATCAATTGGACGATCTAGCTCGGTTTCGATAATTTTGTAAGCGATCGCATTATCGAAAGGTGGTAACTGATCTTGTAACTTGATTAGTTCTTCTAGAAAATCCTTACGTATTAAGTCAGGTCTGGTGGAGAGGGCTTGACCAACTTTAATAAAAGTCGGGCCGAGGCGGGTGAGCAGTTCGCGCAACTGGATAGCTCGTTTGCCTTTGTTCTGCTCAACTTTGTCTTGCCATTCGTCCCACTTGAGACTGATTATAAATACTGCAAAAGAGGAGATAATTCTCAGCAGTCGCCCCCAGGCTAGCCAAGGACGGTAACTATAATAGCGAGCGATCGCATCTGGATTATAGAGCTTTAGCTGAGTAGGTTGATACTGACCCACGCCTTTATTTGCCTCTTCAACTGAAAAATTTACAATGATTCTTTCTCTACTAAACCCACAAGTTAGTTGTAGGCAAAAGATAGCGGTAGTTTTTTATCTGAAACAACTCGAACCCTGCCTTTCTGGGGTACTGTTCGAGGCAGTTTTAGCCTAAATTACTTCCTAGATTTGTTTATCTTTTTCTTAATTATACTTTATAAAACTACAACTACTTATCCATCTTTTCGGTGATTTTATCTTTTCTTAACCTTATTTTATATAAATATAAATATCTACCTGTATCTGTAAATTTGGGTAGGATATGAAAAATCCGTAACCATGTTTGCTTTCAGCTACATATCACAGTAGTAAGTAGATAAACTTAAATTAAACAGAAATCGCTCAGGATAAGGATTCAAGACTTCTGTGGGAAGTCTTGAATCTTGATATTATGTTTATTTATACCTACCGGATTAAGTGAAAATTATAATATTCTATGTGTAAAAGATAACTATTTAAGTAAAATAGATTTTTGTAAGAGAGTGTATATTAAGAAGCTTTTTGAATAATAAAAATTAGAGCGTTAAATACAACTTTGGTAATTGGTAGTGGTTTTACCACAATTACCAATTACCAACTTTTAACTATTACGCCGTAATGCAAAGTTAGTTGAAATTGATAGATGGTTCCCCAGTTCTAAGCTCTGTTGTAATTGTTTCTATCAAATAGGTGAGATGCGATTGGATGTCCGTGAATGGACTTGCCCACATTGCAATACTCATCACGATCGTGATGGAAATGCAGCGATAAATATTAGAGCAGATGGTATCAGAATGATAAAGGCGGAAGGTTCAGCCGTCTCTGCTGTAGGAGGGGATGTAAGTCTTAAACTTGGGCGAAAGCCTAAGTTTGGGCATTCCCCCGTGATTACAGAAGCCCAAACTGTACTTGGTACTCCAAGTCAGTGTGGGTAGTTCACTTATCATCTGCTGCTATTTAGATTTGGCCTCCAAGTTTTCTAAACGGCTTCTCAATTCCTGGTTTTGTTGTTTGAGTTGGTCGAAATCTTCACGCAATTGACGGAGGGTTTTTTCTGAACCGATGTTCTTTTGCACCCTGGAAATTTCTTCTTCAGCATTGCGACGGACACGCCCATCGGCTGTTTGTTCAGCTAGCGATCGCAAAATTCCGACTGCTTTAGGTGTTTCCATTTGTCCCAATGCTGCTGCTACCGCCACTTGCGTTAAAAAGAAGGTTTCTTTGGCTAGTTCTGCTAGTTTTTCTAAAATCCGTTCCAAATTAACCGGACTTTGACCTACAGAAATCTTTCCTAAAGCGCGAATTGTGGCTAAACGTAGAGGTTGTGGTACACCGATTTTGGTGTATTCGAGTAGTAGATTTAAAGCTGCTTCCGAGGTTTTGAATTCAGCTAAACCAGCGATCGCACCACTCCGCACTACTTCATTCCAACCCGCCTTTTCTTCTAAAATGCCCTTGAGTTGCTTTAATACCTTGTCTTCCTTGGGTTTTTCTTCCAAGTTTGCAGATGCGATCGCGCCAATCACACGAGAGGCTGCTGCTTCCACGTAGTAGCTAGGATCGCCCTTTTGCAACAACCCTCTTACAACTTTATAGCTTTCGGCAGTTTTGATTTGAGCAAGTGCTTCCACTACAGATCGTCGCACATAAGCATTTTTATCTTTTAATCCCAGAACTAAGCCATCAAAAGCTTGGTCTAAATTAATTTTGGCTAGTTGTTTTGCCACTTCCACCCGCACACCCCACAATGGGTCATTTTTGAGGGACGTAGATAGTGCTTTTGTCGCTTCTAACCCGCCTTTTTTCGCTAAAGCTTCTGCTGCATAGATGCGCGAAATTGGGTTGGGGTCAGATTCTAATTGTGCTTTTAATTCTGCTATTGGATACTCTAAAGCTACTGTTTTTAGGTAATTATTCTCAACATCAAAGCTGATATATTGGGGCTTATTTTCTAGAGGAAAATAGAAACTTTGTTCTCGTTCATTTATCCGTACTACAAAAATTTTGAGTTGTGAGTTAGGAGTTGTGAGTTTGGAATTATTTTTAACTCCTAACTCCTCACTTCTTACTTCTTGTTGGGTATAGCCAAAACCAATAGGTACTTTTAAATCAAACAAATCCTTACTGCCATTTTTATCTTCAGCAGCTTGGGTTTGAGTTACCGTAATTTTTGCCAACTTAGCATCCCCATCCCAAGAGTAAGCTACCTTAAAATCGGGATGGCCACCACGATAAACATATTGGTCAAAGAGGAACAAAAGATTATGTCCAGTAGCTTTTTCAATTGCCCTGAGTAAATCTATTGTTTCTACAGTTTTGTGGGCATTATCTTGAACAAATGTTTGAATAGCCTGCCAAAATAATTCATCTCCCAATTGGGCCCGAATCATGTGATAAACACAAGACCCTTTTTCGTAGATGTGGCGATCGTAAAGTTCAATAGCTTCGCGGTAAACATGTGTTACCATCGGGCGACGGTAGCGGCTGCTATCTTCACTAATATAACGACCTGACTTTTACCGTTAAGTCTCTTTTGCAAGCTGCCAACCTTCACAGAGGTCGTGTAATTTTAACCAACCTCGCCATAGTACCTGGATACCAATAGGGGTTTTATGTCGATGTTCAAGATA
>NZ_JADEXT010000071.1:0-19328 GCF_015206985.1 Nostoc sp. LEGE 12447 | reverse complement strand
TGTCCATATAATTAGGTTATGCACAACAGTAAAATTGTACATTTACGATTCTCCAAGAAAAAAGTTAACTTTTATTGTTCTTCAAGAGGTTAGTTATGACAAAAGAATATATGGAGTCTTTAGAGGCAATTGTTGATCAATTAACATTAGCCGCAGTTCTAGAAATGTTAGAACGAATCAGTCATAAAAAAGCAGAAAATCTCAGAAATCATTGGAAAGATGAGGCTTCTGCAAAGCTTTGGGATAAAGCTGCCAGACAGATAGAACAGATGAATATTGATGTTTAATTAAAAATTTGGTTGTATGAGGAAACTGGACATTCAGTAATTAGCTCGGCTGAGTTAGGAGAACAGTGGTTATGGTGTTTTTTGGATGAGCAGGCAAAAAACTATTAAACTGAGGCAAACGCGCTTCACTGCCAAAAGAGTGCGATTGCTATCTTCCTAACGCCTCAGCCAATTGCCCTTTTATGGAGAAAGCTTTGACTTGTCGCCTAAAAGCAGTATCATCTGAAATTTTATGCGAAGAATTATTATTGGGGTTATGGGGAGAGGAGAAAATGCGACAGCAAATGATTTACAAAATGCTTATATATTAGGTCAATTTATTGCCAAACAAGGATGGGTTTTACTCACTGGTGGTAGAAATGTAGGGGTAATGGATGCAGTAAGTAAAGGTGCAAAATCTGCTGATGGTTTAACTATTGGTATTCTTCCAGGTGAAAATCAGGATGGTATGTCCTCTTGGGTGGATATTGCTATTTTCACAGACATGGGTAATTCTAGAAACAATATTAACGTTCTTACCAGTGATGTGGTAATTGCTTGCGGGATGGGTGCAGGAACCGCTTCAGAAATTGCTCTAGCTTTGAAAGCCAATAAGCAAGTAATTTTGTTGAATAATGATCAAGAAAGTAAACTTTTCTTTAAAAAACTGTCGCCAGAAAATGTTTATATTGTGGAGAGTGTGGAGCAGGCAATCGCTACTGCCAAAATAATTTTATCTTAGTTACGAATTAGTGAATCAATTAGTGAATCAGTAAAGTCTTCTCAAATTAGGAGGCTCTCGAATTGATTTGGTTTAAATCCCCATCTGTTGCCTTAGCTTCCCGAAATTTAAATTATATTCCGGATCAGACTGAAGCAAGTGAGTGTATGTATAAAAAAGAGAACTACATTCCCAGATGATTAACCAAATTACCGCTTTAGAATCCTGTTGGCATATTTCTTCTGAGTGGGGTCAGACCATGCCTCCAGTAGCAGTAAGAATGTTAGAAAAAGTTTTGTTGCCAATCTCAGACTTGTCAGGCTACTGCTGTGGTGTTTTGTGGGAAAAACAGCAATGGATTTATGCAATTGTTTGCCAGAATGAAACTCTCTACTTAGCTGAACAAGAATTTCATCCAACAAATGTACTAGAAAAGTCCATTGTTTCCACTCCAGCTTTTGAATTGGGGGACATAGTTGAGGTTGATTTCGGTGAACAGCCGACACGCCGTATTATTCAAGGAATTTTTAGCCTCAAAGATAATTGGCTTTATGGGGTAGAGTGGCGCTCTCCAATTTTAGAAGAAGTGTCTGCCCAAAGCAGAACAATATGGCTTGCTGATGTTGATTTAGTTAATGTTAGTGTATGACGATTATCAGTTGCGACAAAAGAGTAGCACCAACTTAACTAACAATTTGGGTTATTAATCTAATGTTACTGGTTTTATTAGCTACTTTTAATTAGTAGTCTGGGAATCATAAGTATTATATAGTGATTATTACTACAGATGCTTCCGAAAATTTCCTTTGTTGCAATCAGCGTTCTGCTTGTAGCTCAAATGTCGTTACCCGTATTTGCCAACAATCTTACTGCTACGGTTGTAAGCGTAGGCGACGGTGACACTATACGGGTGAGAACTGGTAACAAAACTGTGACTGTCCGCCTCGCTTGCATTGATGCACCAGAAATGAAACAGAATCCTTGGGGTCAACAATCGGCAAAACGACTAAAGCAATTACTTCCAGTAGGACAAGGAATTACCCTACGTGCTATTGAAACTGACAAATACAAGCGCTTAGTTGCAGAGGTGTTTGTTGGTAATCGCAGCATCAACGTGAGTATGGTGCAAGAGGGACAATATGAAAGTGTATCGTCAGTATCTCAAAGGCTGTCCAGAGTCTAAAGATAGCTTGTTGCAGGGTGAAAACACCGCTAAACAACAGCGTTTAGCTTTTTGGAGTCAGTCCAATCCTGTGATGCCTTGGGACTTCCGCCACAGAGCTACCCAAAAGACAACTTCACAGGCGATTCAACCGCAGCAACAGAATAACTGTGATCCTGCTTATCCAGATTTTTGCATTCCAAAGAATTCACCAGACTTAGATTGCCGAAATATTAGCCAACGAAGGTTTAAAGTGCTGCCACCAGATCCTCATGGGTTTGACCGAGATGGTGATGGGATTGGGTGCGAAAAATAACTACGACGAAACACAGCTTTCAGTTAAGCAGTAAAAATGTTTTATTAAAATCAAGATTGTTCAATTGACTCCGAACCTTTAAAGATTGTTGGAATGGGCATCACCATCAACATTATTAAGTTAGAAACCCAAAACAAGACAACAACGCCAAAACCCAATAATGTCAAATAGGAAAATGTTAATTGTGTGAATCCCTCTAGCAATTGCCACAACCGAAAAGCTGTGTAGAAAAAGCCAATGGGTACAACAATACTTCGCACTAGGAAGCGACTAAAAACACGTTCAGAGATGAGTTGTACGGCGACTATCAACAGATAACTTCCCCAAAATACCCATGAAGATGGTTGTTTCCAAGCCAGAGCTAACAAGCACATCGGTAACAAAACTCCAGCAACCAAGGCTAATTTGACCCACCATCGCAGAAATTGCCATTGCTGCTGGTTATACCCAATTTCTGCCGTAAAGGGTAAACGTCGAGCTTTCACACCAAAACCATAGCCAAGAGCTAGCAGGCTTATAATCAGAATAAAAAGCGTAATAATTAATCCATTATTAACTGTCATCTGTTCGAAAATACCAATTCTCATACTCTTAGTTTAATCTGGCTTTAACATCCTCCCCGCACCTTGGTTGCCAATAACAATATTTCGCCTTCTACTTTTACATACTCAGTGTGCAATGTGTTGATTTAAGCTAGTCGAAGGTTATTGAAGTCGAACTCCGCTAAATTTGCTCTAGCAGTTGTAGTCCATCGCCTAAGAGCAATTGATGTAGTTTCTTCAAATTAATCAGGATAATATACCTGTATCATCTTTTTCCCTTGATTTTTTTCAGTGCTGCAAGTCGTACTTCTGCATTAAGCAAATAACCAAAACCCACCTTCTCTAAACGCAGCACAAATTCCTCTCGTGTATTGCCCAATTTACTAGCTGTAGCATCCAAATTCCAATTATGCTCTGCTAACTGACTCAGCAAATAAACTCGGCGAGTCTGCATTCCTGATAAGCGATAAGTCTTTAAATACTCCAATTCACCATTCTCTCGAATAATTGCTTCCCCAATATGATTTTCTTCGTTGGGGTTGAGGTCAGTAATAAATCGTTGTAACATGAACGAACCAGCAGTATAGACTTTTTGAGAAATTAATTTGCGTCCTAACAGTCCCTCTGCCATGAAACCCTGAAACGATGCCCAATCTGAACGCATATTTTGTACTGCTGCTCTCAAAGCTTTTAAATCATTGATTTTTGACTCATCTAAAGATACACTAATGGTCAAAGTTGTATCGTGCAGTAAAGCGTATTGGTACAATAACTCACCATAGAAATCTTCTAACAAGCTATTGTGCAAAAGTCGATAGTCCTCTGGGGTCGGTACTACAAAAGCTGATGCTAATGCCTCAGCAACAAATACTAATACCCCAACCTGTCGAGAGTGAATTTCAAATACCCGCAAAGCATCTTCAAGTCCAGCAATATAACGTCCACTAAAAGAGCTTTCCATTCGGCTACCCAGCCCATGAGAAAGGGCATACTTAGAATATTCACTCCAGGCGATATCGGGGCCAGAGAAAAACATTGATAAAAAGCCTTCCATTGCCAAGTGAAGTGGCAAAAATCTCAGTTGATTACTAGATTCCCGCTTCACCATCCGGTGCATCAACCGGACACTGGCGCAACCATAGTTTAGCTGTTTACCATCTGTTTTAAAAAGCTGTCCTCCAAAAGCCCCTACAGGGCTGCCGTCATCAGTCCAGGACAACACTAGCCCGTGAGGAACATAGGAAAAATATTTCATTCCTGGTGCTGTCATTTCTCCTGCTAAGGAAACAACTGCTAAATCTTCATCGTAGCTACGACGCAGCAAGCGCAAGTCATTACGTACTTGATGGCGCAATAATGGCACAATCCGCACTGCTCCCCGTATTTGAGAAGGAGCAATTTCTAGTCCTTTGAGTGATATGTCTGCTAAGAGATTGCTTTTGGATGCCATAATTGCCGCTCAAGATTTATCAGTCCTGGGTTTAGGAGTTTTTATTGCTGTATCACTTAACATTTGCTTGACTCGCTCTGCTAAATATGATTCCAATTCGGCTAAAGATGCAGTACCTTCAGCAAATCGAGCAAAGCCCAACATGGTAGGTAAATCTTCTGCATCCCGTAATCCTACTGTGGGGATTGTGGGGCTAAGGGGGTGTAAAGAAAAGTCATTGGCATTGTAAACAGGATTGCAATGAATAATCGAAGTTTTTTGTTTTGGGTCTAAACGATTACGATATACACGTAGAATTTCTGATGCTCCACTGGGAGGGTCGTTTTCCCAACCATCGGTGACAAGTACTATTAAATCTGCGCCCCATTCCAAAGCATCAAGTAGGGGAGTAGCGAGGTCTGTTTGTCCACGAGCTAGAATCAGCAGTGGATCGCTGGTTGATGCTGTCCAAAAAGCTTGGTATTCCTGGGATGCTGCTTTTAGTAAGTAATGAGTAGCTAAGGCTACCCCTAAAGGACGACGATGTTTTTCGGCTGAACCGGAACTGGAGTAGCTGCAATCTAGAACTGCGGCTACTCGTCCTAGTTTTAGAGGTGATTTTCTTAATGTGAAGGCAGCAGATTTCTCTAATGCTTGGTTTAAAATATCCCACTGCTGTTTGCGAGTATCCAATGGCAAGGATAGAATATACAGCGCCAAACGAGTTAGGGGGAGACGACCTAAATTAATGTCTATTTCTACTTCTGTGCGGTTGGCTGAACTTTGAAAGCGCAATTTTTCATTCAAAGTCATTTGCTCTTGAATACGGGATAAAAAGACTTCTCGTTTAATTCCGTGTTTTGCTGCTAAACCTTCGGCAACTGTAAAGGGTAGTTGATAAACTGCTTGAGCGCTATAGTGTGCTTGGCGAAATGTCTCGAATAATTCTGTTTGATAAACCTGCTGTTTCCATTTCCCAAAGAGAAAATTACCTAATTCTCCTGGTAGGGTGAGGTGAGCATGGGAAGCGATCGCTCGAAATTTGGAGCGATATTTCACAGCATCAAAGTTGATGTCACGTTTTTGCTGGAGATAATCACGAGCGATCGCTCTGCTACGACGATTATTAATACTTCTTTTCCGTAATTGTTGCAATACTTCCCAACCTCGTTGTGGTGGTAAGGCTGTTAATGCTGCGGCAATTAATGCACCTTCTTCTTGTCGATGTTCAGAGGGTGTATCTTTTCCTGTTGCCAGCAATTTGAGGATAATCTGCGCTTGGTTGAAGTGGTTAATCCCTGCTGCCAATGTTCGGGTGTAGAGTAAACGGTAATTACCTAAAATATAGTCGTGCAAAAAGTCAATAGATACGCGCTGCCCGTAACTATCGCCATAGAACTCACGCTGTCCTGTGCAGGAGAGGCAGGCATTAATGAACATGACTAAATCTTCCCTTGCCACTTGCTGATGTTGGTTCGCCCGATTAATGTCCATTTTTGACTGAAAACAGGGTATGGGGTGTGGGGTGTAGGGTGTAGTGTTTAAGACAATTAAATGCGGTACATCAAGCAGTTCAACACATTCTTAATTCCCCACACCCTACACGCAAAACCCAGAAATACCAGGAATTTACGCTTATCAAGCGTGCCATTCGTGAAGAATATTGCATCACTAACTCTTCCCCTACACCCTACCCCCTATCCCCAACACCCTTTTCTTTGGGGGTACTGTTCGGGGAATGACGACACGACAAGCTAGGATAGCGTTACAGGCTAGGTTCGGAAGTCGCACCAAAGTCCCGCAAACAGTATTAACGACTATTTTAAGTTCTAGATGAGAAAATAGCTAGAAAAATTCGACTTAAATTTTACTCAGTATACTGAGTCTTTAAGCCGACTACCAAAAGGGATCGCAAACTAATTCAACGAATCAAAACTGAAGTGCCACCGGGAAAAGTAGCCGGAGCTAACCCGGAGTAGCGGCAAGTAAACTTCTAACGCTGGAGCCATCGGGGAGATCCCGATGACCAAACCAAGTCTGAAAACTGGTTGCTAAAAACTTTAATCGTTCCAGAATCAAGACGTTCAAATAAATGCATTGCCCCGATCCGCAATCGTGTACAAGCGTATGCGATTGCTGATCGGGGCAATGTTTAAAAGTGCAATTTGCTTTTTTCTGTACCGAATACCAGTCTAAATTAAGACAGATTATTAGCCGCCTTAAGTTGAGTTGTCACAAACACTGGTCAAATAATTTTGGGCATTATCAACCAGGATAAGAGCTTTTGCACCATAAATTTATGGTGTAGCACAAGTTTATTTGGTTGAATTATGGTTGACACCAATATATTAAGGCGAGTAGCATTAAATGTCAACAGGTGAGCGCAATAACAAGGTAGATTTACAAATGAAGATTAAAATAGATGTTACTCCGGTAGCATCTTTCCGTTGGAATGAAGAAAACGCGCAGAAATTAAGAGAATTAAGGGAAAAAGCTGGATATAGCCGGAAAGCACTATCAGAGATAGTAGGTATATCTGCTACTTACATTCAGCAATTAGAAGCTCCACACTTGTTTGTTAATCGTCCTAAAAAGCCGAAAGAAGTAACTGTTAGTACTGAAATTCTACAAAAGCTTTGTGTTGCATTAAATGGTGATGTATCTTCTTTAATTTGGGATATAAACTGCACTGTGCAGTAGTTGCGCTGCGTTACTAAATAGTCTTGACAATTTACAGGTGTGCGTTATAAAATACTAAATATAAGGGCGAAGGAGAGTAAATCACCAGCGCCCCCAATACCAAAGACTTACAAACTAAATCAACTAAATCGAGTTACTGATACCAAACCAATAAAACTAGTAGCCACCGGGACTAGCAGCCGGAAGCCTTAAACTTGTAATGGCCAAGCCACCGCGAGATGATTCCGATGACCCACCAAGTCTAAAAACTGGTTGTAAAAAACTTCAATTTTTGCAGAACAAAGGCGATTGTGAACTCCTCAATCGCCTTTTCAATTGTTATCACGCGGCTGTACAGAGGACACGGTTACATCCCAATATCTTCTCTACAGCTTTGTGCTGTCTGGTGTTTTGACATCAGTTAATACGCTTTACCCTTGAACACTTTTATAAGGCTTCGCCAATTCTAGATTGAGAGTGTTGTGCTGAAGGCACAACAAACTTACCAATAAAAATAAGGCGATCGCTGCGTCTGGAAAACTCGCGATCGCCTTTTTACCCCAATCAAGAGGCAATTTCTAATGATGACACAAGTTTCAGCCCCTACGCCAACAAAAGATCCGCTAACCACACGCGATCGCCAAATCATTGCAACCATCGTCAATCAGTCGGACTACTCCAAAAACTGCAAGCCCGAAGATGTAGTGACTATCTGGATCGACAGTGATGATATTGTGTGGGTAAAAATGACCCACGGTTATGCTCGATACCACAAACAATCATTCAAACGCGCTGTTGCAGAGGTTAAAGCAAGTCTTTCTGCTCCAGTAGAGTGCAATCACGAGCAAGATGAGGAATTGAAACGAGCTTCTGAGAAAATTGGCTTATTGGGTGATTGTGACCGGCTATCGTTAAGCGTCCAATACCATTCTGATAAAGTAATCGGTCATGCTGGTTGTTATATTTCCCACAAGGCTCGAATATTAACCCCACCGGCTGAATGGGATTTTACCCTGCCGAAGTGGAATATGCCTGCTGCCATCTGTCCAGACTGCGAAGGACATGGGTGCGGTAACTGTGGGTATCGCGGGACTCGTGCAGAAGACTTGTGTACGCCAGTGGACGGCTATCGACTGACCTATGTAGGATGCACTGACCTTCAGACGGCTCACAATGTATATCTGGACGGTGAGTTTTTGGGCATACTCTTCAAGGTCAGAAACGCTGAGGAAGTCTGGGAAAACGACCCTAAGACATACTACTGGCGCTGTGGCGATGGAGTACGGTACTGGAGTGTAAAAGAGGCTGTAGAAGCACTGTCCAGGGTAACTGCTCCGATTGAACTGCCGCAAGTTTGTCGGGAGTTAGTAGCAGCGTAACTGAAATGGTGGGTTTTAATACCCACCATGCAACCATAACCAATCCTTGTAAAATAAAATACAGTTCGTCTTTAAAACATGACTAGCAAGCCTTACGATCAGTTTTCTAAGGAATTACTTAGAGGAGTTGTTGTCTCCTTTAGGTAGAGTAGAAGTTAACAAACAAGTCACTGATGAAACCAGATTTGTTGACGTTTTGTTTACAAGCGCAGCAACTCCTCAAGCTCAAAATCTTGGATTGTTGGGCAGAATTGCTGTATTAAATACGGCACTCTTGGAACCATTTCGCAATCAACCCAGTAGGTCAGAGGTACGCAACTGTTTTCTAAAACTGTTCACCGTGATTGCAGACTCACAACGCAAAGCCAAGCGAGAGAAAACCAGCTTACCAGAAGATAGTTTAGCTCGTTTGTGGATTATATCGCCTAGCGCTTCAACCTCTCTGTTGGAGGATTTAGAGGTTAAACTAGATGGCTCTCCAAGAGTAGCTATGGTAAAATAATATAAATAAATACAATAAATATTAATATTTTTAAAAACACTAATACTCTAAATCCAGTCCTATAAAGGAAAAACAGATAAATTAATAATATAGATTACATAAAATATTTAGACACAAATTATTGTTTTAATAACTATGCCATCTAATCCCTTGCTTCATTTTATTACTAAAGTTATTAATCTTGAAGATATCAAGGTTGTTAATTACCATTTCCTTACTGATGATGAAATAATAATAGAAATTGAGAATAAGCTGAAAGTTGCTCAATGTCCTCACTGTGGGAAGACCACCGATAAAATACATCAAAATCATTGGTATAGAGTTAGAGATATACCCCTAAGCGATTATCAAGTATTGTTAAAAGCAAATCGTCGTCAATTTAGATGTACAAAATGTCATCAAGTATTCAGTGAAGAACTAGATTTTATCAAAACGAGAAGAACTTATACAAAAAGACTGGCGATGAAAGTAATTAAGGAAGTATTAGAAACTAATGTAGAGAGTGCAGCCATCAGAAATAGAATGACAACCTCTGAGGTGGAAACAGTATTAAAAGAACTCGAAGCTGATTTACTTACAGAAAAACCCAAGAACTTAAAAAAGTTAGGGATAGATGAAATCACCCAGTTAAAAGGAGGAAAAAATTATGCGGCAGTACTCGTGGACTTAGAAACAAGAAAACCGATAGCATTATTGGAGAAAAGAAATAAGGCAGTAATAACAGAATACTTATCAAGCCTGGGTTTAGAGGTATTAAAGCAAATAGAAGAAGTCAGTATAGATTTATGGATACCATATAAAAGCTTAATCCAAGAAATGATGCCAAATGCTCAAGTAGTAGCAGATAGATTCCATGTAATGAAACAAATAAATGAGGAGTTAGATCAAAAAAGAAAGAAGGAAAAAAGAGCAGCAGAAAAAATTAAAAACAAGAAACATAGAGAAGAAATATTAGCGGGGTTGACTCATAGCAAATACCCGTTATTAAAGAAAAAAGAAAACCTCAATCCTGATGAAAAAGCCAAGATAGAATCAGTTGATAAAGTTGCTCCAGAGTTAGGAGAAATGTATCAAATCAAAGAAGGGATTAGAGATATATTTGAAAGTCAAATAACCAGTGATGAAGCCTTATCTAAATTCCTCGAATGGACAGAAACAGCTTATAAATATTTTCCAAAAAGTTGTCGGACGATAAGTAGATGGATAGATGAGATTCTTGCTTATTTTGATTGCCGAACTACTCAAGGAGTCGTTGAAGGAATTAATCAGAAAATTAAGCTGATTAAAAGAAGAGCTTATGGTTTAACTAATTTTGATAATTTTAGAAGGAGAATTTTACTCAAGTGGTATTTTTGCTACTAATTTATCATATTTAGTCTGGGAGAGCCAACTAGATTTAGAAAAGTGGAGCAGGGGAGTTTACTTTTTCCAGAAATGTTTTAGGGCAGCACTAGTAGCGGTTAACGAGCTACCAGTAATAGAAGAAACATTATGGCTGAGGATTTTGGGTAGAGGCGAGACGCAACGTACTGCCATTGATGAATTGCTGGCATTACCCGAAAGCAACCAATTAAGACAAAATACTCTCAAACTGATTACTAATTTGCGGGTCATTATAGTTCAACAGCAAGAAACTTTAACAGAAGATGAGCAGGAATTAATTATGAATTTGTCGCAAGCTTACCAGCAGTGGGAAGAAACCACTAAGCAGCAAGGAGTACAAGAGGGAGTGCAACAAGAACGCCGTCAAGTTGTAGAAAACTTGTTAAAATTCCGGTTTGGTTCTGTGGATGAAGAATTAGCGAGTGTAGTCGATAATTTGTTGCAGTTAACACCAGAAGAATTTACTCCCCTATGTCTTGAATTATCTCGTGAAGATTTGCTAGCAAGATTTAATTCACATCAATAATCTGTACAAAGCAAATAATTAGTAATAAAAAGCGCTTTTGTAGTAACAAGAGCGCTGTTTTATTAGCTCTGCAATTGATACACCTGAAATCTACGGCTTCGCCAATGCGAAAGTGAAATGTATTGGTATTGAACAATGAACCCTCAAGAAAATTCTGAATTACTTGCTGCTTTGATGCGCCAAGAGGAACTACTCAAGCAATTAATCGCTTCAATCAATAAGCCGAAACTGGGATTGCACTCTGATGCTGGCAATTGTAAAATCTACTGCAATCGTCAGCACGGAGGATTGTGGTACACACTCAATGGTGAACCGAGTGATGTTCCTCAAACTGCCTTAACTGGATATCTTAAAGAACTGCGGTTTGAGAATACAGAACGCCGCAAAAAAGAAACCTGCAAGTTGCTGATAACTATTCAAGCAGACCGGACGTATATTTTAGAATCCGGTTATGATACTCATTTTTCTAAAAGCTTGTTAACCGCGATCGCAACTCTTACTCCAGAACAACTATATTCTCCGATTACACTACAGCCTACTCCAGGGACAAGCGATGAAAGCGTGTTGTTCTGTCGGGTGTGGGTTGGGTCGGAACTAGTTATGGCATCCTATAACGAGCAGACCAATTGGCAAGAAATCTGGGAACAAGCTTTAGCTGTGACAAAAGCTGCGAATGAGATAGCGTTTTAACGAAGTCGGAAATAGAGTTTGGGCAATTGTAATTAGAAGTTGCTCAAACTTTGTCTACAGCTAATACATGCTGTCTACCTATTTACCAATAACAAGAAATGACAATAACAATAGTTCACCCCAGTATCGAAAACTTACAGCAGTTTTCTGACTCGTTTGACATTGAGAAACTATTGCAATCTGAAGGAGTTCTGCCGTGGCTTCTAGCAAATGGCTGGAACTACGACGATGAATCTTGTTTGATTGCCAATATTATCGATGAGTCAACAAGTTTTGATGAAGTTTTGAACTCTGAAGAGTTTGATTTTAATGCTCTGTCAGATGAATCAAAGAAGAAATTGAATCAGATTATGCGTGAAAAACTCTACAGTCAGGCTGATTAAATCTGACTGTAGAGAAAAATCGATTCCACAACAAATTATGGCACACTTCACTGCTACTAAGATGGAAACAAATTTGATCAAAGTGTATGACGCGACACTGTTAAGCTCATCAAAAGTTTACCAAATTAATGGTACACATTGTCGATATTTGGGAGATGAAGGTACTATCCAACATCCACAGTATCTATTTCTACCTCTGCCAAATCAAAGAAAAAAAGCCAGCTTTCGACTAAATCGAAACAAACTTATGACTCGGTGTTATGAAGTCGAAGGCATGGTTTATAAAAAGCCTGTGGCGCAGGATAATTCACAACAACTTCAGCTATTTTAAGCCATGTCCATACATAAACCACCAGTCATCAAAAGACATATTAGGCTACAAAAAAGCTCTAAAAAAGTAATCTATAGAGCTACTACAGACATTCGCTCTCTTGAGAAATCACCACAAAAAAGCTTCGCTTAATCGAAAGTGAAAAATAATGATTGAGGTCAATAATAATGGTACAAGCAATCGACAACCCTATCGCTGCAAATTTCCTAACTGATGCAGTAGTTGAACGTCACAATTTCTCACAGTTAAATAAAACCCGTATTCGCTTTCGTATCCAGCTAAAGAAAAGTACAAAGTCTGCCGCTCCTAAATGGGCAGATGTACTAAAAGCTGAAGTATCTGAAATCGAATCAGACCTCGTTAAAGTTACTAATTCCGAAGTTGGGTTACGCGGAATCAAAGTATTCAAGAAGCTCGATGAAGCTGCTGCCCAATTGCGTCAAGAGATTGCTTCAGTTCAAGAGTGGATGAGTAGTGACACTGGTGATTGGATTTGTCCGATTGATTTAGCTCCACTCGTTTGGAATCAGCTAATCAATATCAGAGATAATATCGCCCCTGGTTTACGCAATCAATTAAAAGCTGATTACGAAGCGGGACTTATTGATTATCAAGAGCGCATTGACCAGTTCCTCTCACTTAACACTTGGGAATTAGCACAGGATAAGCAAGAGTCAGTCAAAGCCAACTTGTTAAGAGCATTTCCGACTCTGACCGATCTCGAAGACTATTTGCAAGTCATTATTGGTCGTCCGGTAATTATCCCGGCATTGTCCGAACAACTGAACCAGCAGCAAGCCGAGTGTCTTGACCAGATTACCAAGTTCATTCAGCAGTATGACCAAAATCTGGAGCAAAGGCTACGGGAATCTGCTCTAGCTGGCGGCGAACAACTTGCCGCACAGTTGCTTGAAGAACTGAGTGATTGGGAGCCAGGACGTAAGCCCGTACAGTTTAAAAAGAAGATGCAACGCCATCTGATGAAGGTTCAGGTACTACTAGCGAATGCTGACCCGGAGGCAGGCAGTAGCTTGGAGGCGATAATGACGCACTTAGATTCTATCGTTAACGATCCAGCGATTGAGTCCAAGAATCTCGGTTCTGATACGCGCAGTCAATTACAGCAAAAAATAGATTCTATCCGCGCCAAGTTGTTAGATGAACAACGCAATCTACAATCACTTGCGACTGACGACGTGGGCTTATCGAAAGCTACCGTGATGTCGTTTAAGTTCCGGTAAAAAACAGTCTTGGGCGAGGGTGAATTCGCTCAAGACTAACTAATGAATTGGAAATATGGTGTTCACCTCTGGGGTGTTCACCTCAAAAAGGATATCTCACTTCTACTATTTCTCAAACCAGTTTTACAACTAAGGAGATAACTTGTGTCACATTTCTCAACAGTCAAAACCAAATTAAGCAATCACGAGTGTTTGGTGCAAGCTCTCACGGATCTAAACCTATCACCGCAAGTTCATGAAAAAGCGCAGCCACTAAAAGGATACTACGGTGGCTCTCAAGGACAAAGCGCTGAAATTATCGTATCTGGTCGCACCATAAAAGCACGTGCAGACATCGGGTTCAAATGGAATCAGTCAAGTGGTGTGTACGAGATAATACACGACAGTTATGAAACAGTTCGGAAGCTGGGCAAAGACTTTTTCAGCAAGAAACTAATGCTGGCTTATGGACAACGGATGGTTCGCGCTAAAGCCGCCGAGTTACAAGAAAAATTTGGTGAATGTGCGATCGCTGAATCAACTAACGGAACCGTGCAAACCCTACGCCTAACCTTTGCTAGACATCAGGAAGTTAAACAATTTGCGCGGAGATAAATATGGAACGTTCAATACTGATTCATTTCGACAGCGCTACAGGTGAAGTTCGTGTGGAAGCGGAGGGGTTCGAGGGTTTGAATTGTTTATTAGCTACGCAACCATTTGAAGAAGCACTTGGAGTTGTGAGCGAGAGCGATCGCATTTACAAGGACGAAGCCCAAACCCAACAACTTCGGACTACGAACAGCAATCAAACACGTTTGCGTCAGTAATCAGTCATCAGTTACCAGTCTTAACTCGGCTGGTAACTGCTGATCATAAAGGCTTCGCCATTTCAGTAAGTGAAATATTTGAATAATTGACATGAAACTCTCAAATCTTCTCTCCACGCTTGATTCACAAATCCCCATTGCTGCGGTTGATGTTCTGTCGCCCGATGAAGCGACGATTATTCAGTGGTTAACTGCTGAAGCTAACAATAAGCTCTCATGTCCAGTGTTCTTCTGGAATCTGGGGGTATTAACCTTAGAGCAATGTTTAATCGCAGCAGATGGGGGATTGGTGTTTAAGCCAGTTGCAGAGTACAAAAGACCTCCACAGGCTGATCCACTACTATTCGTATTCGACTACATTGCTAACTTTAGTGGGAATGGTGTATTTATCCTCGGAGATATTCACCCCTTTATTGCTAAGAATTCACCCCAATTATCATGGGAGATTTTAAGCAAGGTAAAAAACCTTTACCACAGGTTAAAACCCACAGATAAACGCATTGTATTGCTGGGTCAGAATATACAATTACACGAATCTCTAGTCAGATTGATTCCTTATTGTGAAGTTCCTTTACCTAGTATTGACCAAATACTATTTCATCTCAATTCTTATTTGCATGACCTACAACAGTCAGCTATTGAACAGGAATTGACTTTTACTGTTACGCTCGAAAATGCTGAATTTGAAACTCTTTCTCGTGCTGCCCTGGGTTTAACCCTGGAGGAGATTAGTGATTTCCTTCGGTTAACAGTAAAAGAAAACTTAAGTAATGATGGTGTCGTAGTTGACGCTGATTTCATCCCCAAAGCCGTCGAGTACAAAACTCGGCTACTGTCTCAAATGGGTATTGAGTTGGGCAAACCTGCGACAATCCCTTTTGGCGGTTTGGATCTTCTGCGCGAGTGGTTGATGAGGCGGCGGCGGCTATTCACACAAGAGGCGCGAAGTCTCTCGTTACCCCAACCAAAAGGTGTATTGCTGGCTGGCCCACCCGGAACAGGAAAATCTAACTGTGCCAAAAACATTGCAACTATACTGAATTTACCACTCCTACAGCTAGACATTGCATCCCTGTTGGGCAGTCTGGTCGGTGAGTCTGAGGGGAATGTCCGCCGCGCACTTAAAACGGCCCAAGCTATTGCCCCATGCGTGTTATGGGTGGACGAGATAGAAAAAGCCCTCTCCGGTAGTGGCGATACAAGTGGAGTCAGTCAAAGGATTCTAGGCAATATCCTCACGTTTATGTCGGAATCAACCAGTGGCGTGTTTGTCGTGGCAACTTGTAATGACCCATCTGCGTTACCAAGTGAACTAAAGAGGAAGGGAAGATTTGATGAAAACTTCTTTGTTGATCTTCCCACAGAGCCTGAGCGTGTACAGATTCTGGGGATTCATCTACAACGCTTTGGTATTCGCCTGGAATCAGAGTACCTCGAAGCGATCGCTGCCAACACTGCAAAGTTTTCAGGGGCAGAACTGGAAACCCTCGCTTCGGAAGCTGCTCTGCTGGCATTCGATGAGGATAGACCGCAGCAGGTAACGCTTGCTGATCTGGAAACCTGCCGCCAAACCATCACCCCGCTTGCGATTCAGGATGCGGCGGCAGTCGAGCGGATGCAGTCCTGGGCATCAACCGCACGAAGGGCTAGTAGCCCTGTGGTTGCAGTGAAAACTCAGTCTTTGCGTGCTGCTAAGTTTCGCAACATGAACTGATGAGAAAGCGATTGCCTCCTGATTCTATGGGGGCGATCGCCATCGGTTCATAGCGGGTACGCCATCGCTCTTTCTTCTAGTAATTGATAGCAGCTAATTAACATAGTTAATAAGGCGAATAAACATGACGACAGACTTAGTTACTTATTACGGGCAGACTCCAACTATTGACCAACTGGTTGATAAATATGGTGTGTATTTAGAGAAATTGGACAGAGAAACTAAGCTTATGCTCCGAATGGCATTAGCAACTTACATTTTTACGTTAGAAAAAGACAGTTCTACTAAGCATACTGTTGCTGAGGCACTTGAGGATGCATTGTCTAATCTGGGCTTATTAGTTTCATATCCATTGTATAAAAACTTGTTTGAGGATGTCTGCTCTGTTTTAAATGGACTAACAACTCTGGAAGCGGAAACATTACTTGAAGCTTTACAGCATCAAATTCGATGGGGCAATGCCCGTCAAGCTGTGAATTGACAGGGTAAGAAAGATGGAAATCTATTTAGTCTTTGTTGACGCAATTCAAAACAGCAATAAATTCTGGGCGGCCATTGTCGAAGATGGTAACTTAACAGTGCAGTGGGGCAGAGTCGGTTATCAAGCGCAAACCAAAGTTCACACATTAGGCAATCATCAGAGAGCCGTTAGCAAATTCAACAATCTAGTAGCCGAAAAGATGATGAAAGGCTACAGAAGAAGTCAGTCACAAATCGACAGTAATTGTGAAGTTTCTGAAATCAACAGAGCGATTGAATTACTAGAGATTATCCGTCCTTATGTAGAGCAGAGAAATTTTTCAGTTGCTTATATCAATGCCCTAAATCAATATCTGAAGATTGTCCCAACACCTTTAGGTATGCAAATTGAACCATACAGGGTATATCGCTCAGTAGAAGATGTTGATTATCAAATGGGATTACTCAATTCTCTGCTAGCGACACCTGCACCACTTGCTGCTGCGGTGGCTGTTGGTCATGCCCCTGAAGCAACAGCAGAACCCAAGGTAGTCAGTCTCAAGACTATCAGTAAGAACTTCTGGCGACATTTGTAAACGAATTACCACAAAGCTTATTTAATAGTAGTTTTGTGGTAGTTTTTTATCATTGAAAATTAAAATAATGAGTGAATATGGCGAAAATAATTGTTAGTTCTTGGGAATCAGAGGGGTATGGACATCATTCTTATATTGATGAGCAAATACATCCTCAATACCTAAAAATAAGAGAAATATGCGAACGGTTAGGAATTGATATTCCAGAAATGGACACTCAAATTACGTCACTTAGCACAAGGACAGAGATTATTGCCGATGAATCTGTACTGGATTATATAGAGCCAATTTATCATAGTAATGCAGACGGGTTCTCACCGGATTACTTAGATCCAACCGATTACATCAATGCAGAGTAAATAATAAAGATTCCCCAGTTATCTATTTCACTGGGGAATCTATAAACTTATCACATCAATATCATGAAAGAATCTTGCTTTTATTGCCCATTCAAAAAATCTGTAGCTTATGCTCTTTGTACAGGTTAAATATGTTGGTGAGGCAACTTTTACCCCCACCATACGCCGTTGCTGACTGATAACTGATAACTGATAACTGTTTTAAAGGCATCGCTTGAGAATAAAAAAGAAAGGTTGAAGTATGTTTTTATAATCCATAATTCCTAACACAGTATTTTCATCTACTTTTCTGAAAGAATCATTGATTGGCAAATAATCATAAATCATTGTAGCAGTCACTTTTCCTCTATACTCCATCATCCGCAGTCTGGCTTGACTTTTATCGGTCTTAAGTAAAGAATTAATTGAAATCAGCAATGGTTTGAGAGAATTATTTTTAGGGATCGGCAATTTTAAAACCCAGTTCATTAAAGTGGGGTTAGGCGCAACCTGGAAAATTTTTCCCTGACCATCTAAAAATAATAATGGATGAACATTTTCAGAATCTATAAATTCCTTACCATACCAATTAGAAATTTCCAATAAACCGTCCATTGGATGGTTTGTATGCAGTCCAGATCCTTGCCAACGACCATACATAAAGCCTAAATCTACGGGTTCAAGGGTGTCAAATAATTCTAAAGCTTGTTCTGTCGTAGTTCTACCCGTTTTCAGTATCAACTGATAATTCTTTAATGTTTCCATTGTTACTTTCCTTATATTTATAACCTTGCCGATACGAGCTTTTAATGCTCATTCTTTCGTTTTGTGTTAGCGTTCGCGCAGGGTCTCGTAGAGAAGCTTACCGCAGGTATCACTTGCCTCTAATGTTATATGAGTATCATAATAGGCTCACTTGGAAAAAATATATCCCTTTTCCGCCCGTCTCGGTGAGCGCAATTTCTAGAAGCTTTAGCAACCCTTAAAAATTAATCCGACGATAGATTTCAGTTAGGGGAATTTCCACGTTGTTTAAACTGTGCAGAACAATCGTCCGCTCAAGGTGAGAGTGAACTTGCCATAGCCAGCGATCGTTACTGTTGCGATCCTGCGTTGTGATATTGCTCAATGTAGGGTTCACTTTGGCTTACAAGCAGATATTCACAAAAGCTGGTGCTGGAAGCGATGTTTACGCATAACCCGCATTTTGATTCCGCAACGCCCGATAATTTATATCAGAAGTTAAATCAGAAAATTTATGCAAAAAATTCATATTTATGTACAGCAGGGAGATATTGCAGGAGTCGCACGTAAAATAGCCAATGGCATTGATATTGAGTGCCTAGACGAGTATTCCCAGCAAACACCATTAATGTGTGCGGTTAGTAGCGCCAATGCAGGTATTGATATGATTCGCCTCCTCTTGGAACATGGCGCGAATGTGAATGCTGTTGAACAAGAATCTCAAAATACCGTACTTGGGTTGGCTGTACAGTCAGGAAATTTAGATAAAATCCAATTGATTCTGGATGCTGGAGCGGATATTAACTATCAAAGCCCAGACGGATATGATATCTTAATTCATGCTATGCATGGTCGAGATATTTTACGAGATGAAAACTTAATATCAACTTTGAATTTACTCATTTCTAGAGGTGCTGTTGTCAATGGCATGAGTAGCTATGGTGAATCTGCAATCAAAGTAGCTGCTCATATTGGGAGATTTGATGCTGTTAAATTATTATTGAACGCGGGTGCTAACCCAGAGCAACTGGGATGGACAGAATTAATGCACGCAATAGTTTTTGGGAGCTTAGAGCAAGTATTGTTATTGCTAGAGCAAGGAGCAGATCAAGATGTGC
>NZ_JADEXT010000107.1:0-6230 GCF_015206985.1 Nostoc sp. LEGE 12447 | reverse complement strand
TCTGTGCGACTGAGGCGGAAAGCGGAACTAGAGAAGCTATTGCAGCCAGTAGAAAAGGCTTAAGTTTCATGATTTTTGTTAAAGTAATCGGGACATTGTTCTTGATTGGAGCCGCGTGGATGTACCGTGCATATTAGGATTTCTTGGTCGTATTGTCGCCCATGAAAATAGGCACAACTCTCGCATCCACTTTTGTCTTGCTGTAGCTCTACTAGTTCGCCAAGTGAACTTGGCGGGGTAAAGGGTAAGGGGGAAGGGGGAAAGGTTTCAAATCCCTTACCCCTTTCCCTTTCCCCTTTCCCCAGTCCTCACTTAGCATTTCTGGGTTGGCAGACTACTACGTTTCCTGTTGGTGCTAACAGCTTTTTGGATTTTCTGTACTGGTTTATTTGCAATACAGTTAAGGTTGCAAAGGGCATGGGTAACAGCCATTTTAAGTAGGTTTTTGCAGGACTAAGCTTTGTCTGACCCACAGCCAAAAGAGTAGTCAAAAGCAGCAAATAGCCGATTGGTGGAAACATCCATAACTCACCTTCGCACCTACATGAATCCAGAAAATCGCCTAATTCTTGGCGAATAGATTTAGAAAAATTGTTCACAACCGCCCCCATTCAAGTAATTGATCAAAAGTAGTTTTATCGACCTGAGAAAGCGAAATTGCCTCATCTCTAGTCTTGCCACGCCGTAATAGTTTGATAGCATCTTGCACCTTGTTCCAGGTGGTAGATCCGGGTCGAACCTGACCTTTGCGCCCAGCTTCTGCTAGCCCAAAAGCGAGAGCATTAGCATCGTTTCTCTGAATCGCACCATTTAGCGTAGTCCCAGGATTGGGGCGCATTAAGGCAACAGGTTGAGGCAGAGGGACTTTTATTGTTTGTGGTGGCGGCGAGGGCTGCGGGAAGTCTGATGGCGCTGATTGCGGCTTTTGAACTGTTAGGGTAAGTGGCGTTCGCGGACGGGTAATTGGCAGGGGTCGATCCGAGTCCGATTTAACTACCAAGCTCGTGTAAGCTGGGTTGCCAGTAGCAGGGACTATCTTAAATTGATATTGTTTTTCATTGGTAAGCACTGTAATTTGAGTGCTTCCATTACTGCTAGAGGTAACAGGAAACTTGATCGGGTCAATCTGGCGAAGAAAGATTACAGTCGCTTTACCTCCTGTGCAGTTAGAATCACCGCCTGATGACTGGCATAAACCACCGTTTGAGGTAAAAGCGAAGCGACTTGGATCACCAATCCAAACTTGCTTGATAGTCTCTCCCGTAGACATCAAATTAATAGTTAATCCGTAGCCCTTCCACACCTTTAATTCGATAGCGTTGGAGTTTGCATCATTCTCATAAACCGTTCGGATGGGCATTGCCGACACGCTTGAGGCAGTTGCTATTAAGAGGGTTGTAACAATAGCGAGTTTATTTAACATTTTTTCTAGTTACCCTAACGTTATCGTGACTAGAGCGATATTGTTTGATTAACGAATATTTGCACTGGCTTACCAACATCGATCACAAATACTTCTTCTCTACCGCTTAACTTTTGAGAACGGGCGACATTTGAGCTTTTGATATTGTCGAGAACGCTATTAAATGCACCCTCTCCAAAAGCGGCAGATAAATCTTTTTGCTCGTTGGTAGTGGAGCTAGTAGAGAAGCCATTAGAGTTGCTGCTGATTTGAGTTGTGGGGCGGTTTTGTACTTCGGCCGCCTTGGCAACTCCCGCAACAATCGCTCCTATAAAATCGTTACCCAGGTTGCTACCTTTACGGGACTGCGCTTTTAGAAAACCACCATCAGAAGCCATAATCAGAACAGCGTTTGGTGGGAGTTGCTTTTCTTGCGTATCACCATTGGAATTGACCAATACTGAAACACCGCGCAGCTTGGCAAAGCCCGAACCATTGGACTCTGCTAGTTGAACAACCAGATAAGCACCCACTCTTAGCACATCCCTACCATCTGAGGCTTTTAAGGGTTTTGTTAGTTTCACCAAGTAATTCTGGTTGCCAGCGTCACCAGTGCCCCAAGCGATCGGCGTTTCTAGCCTACCCTCTGCGGTGCTGCCAACGAGTACGCGAAGAGCGTTGTAATTAATGCTAGTGTTCTGTCCAACTTGTGTAGCTCCTCCCGTACCTCCTTCAATTCCATTAGTATTGATGGGTTTTTCGTCAAGTGACTCATCGCCTGAACTCCTGAAACTACCAGCGTTTGCAGCGAGAAGCCATTGCTGAGTGGGGTCTTGGGTGGGGGCGTTGCTTGCAGCCGTTGGGAACGCCAAAGCAGATTGTCTGATCGGCTGGGCAATTTGGGGCTGGGGTCGAGGCTGGGGTTGCGATCCTCTAGCCGTGGGAAAAGTTCTAGGCGTTGGAGGCACGCTTGTAACTGGGTAAGGTCGCTGGATGCGCTGCACTGGTTGCAGGGGAGGGGTAACGGGTGCCATTCGGGATGGGGCTAAGGTTGGGCTAGGGGTTGGGGTTGGCAAGCGATCGCGAATCTTCTTTAGCTCGTAATTTTGGCTAGTCAGAGCAAGCGCTGTTTTGTCCTTACCCGTCTCGTCCACCACTTCTGCTTCTGGCGTTTGTTCCTTAGCTTTAGTCGGCTGTGCCTTGTTACTGGAAAAATTCAAGGCGTTCATTGAATTGCCGATCAAGGCTCCGATGATCGTCACAAAGGCAAGCACTATCAGGGCAATAACGCCCATTTTTAAGAGTGGAGATTGCGAGACTGTTCGAGCAGTAACAATTTCTTCTGGGGCGGGGTTCTCGGAGGGTTGAATTGAATCGTCAACCCTTGTTGTTTTAGCGCCGTTCATCGCGGCAAAATCTTGCTCTTCTATCTCAATAGTTGCCTCTTGCAAAGCTGATTGGGTGTTCTTTTTCATAAATCTAAATCCTGGATTTTGTAAATTTCCAGCCCAGCTTTGCGGACGCGAGAGGCTGTTTCTTGAACATCGGACGCAAATCTAGGCAGGGCAGCCGTATCAATCGCCCTAACGAATATAGTTTTGTTAAAAGAGATGGGCTTGCCGACTAAATTACTGCCTTGGAAAACAACAATCTCTCCAACCATATCTACTTTCCATTGCCCATCCTTAATCCGAGTCGGCTGACTGATTAGGCTAACTTTTAGGATTGATTGCGTAGACCCATTAAAGACATCGGGCGGCGTAAGATTACTTATCTCTTCAAGGAATGGTGCGCGAAAATCTTCTGACAACGCAAAGCCCCAAGCCCATACACTAGTAGTAATCTTGGCTTTTGATGTTGATACCCCAGGATCTAATTTTAATTGTTTGGTGGGGTCTGGATTGTAATCATCGCTTGGCTTTGGTAGAGCATTCCAACTTAAAAGCCCAGTCATTGTCTGCCCGACAAAATGCGTAATAGCTTGCGGCGATCGCTCAAGGCTACCTATAGGAACAACTCTGATGGATTCGCCATCAGACAATTCTACCAAGGTCGAAGCTTTCGTTTTAGAAAACGTTGCTATCCGAGCAAAATTAACGACTTCTATTAATAATAAAAGCATTAATAAAACCGCATTGACTATTAAGAAAATTGGGGTGAAATTTAGCTCTTTTCTCTCTAATAATTTCATCTCCTTAACCCCACCGAGAATTTAACCCCACTAGTGAAAGCTGAAAATACAGCCATTCCGCCACCAGTGCCTATAGCTACTGCAAGTAATGGCGAGAAAATCGCTTGCAAAAGTTGCAATAATAAAGGATTGCTAGAAGGTTTGGAGACTATTGCGCTGGCAATAATGCCTACTGTTATCGAGTACGAAATGAGAACCAATGTCAGTCCTAACCAGCCAGACAGCCAAGCGTAAATAGGCTTGCTTTGGAAGGGCAGCAAAGATAGAACTAGGAAGATTGGGGCGGCGAATGCAATCATTAAAAATGACAGTTGGACGATGTATTGAAAAGCTGCTGATAGTCCACTGAGGATTACGTAAACAAAGCCTTGAACTGCGCTATTAATTAGTTCGCCAGTAAGGTCTAAGGGGTTCCAACTTCCGACTCCAGAACCCGCGCCAGTCTTTTCTCTAGCTTGCTGTGCAGATTTTCTGGTATCCTCTACAGCCTTATTAATGCAAAGTTGTTTTTCGCTAAACTCTTGACCCTCTTTCTTCTCCTGACTAAGTTTTTCACAATTAGCTAAAGCTATCTGTGCGGCTAAAATAAAGCTTTGGTCAGCGTTGACATTTCGGATAGCATCTCTCAAATTCACGCCATTTCTAGTAATATTTAGAATGTTTCTATTTAGTCCAGTGGATACATTTTTCAGCGCGATTGTCGTATTGGCGAGAAGGAACCCGTTGTTACTTAGCATGACAATTACTAGCAAAGGTAAAACCATCTCAGAGACAAAATCAAACCCAAAACCTTCTTCTGCATATTTCCGATACCACCCAAAGGAAGCAAAACCAATCATAACCACAGCAGCAAGAGTAGAAACAGCAACAACAGCCGTATAAATTGGGTTTGTTCCTGATGCCAGTTCAGCCCAATCATTCTCAAAGGATTTATAGATTAGGTCTGCACCATTAACCGCCCCTTCAACTATCTCCCCGGCGTTTGTAGTCCCTGTATTTTCCCCCGCTTGCTGTCCCGTAGTTTGAGCAAATAGGATAGTTAATAATGCCAGCATTATTGATTTTTCCAGAATGAATCGTTAGCGGCGGCAGATTGGATGATTTGACGGGTAGCAGCGTTAGATTCCTGATCCTTCGCCGCCGCTTGCTCATCCATGCGACTAGAAATGTCAGCAAGATTAATATTGGTAACTGCCAAAGAACGGGATTGTTTTTGAGCTTCTGAGTGAAGGGATTTTGCAATCACAGCGCTTTGTAAGTTTTGAGTCGCCATCTTTTTGAGAATGTCTTGGGTGATGACATCATCTTGAGCGGCATTAGCATTTTCGCTTGATTGGGAGGTAGCATCATTAGTGGTTTCTGCCTCCTGTGATTGGACTTTTTGTCCTTCAGCACCAAGAACTGATTGAGACTGTCCGCGTGTATATTGTTGGTTCCAATCCTTGATGGCATTATCAGCTTGAATGCGTGGATCTAGTATTAGTAAATCCCCTTCTTGTTTTTCTATGACTTTCTCAATGTTCTTACCAGCTTTTAGAGGATCGGGAATACCTAAATCTCCAACACTAGACTCAATCGCCTGATTTAATTCTGCTGACAACTTGCCCAAACTTTTAGAAAACTCTTTCTGGTAATTACTAATGTAAGCCTGTAAACTACTGTAAATTTGTTGAAATTGAGTCAGAAAAGATTGGTTTTGATTTGTTTGGGCGTTAGCTGGGAGACTAGAAAAGGATATCAAAACCACTGTGCTTGAGATTACGATCAATCGTTTGGGATCTTTCATACAAATTATCCATGTCTACTACAAAAGGTTTTTTGGTACAGTAGGATTCGACAGTCGCTTGTTTTTTTGATTTATCGAAGGACACGACTGAAACCATTAATGTTTTTGGCAATGTTTCCTTATTTAACAAGCTCGTAAAAAAGGGGTCGTCAAAGGGCTTTGCATTAGGCGGAAGGGTGGAAGACTGCGATCTCAAAATCATCACGTAATCTCCAGGATCAGCCGATTCCGAATTAATCCCAGGTTGTTCTAACCCCGGAAGGATCTTATTTTGATACTTCACTGCTTTTAAACTAGGACTGAATCTAACGGCATCTTCACCCAATTCTATGTACACCCCGCAGTCATTCTTTGCGTTTCTCATACGTTTTTCATATTGAGCTTGATTGTATTGCCAAACCTGAAAGCTTCCTATTGACGCAACACCCGTGAGGATTGCCAGCAATAACTTATTTTGAATGGCTAATGATAGTACCTTCATAACGGTTTTCCCTGTTTGATGCAGTCAACATAATACTTAGAAAATTCTGCCACCCAGGTGAACTTGTTGCTGTGAATTTTCTTGAACTTATCTCGTGTGGCTTGCTCCTCTCGGCTATTAGCGACCAACGCCAGCAGGGGATACGAGGGATAATAGCGACAGCGCACATACTTGTTGTTGTAGTCGAGCAACCACAACGTATATAGCTGCTGAATATTAGGGACAAAGCTTTCGTTTTTATCGATAATTTCTCTAGGGATGCCCAGCAACTCAGAGAAACTATTAGCCGCGCCTGGGACAATCCGCCCAATCAACCGCAATGGCATATTTTGTAATATTTGTTCTCCCGCCTCCGATTTAGCAATAGAAA
>NZ_JADEXT010000012.1:0-170962 GCF_015206985.1 Nostoc sp. LEGE 12447 | reverse complement strand
TGTCGGCGGGGGTGGATACTGCCACTGTTAGGAAGTTAGCACCTTCTAGGTAGGAGGAGGCTAATCCGTGGGTATACCAAGAGGTGACGAAGGTGGTGCCGGTCAGCCAACCGCCTAGTGCTAGGAAGGCGCAGGGGAACAACAGTATCCCTGACCAACCTACGAATACGAAGCGATCGCGCTTGAGCCAGTCGTCTAGAACGTCAAACCACCCTCTACTGGGCGCACGTCCAACTGCGATGGTCATCGGACTAAAATCCTCTTTTTTTACTAAAATTGCAACGTTTCTAAGGCAATACGGAGAGCCAATGTAACCGGCTGCCGTGAGGAATTAACGTTTTTTTTGACAATCTCAATAGCTTAAAAGCGACTGAGATTCTGAGAATTTGCTGACCTGTGGAATCAGCATTTCTCTTTCTTTATGCCATTACACGTACCATCGGCTAGTAATCTAGCTTGTGGTAACTTAATGATTCTTAACTTATCACACTACTCAGGGTTTTTGCCTGACACACAGAAGCAAATCAGGCATGAAACACGAACCTTATAAATAATATGAATATCAGAAATTTTACAATTTGACACAACTTTTCTCAGAAATGTAAGAAAATTTAGTCTAGATGGACGTAGGTAGGTAACTCATTCCCAAGAGGTCAAAAAGAGGTAGGGGGAAGGGAAGAAAGAATTTTTATCCGCCAGTGAGTAAAGAAATCATATAATGTCCCCCTCACAAATAAATTATATGGGTGGCAGGAGGCAGGAGCGCAGCTGAGTTTTTGTCAACAATGTTTGGTAAAATAATCAAGCAGCAGACCCTCTAAAGTGTTCTTTAGTTGAATGACTAGCCTTCAATTTAGTCAAGTTCTGTGTAGTAGCATTCAGTGTGCGAGTATTTCACAGCGAGTATCTCACAGGCAATTGTAGTTCAATGACGACATCAACAACGATTAACAAAGGCGATCGCCTCCTGCATCAAAATGTTCTCGGTTCTCGTCGGTTCAGTAACTACTGGTGGGCAACTATTGTTACCTTGGGAGCAAGCGGCTTTTTACTGGCTGGGATATCCAGCTACTTAAAAGTTAATTTACTCATAGTTTCCGATCCAACTCAACTAGTATTTGTCCCCCAAGGATTGGTGATGGGGTTATATGGTGCTGCTGGCTTGCTATTAGCCACATACCTATGGCTAGTGATTTTATTGGATGTGGGTGGCGGCTACAACGAATTTAATCAGGAAACTGGCACAATCAAAATCTTCCGTTGGGGTTTTCCTGGCAAAAACCGCCGAATTGAGATTGATAGCCGCATAGAAGATGTGCAATCTGTGCGAATAGCTGTCAAAGAAGGTCTTAATCCCCTTCGCGCCCTTTATCTACGCATTAAGGGGCGGCGAGATATTCCCTTAACACGGGTTGGACAACCCTTATCTTTAACAGAGTTAGAAACAGAAGGTGCGAAGTTAGCCCGCTTTTTGGGAGTATCGTTAGAAGGGCTTTAAGTCGATTGGGCATAGGGCATAGAGCATGGGCACAGGAGGCAGAGGTGCAGAGGGGAAAGACTTACTGTAACTTTTCCCCATTCCCCATTCCCCATTCCCCATTCCCCATTCCCCATTCCCCATTCCCTCTTGAAACGATAAGATACTCTGGTTAAATCAGTAACTGGCAATGCGGTTAAAAATTTCACAATTTTTGCTTTCTTTTGTGCTTATCAGTGCTGTGATGCTTGGAGGATGTTCAACACAGCAGGTAGCTTCTAATACCTCTTCTCCAACCTCGACAGCTACCTCGACTACCCAGACGACTACTGAAGCAACATCTGTATCTCAAACTAGTAGTGAGAATATTCCTGGAACCACTGGTTTACCACGTCTTGAAGGCAAGGCTACTGTGGTAATAACGGTTAAAGGTTCGCCCATTACTATCGAAGTAGACGGCACTGATGCCCCCATTACAGCTGGTAACTTCGTAGATTTAGTTCAAAAGGGTGTTTACGATGGTTTAGCTTTCCATCGAGTTGTACGCGAACCCCAACCGTTTGTAGTTCAAGGGGGCGATCCCCAAAGCAAAGACCCGAAAGTTCCAGCAGATCAGCTGGGAACCGGTAGCTATATTGACCCAAAAACGGGAAATGCTCGCTATATACCTTTAGAAGTTAAACCGAAAGGTTCGGATACTCCGCTTTACAACAAACCATTTGATGCTACTGCTCAACCCGTCGTATTGCCCCATAAACAGGGTGCAGTAGCAATGGCGCGATCGCAAGCACCAGATTCGGCTTCTGCTCAGTTTTACTTTGCTTTGGCGGATCTAGCTTTTTTAGATGGTAACTACGCCGTGTTTGGCAATGTCACTCAAGGCTTGGATGTAGTGAACAAAATTCAGCAAGGCGATCGCATTGACTCTGCTAAAGTCACTCAAGGGGCTGAAAATCTGAAAACAGCAGGGCAGTAGGAAGAGAGCAGGGGGAGCAGGGGAGGCAGAGGAAGCAGGGGGAGAATAACTCCTAACTTTTAACTCCTAACTCCTAAATTTAGTGAAAGTTCTTGTCACTGGTATTGGCCTAGTTTCCGCCTTGGGTGGAAGTTTAGACGATAGTTGGAAAAATCTGATAGCAGGTAAATCTGGAATTAGCTTACATCAGCCATTTTCAGAAATAAAACCACTTCCTCTAGGTTTGATTGCTCAACAACCATCTGAGTTGGCAATGTTAACTCAAATGGTTGTTACTTCTGCTTTGCGAGATGCTGGCTTAGTTCTACCTTTAACTGATTGTGCTGTCGTCATTGGATCGAGTCGCTCTTATCAAGCATCTTGGGAGATGTTGGCGCGGCAAATGTATAAAGATGCGGAAAATTTGCCCGTTTCTGATTTTGGAAATTGGTTAGAGATATTACCTCATATCAATGCGATCGCAGCTGCAAGACAAATCGGTGCAACAGGTATGGTTTTGGCACCGATGGCAGCTTGTGCAACTGGAATTTGGTCTATCGCCCAAGCAGCCTTACTTATACAAACTGGGCAATGCCAACAGGCGATCGCAGGCGCAGTGGAAGCACCAATTACACCCCTAACTTTAGCTGGGTTTCAGCAGATGGGTGCTTTGGCGAAAACTGGGGCTTATCCCTTTGATTTGCAGCGAGAAGGGTTAGTTTTGGGCGAAGGCGCAGCTGTGTTTGTTTTAGAATCCGCAGAGTTGGCAAAACAGCGACAAGCAAAAGTGTATGGTGAAATTCTCGGTTTCGGCTTAACTAACGACGCATATCATAGTAATTCACCGGAACCTGAAGGGAAAAGTGCGATCGCAGCTATCAAACAATGTCTAGAACGCAGTTGTCTATCACCAAGCGATATTGATTACATTCACGCTCATGGTACAGCAACCCAGCTAAATGACCAGATGGAGAGTATGGTAATCCAGCGTTTGTTTCCCCAAGGCGTGGCAGTTAGTTCGACCAAAGGAAGCACAGGTCATACATTAGGAGCATCAGGAGCATTAGGCGTAGCTTTTTCTCTCATGGCATTAAAGCATCAAATATTACCGCCTTGTGTAGGCTTGCAGCAGCCAGAGTTTGATTTAGAAATCGTTACAGCAGCACGTCTAAGTAGAATTAGGCAGGTTTTATGTTTGAGTTTTGGCTTTGGTGGACAGAATGTCGCGATCGCGTTAGCTAAGTCCCCATAGTACTTTGTACCTACAGCACAATATAAAATATAAAACTGTAACAAAAACTACAAAATTCCTATTTTTCTCAAAAAAAGGATAAGCTAGTTACAGAATGATATCCGGTTCGTAAAGATACCGTGATTAGGAGAAAATTTTATGATTTCAAAATCACTACTACCGCTAGAACCTGCTTCTCCAGCGCATATATGCCCATTTGACCAAGCCTGTAGCTACTTAGAAGCGGCAGCTAAAGAACTAAATTTAAATCAGGGTTTGCTGGAAATCCTCAGCCATCCGCGTAAGGTTGTCACAGTTTCCATTCCCGTGAAACTAGATGACGGGGAAATACAGGTTCTTGCTGGACACCGGGTACAGCACTGCGATGTCTTAGGTCCCTACAAGGGCGGAATTCGTTATCATCCGGCAGTGACATTGCGCGAAGTATCGGCTTTGGCAATGCTGATGACCTGGAAATGTGCATTGTTAGGTATTCCTTATGGTGGTGGTAAGGGTGGCATTGCCATAGATCCAAAACGTTACAGTGTTGGCGAATTAGAGCGAATTAGCCGCCGTTATATCAGTGAGTTAATTAAAGATATTGGGCCTTCCGTAGATATTCCTGCGCCAGACATGGGCACTTCTGCTCGTGAAATGGCTTGGATGATGGATACTTACTCTGTGAATGTCGGTAATGCTGTACCAGGCGTTGTGACTGGTAAACCGCTTTCCATTGGTGGTTCTCTAGGGCGAGAAATGGCAACTGGACGTGGCACAATGATTATTGTGCGTGAGGCGCTAGCAGATCAAGGTAAATCCTTAGTAGGAGTGCGAGTAGCTATTCAAGGTTTTGGTAATGTCGGTGGTGCCGCAGCTGAATTACTCCATCAAGCAGGCGCGAAAATTATCGCTGTTTCAACAGGTGCTGGAGGAATATTTTCCGAAGCTGGTCTTGATATTCCCGCGTTGAAAATCTACGCTGCTGAAAATCGCAAGAGTATTGTAGGTTTCCCCCAATCTGTACCAATTAGCAATGCAGATTTATTGACTTTACCCTGCGATGTCTTAATACCAGCAGCTTTAGAAAACCAGATCACTGAAGAAAATGTGAATCAGGTGCAAGCGCAAATTGTCGCAGAAGCAGCTAACGGGCCGGTTACTCTTGAGGCTAACTTGGCCTTAGAAGCGCGGGGTGTAACAGTACTACCAGATATATTGGCGAATGCTGGTGGTGTGGTAGTCAGTTATTTGGAATGGGTGCAGGGTCTTTCTTACGTATTTTGGGATGAGGAGCGAGTTAACCGCGAAATGGAGCATTTGATGGTGCAAGCCTATCGCAAGGTGATTCAGCAATCTAATAAGCGGCAAATTTCTTTAAGATTAGCAGCTTACACTTTAGGGGTGGGTAGAGTTGCCCAGGCGCTGACTGATAGAGGTCTTTATCCTTAACATTTAGGAAGATACAAAGTTTTAAATTGAATAGACCAGATGTGTAGGGGTGCAAGATTATATTGTGCCCCTACAATTACATGGCGATCGCTGCAATATAACTTTAATTCAAGATATATTGTTAGGAGCGTACAGCTAGCTTTACGCTCCTAACAATATATCTGTTATTATTTACGACTCACCAGAAGGGGAAGCAGCGTGAATTAAATCTGGCTTCTTCTCAGCAGGAGGAAGTTCAATAGCTTGAGTCGATGTGGGACGTTGATGGCGATGGCTAGTTTGTATCTGCACAGGTTTACCCATCTCAATTGACTGATAAAGTGCTTGAATGATCGAAACATCAATCAGCCCTTCCGTCCCAGATGGTTCCGGGTCTTTATCTTGCAGAATACAATCAGAGAAGTAGGTAAATTCAGCTGCTAGTTGGTCATGATCCTCAAAGGTACGCTCTTGAGTTTCACCATTAATTGTCAAATAATGCTTGATTTCCCCCTGCCAAGGATAGGCAGGTTCTACTCGTAAATCTCCTTTAGTACCTACAACCTGATAGGTTGAAACATTTGCCCCTCCAAAACTACAGGTAAATGTTGCCAATCGCTCGTTAGGAAAACGCAAAGTGACACTAGTCATTTCTTCCACTTCGCTGAAACGTTGTTCTCCCTTATTGGCAGCTACAGCAAATACTTCAATTGGTTCATCTTGAAATAGATAACGTACAGCATTAATGCAGTAAATGCCTATATCATAAAGCGTGCCACCACCAGTTACATCTCGTAAACGAATATTGCCTTCTTCTACTTGTTGACTAAAAACCGAGTTGAAAATACGTGGTTCACCAATTTGCTTCGAGCGGATAATTTCGACTGCTTGTAAATTGGCTTCTTCTAAATGTAAGCGATAGGCAATCATCAGCTTGACATTATTATCATTGGCAGCTTTAATCATTGCCTCACACTCTTCTTCTGTCACTGCCATTGGCTTTTCACACAACACATGAATTGCCTGATTAGCAGCCCGCACAGTGTAGTCACAATGCAAGTGATTGGGCAACGCAATATAAACTGCATCAATCTCGCCGCTTGCCAAACAGTCCTCATACTCCTCATAGGAGTAAGTATGCTCTATTCCATACTTTTTGCTCAGTTCTTCGCTTTTAATGGGGTCATCTGAAACCAGTGCCACTAATTCTGATTTTTTGGCGTGGACAAAGGAAGGTAAGGCGGCTTCTTGAGCAAACCAACCTAAACCAACAACCGCGTAACGAATTTTGCGCTTACTATTTGTAGCAGTCATTTTTCTCCTATCTGAATAAAGGAATATTTTGTTTAATGCACCAATTACCTTTGAATTAGGGCTAATTGTTTATACAAAGACTGAGAAAAAAATACGTTCCTACATTGCTAATGCAGCTTCTACATTTGACACCAACTTATCTTTAGTTTCCTGAAACTCTTGACCCAATTCAGTTAACTCCTTATCACTCATACATTCGCGCACAGCATTAAAAATTTCGCTTTCTTCTTCTTCTACATGATGCTCAAATGTCTCCTTCAATTCGAGCATTTTTTCTTTAAACTCAGGATCGCTAGGTTTAAGTGCCTTAATCTCTTCTAAAATCACTGAAACTTCTTCGTGTTCTTCTTCAGCTTCTTCAACATATTGTTCAGTTTCTTCGTATTCTCGCAAAGCTGGGTAGAAAACTAATTCTTCAGTTCTTGCATGTAAGATGACCGCTACATAGATTTGATTGAATTGCTCAACTAATTTTGCACCCTTAGATTTCTCTGCTTCTGCAAAAAGCTTCTCCACTTGACGATGCTCTGCTTCAATTAATGCCAAAATGTCTGTTGCTTTATCTTTATTAGCTTTAGTTCTAGCCATTTTATTTCTCCTTGTTAATTAGAGATTTATAGGGCTGAAAATTTGGAGGTTAATGAATGAGAACTCGTATATTCTCAATGAATTGCTAAATTAAAACCTCATTCTTTCAGTAAGCTTTAGTTTAGACTTAAGGAATATTTCCGCTATTGCAACCTAACTGAAATTCATAACCTCAGCATGATGGATACTGAGTATGTAGCGTTAGCAGCCCAAGAATACGGCTCAATCATCAACCATACGACCTGTGAACGCCCAAAGAGTGGCTATGGCAGTAAGATGGACTGCGGTGGGCTATGCCTACGCCTCTGAAATTCCATCAGATGGTGCATGGGAAATGTCAGCTTTGCCTGATGGACAAGTACAAGTCATACTGAGTTGGCGTTTACCCTCAGTCGATCTGGCTAAATTAAAAAAATAGTAGGAGTTGGGCTAGTCTATGGTAAAACCAATAATCCAATCAGCAACTCAAACCTTATACGACGAAGATTATTACCTCTGGCTGAGGACAACTATAAACCAACTTCGCGCTGGACAGTTTTCTGCTGTTGATTTAGATAATTTGTTAGAAGAATTAGAAACTATGAGTAGAAGGGAGAAGCGAGCAATTGAAAGTTTATTAATTAAGCTTCTTCAACATCTACTAAAACTCAAGTGTTGGAATGAAGAGCGAGAACGTAATCTAGGAAATTGGAAAGGGGAAATCAGGACTTTTCGTAGAGACATTAAAAAAGCTCTAAAAGATAGTCCTAGCTTAAAACCTTACATCTTAGAAATATTTGATGAATGTTATCAAGACGCAAGAACAGAAGCAAGCGATCGCTCTCAACTCCCACTTGACATATTCTCCTCTATGCCCATTGGCTCTTTAGAACAAATCTTAGATGAAAACTGGTTTCCCGAATATAACCACAATCATCACGGTAAACCCGATTAAAATGAATACGCAACTTGGGTTTCCATAGGAGTATGCAGCCGTGCAGCCGGACTTAATAGGCTTGGAAATTAGTAAGGGGGAACTAAGACGTTTGACTGGATTCGATCCAGAAGACGTTTTTAGACCTTCTGTTCTGCGAGATGGCAAAAAGCGATTAGGGTTTTTTATCAATGAAATGCTGGTGACGCTGGCGCTAACGCCCATAATTGTGGGCTTTGTTTATGCGTTTATTATTCTGCCAACTATTGGTTCTTCTATTCGACTAGGAATTCTTTTACTAATTTTAGTGCCAATGCCGATATTAGTGGGGCGATGGCTATGGCGACAATTAACCTGTCCTGAAGGACTGACAATACTTTTAGACGAAGTTGATAAATATCATGACCTGGTTGCTGCCATCGATATTAATGACCAATTGGCAGCATCAGGAAACGTAGAAAGCAGTATCCATGACCGAGATAAAGTCACCGCCGCCCTGCAACTAATTAGAGAAGATTTAGTTCGCGCTCTGAAAACGGAACGAATTTTGCGAGATAATAAAAAATTGCTTGCTAATAACCAAGAGTTATTTGTGAATAATTTAGCCAGTCTGCAAGCTTTACAAGTTAGTAGTCAAGCAGGCGAATATGCTCAACTACTCAATCAATCATTGCAAATTGCGATCGATGTGCAAGCAGAAATCAGAAAATTGCACAAAGGCTAAGTGGATGTTTGTCAACCTTGGGCGACTAAAAGTCGCGGCTACACAGACAAAACCTGCCTCCGCAGGTTATAAAACCATTGATTTTGCATTAGTCCACGGAGGTGGACTTTGCTTGTGTAGTAGCGACTTCTAGTCGCCCAATACTTTCCCACAAAACAATCGCCCCGTTGACCTAAATGAGCAACAAACCAAAAATAATTGTCCTGGATGATGACCCTACAGGTTCTCAAACAGTCCACAGCTGCTTGCTGCTAATGCACTGGGATGTGGACACTTTACGCAGTGGGTTACAGGACGCTTCGCCGATTTTTTTTGTCCTGACTAACACTAGATCGCTAACGCCAGAGTCAGCTACATCTGTCACTAAAGAAGTTTGCCAAAATCTGAAAATCGCTTTGAATGCTGAAGGAATTGACGATTTTTTGATTGTCAGCCGTTCTGATTCTACTTTGCGGGGGCATTATCCCATCGAAACTGATGCGATCGCACAAGAACTCGGCCCTTTTGATGCTCATTTTCTTGTCCCAGCATTTTTTGAGGGTGGACGCATCACCCGCGACAGCGTGCATTACTTGATGATTGCTGGTGTCCCCACCCCAGTCCATGAAACCGAATTTGCCCGTGATTCAGTCTTCAGCTACCATCACAGTTACCTGCCCAAGTATGTTGAAGAAAAGACTCAAGGACGAATTAGTGCTGAAGCTGTAGAAAGGTTTCTCTTAGCTGATATTCGCGCTGGTAGTTTAGAACGCTTGTTACAACTGAGTGGTAATCAGTGCGCTGTTGTCGATGGTGAAACTCAAGATGATCTCAACCGCTTTGCAGTAGATATATTAGCAGCAGCAAGTCAAGGGAAACGTTTTCTGTTTCGTAGTGGCGCAAGTATTTTAACGGCTTTAGCCGCTTTACCACCCCAACCCATTGCTGCCGAAAACATGGCGCAATACGTGCGCCAAGGCAAACCAGGTGCGGTAATTGTTGGTTCCCATGTGAAAAAGACTACCCAGCAGTTAGAGGCGCTATTGCAAGTAGAAGGAACCGTGGGAATTGAAGTAAATGTCGCACGATTACTTGATGATACAAATCAATCTGCGGTTCTGCTAACTGAAATCAAAGAAAGTACACAGGCGGCACATGAAGCAGGTAAAACACCAGTAGTTTATACTAGCCGTCAGGAACTGAGTTTTAAAGATGTCAACACCCGATTGGAGTTTGGGGCAAAAGTTTCAAGTTTATTGATGGATATTGTGCGGGGTTTACCATCCGATATAGGATTCTTAATCAGCAAGGGTGGCATTACCTCAAACGATGTCTTGAGTACTGGGCTAACCTTAACTTCAGCCCGCTTGCTCGGTCAAATTTTAGCTGGTTGTTCAATGGTGTTAACCCCATCCGATCATCCCCAGTTTCCTGATTTGCCTGTGGTGCTGTTTCCAGGTAACGTTGGTGATGCTGATGCCTTGGGGACAATTTATCAGAGGTTGACTAAACAATCTTGAGTGTTGAGTGAAGATGATGATAATTCCGAACTACTCCCTTTCTGCTAGAAGATAATTTTTTACGTAGATGCGGCTAAGGAAGTACCCACAGGGTATGGCAATGAACGCAAAGTGAAGATACAAGTAATCTTATGGCGGAAAGGGAGTAATCTATGCTCCGCACTTTCTGGTCTGATCATGTTGTTAGATTTTCCAACTGATCTAATATTGGTAATGATTCGGAGTGTCCCTTGTCTTTTGGCTAGTACTGCATGACTTCTGATTCTGCAATTCCCAATCTCAAGTCAAATTCTGCACTTCCTAATGCAGAATCAAACTCTATCCTTTCGGAGGTAGAGGTAAATCCTACTATTTCTGATGTAGAGTCAGATCCTATCCCCCCTGATGCGGAGTTAAGATCCGTCCTCCTTTATTTAAAATCAAATACTGTCGTTGGGGATGTAGAGTCTAATCCTGCTAACCCAGACTTAGAGTCTAATCCTGCTAACTCAGATTTAGAGCCAAATCCTGCTAACTCAGATGTAGAGTCTAAGACTGATGTCGCATCAGATTTTATCTTGACTGATTCAAATCCCAATGAGTCAGCAATATCTGGGTATCGCGTAAATGATAATACTCAAGTCCAGTTAAGAAGTAAGGAGGGACGACTGTTATTAATTTTGCCCCCAGAATCTCAAGTATCTGCCTCAGAACTCAGTTGGTCTGATATTTGGCAACAAATCAGGCAACGTTTGAATGCAGGCGATCGCTTCCGGATAGCTAATACACCTGTACATCTCATGGCACAAGACCGCTTAGTAGATGCCAGGCAACTTCAAGAACTCGCCGAGGCTTTAAGTGAAGTCCAACTGCGGCTAATATCTGTCTCAACGAGTCGCCGACAAACTGCGATCGCAGCCGTAACATCTGGGTATTCTGTAGAACAATTGCAGCCTGTAACTTCCCTGAATACAGGGTCAGAAGCTACAGCTACACCCCAGGCAGATGCCCTTTATTTAGAAACAACAGTCCGCTCTGGAGTAGAAATTCGTCATCCTGGTACAGTAATTATCTTGGGAGATGTAAACCCAGGTGGTATTGTAATTGCAGATGGAGATATTATCATCTGGGGTCGTCTACGTGGAATTGCTCATGCTGGGGCCGGAGGCAATCGTGAGTGTCTGATAATGGCTTTGCAAATGGAACCTACCCAATTGCGGATCGCAGATGCTGTCGCTAGGGCACCAGAAAAATTACCGACGCAATTTTCTCCAGAAGTGGCACATATTATGCCCCAAGGGATTCGCATCGCTAGGGCTAGTGATTTTTCTAGAAACCAATTTACTAAAAGCAATCAGTAGCCCTGAATATTTACTTAAAAGATGAAGAATATGAAGGATGAAATATAGCGGTTTTCATGTAGATGGAATACACTACTCTAATGCCTTTCCCCTAGCAAAGTGTATTTAACACGACTGAGCAAAGACGCGGAGTGGCTTGTCATAAGACATCGCAATAAAAAAATATTCATCCTCGCCCTAATCAGGGAGACCAGATATTTCTTCATACTTGATACGATACTTCATACTTTATACTGCAATTTACGGTTTTATATTTCCTGAACCCTCATTGACCGCATTTCTATCATGACTCGCATTATAGTGATTACCTCCGGTAAAGGAGGAGTGGGTAAAACCACAGTTTCAGCAAATCTGGGCATGGCTTTAGCCAAAATGGGTCGTCAAGTTGCCTTGGTTGATGCGGATTTTGGTCTGAGAAATTTGGATTTGCTGCTAGGGCTGGAGAACCGCATCGTCTATACTGCGGTGGAAGTCTTGGCCAGAGAGTGTCGCTTAGAACAAGCCTTGGTGAAAGATAAACGCCAACCCAATCTTGTACTCCTACCGGCAGCCCAAAATCGCTCCAAAGATGCAGTCACACCGGAACAGATGAAGTTACTGGTCAATGCCCTAGCGCAAAAATATCAGTACGTGATCATTGATAGCCCCGCCGGTATTGAAAATGGGTTTAAAAATGCGATCGGCCCGGCCAAAGAAGCGCTAGTTGTCAGCACGCCAGAAATTTCCTCAGTTCGTGATGCCGACCGGGTAGTGGGGTTACTTGAAGCACAAGGTATCAAGCGTGTTCATTTAATAATTAACCGCATCAGACCCGCAATGGTGCAGGCAAATGATATGATGTCAGTGCAAGATGTTCAGGAACTTCTCGCCATTCCCCTGATCGGGGTAATCCCTGACGACGAGCGTGTTATTGTATCTACCAATCGCGGCGAACCCTTAGTGTTAGCGGAAAATCCCTCTTTAGCCGCCACAGCCTTTGAGAACATTGCTCGTAGATTAGAAGGAGAAAGTGTCGAATTTCTGGAGATCGACTCATCCCAAGACAGCATCTTCGCCCGTCTACGAAGGTTGTTGTGGACAAAGATTGTTTAACTTACTTTTCTAGTCTCCGCGCCAGACCTATTCGTAATGATTGAACTTCTAGAAAAACTTTTTTCTCGCGGCCCTGATAGCAGTCGAACTCAAGTTAAACGTCGCCTGCAATTGGTGATTGCTCACGATCGCGCTGATTTAGATCCTCAAACGTTGGAAAAAATGCGGAAAGAAATCCTAGATGTAGTCTGTCGCTATGTCGAAATTGAGACAGAGGGCTTGGAGTTCTCCTTAGAAAGCAACCAACGAACAACAGCTTTAATTGCTAATTTGCCCATCCGCCGGGTAAAAGGGGCCATACCTGAATGGGAAAGGGGTGATAAATAAGTTTTAATAGTTTTAGTCTTAAATATTTTTATTGCAATAGTAATGAGTTGTCCCAAGTTTTAGATTAAATAAACTTCTATATTGACATATTTGGGTGGGTGTCAATATAGGAGTTCAATACTTCTCGCTTTGTGCATTTTTAATTCGGAATCGGATTTTGGGTAAAGGTTTTTTCTTTCCCCTTCCCTTTTCCTCTTAACCGAGAAGTATTGTATTAGGAGTTTTGAGTATAGAAAGTACCCAATAAAAATCTCCCGTTGTCCATCGGTGACGATAACGGGAGTAGATAAATTATTCTATAAACTATCGGTAAGCCACTTGTGGCCCTGCCCAAATCTCTGTAACCTTTTTACCAAAAGTAATCGGCTGATCTTCATCTGTTGTGGGTACAGTCTTGCCATCATTAGCAACTTGCATTAGTGGCCAGTTTTCATCACCCAATTCACCTGCACGGAATAGTACATGATCCGGTTGCTTTTTACTCCAACCTAACAAGACAGCAATTTTCTCATGCTCATCTTGCTCATTAGCAGGAGCAACTATATTAGCGTGATTTTTTTGCCGATCCCAAATCACTGCACTATCAGTAGAATCGCCTGTGTTAAATATCCCTTCAAATTTGCGTGCTAAAAAGCGATCGCCTTTTTCCGACCAGCTAACCGGAACTAATACCCCAATTTGACCGTTCGGATTAGCCTCTTCTGACGAAGAACCCTTTAGAGCTTTTACTTTTAATAAAGGATCGCTAACTGGAGTAGTTGAAGCCATTACCCACAATTTCTTCGTGTGCATATCTTGGACAAACAGAACGCTAGTAACACGGCTGTTGTACATTTCGGGTTTTACTTCTAGTTGCACACGGCTATAAACAGCATATTTACCATCTGGAGAAACCACGGGTACGCTACGGTAGTGACGAACTCCAGAACCACCGTTGGAACCAATTGCTTCTTGAGTCGCCGTAATCCATTTCCAAGGAATAGGATGAGGACTACCTATGGGATCTATTTGTTCAGCTTGGGACTCATCACGTGGTTCAGAAACGGGTATTTCTGTTGTTGTGGTTGGTTGTGACTCTCTAAGAATTGGTGCTATTTGAGTTGCTGTCAATGATTTAGTAAAAGACTTTTCTCTAGAGAGAGATTTTTCTTGTCCTTTCAAAGACTTGATATTAGCAGCTTTGAGTTTTTGTACTAGATTAAGCTGACTAACAGGAACATCTGTTAATGGTGCAAGTTCAACTGCTGCCAAAGTATCAGGAACAGTTAAATCGTTGTTTAACCCATAACTATCTGCTTGAGCAAAAGACTCAATTTTATCTGATGGTAATACTTGCGGTTCCTGGACAGCAGGACTTTGTGTGGGTACAGAGTCAAATTTTTCTGTTAAAGAATCGATTTGATCTGTTTTCGATATTTCAGCTATCTCAGGTTCCCCAACTACAGCTATTTCCTTTGATACAGAGTCAGAATCTCCAGTCTTCGAAGTTAGTTTAGCTACTTCGGATTTTACAGGGAACGAGTGAGCCGATGCCCCTAGCAAGGGTGCGATCAGTATCACAACGACAACGTAATTGAGAAATGGTTGCGCGCGGAACCATCCTGACAGCAAAAGGGGTTTAAGCATTTGTAGACTCTCTAGAGGGGCGGTTGCTATGTGAGAAGCAATACCTATGCAGCAATGGGGCAGGCAGTAATTATATGTATAACAAGAAACTAAAAACTTTGACGAGATATTTCCTTCAAAGTTGGCTGAGTTTTACAAAAATTAAGTATCATTGTCTACACCTTTTCTTACTAAGGTACTGAATGTTTTTTTGCAAAAGTATGCGAGTATAGTAAATACGCTGAGAACTCAGTAATTACTACACGATATATAATTCTGCTGTTGATCTACCCGACAATACCAAAAACAGATATTAGTCAAGGGGTATTGAAGTTATAGTTGAGGCGATAACGCTGACAACAAAAAATGAGATAACTTAAGCTATTGGGTATCGTACTAGTTGTAACTAGTACACAATCAACAATTCAGGTTACACACTAAATATAACAGCGCAAACCCTCATAATGGTAAACGTGAGGTGTTACGTGAAAAGCTGGGAAAGCAGACGCATAATAAATCATACTCAGAAAATACTGCTGTCAGCAACCCAAATTTATAAATTGCAATCTCAACTACAAAATAGCTAGAAGACACAATAGTTTTTTTACAAACCCAACTGTATTTAATGCAAATTTGGGGTAAACGTCCGGGAACACAACAAAACTAACTTGGTAGATGCTCTAGCGGCTCGTGACGAGACACCACTAAACGATGAGGGTTTCCTAAAGGCAATGCAGCTTATACTAGCTGTTACACTTGTCAAGTTAACTATGTAAGTTAATAAAACAGCCTTTTGGTTTCACTCGATACGAAAATATTGTACCACCAAACAGCCGATATTATTTACCATTAACTAATGACTTACGATTAACAAATAATTATTAATGAAAATTGTATTTTTTGGTACACCACAGTTTGCTGTACCCACGTTGGAAAAGTTATTGAATCATTCAAAATTTGATGTGTTGGCAGTTGTCACTCAACCAGATAAACGCCGTGAACGGGGAAATAAACTTACTCCTTCACCTGTAAAGGCGATCGCCACTGCCCACAACTTACCAGTATGGCAACCAGAAAAAGTAAAAAAAGATACTAATTCTTTGACCAAGCTCAAAGAATTAGACGCAGATGTGTTTGTTGTTGTCGCTTATGGACAGATTTTATCGTCAAAAATCTTAAAAATGCCAAAGTTAGGCTGTATTAATGTGCATGGCTCGATTTTACCTAAATATCGGGGTGCAGCGCCGATTCAGTGGTGTTTGTATAATGGTGAGAAGGAAACGGGGATCACAACCATGTTAATGGATGTGGGGATGGATACCGGGCCAATGCTAGAAATAGCCACTACACCCATTGGATTACTGGATAATACTCAAGATTTAGCCGAAAGACTAGCTGCGATCGGTGGGGATTTGTTAGTGGAAACTCTGTTGAAGTTGGAACGCCAGGAAATTCAACCAATACCCCAAGATAATTTGTCAGCTACTTATGCACCTCTGATTCAAAAAGAAGATTATGGTTTGGATTGGTCAAAAAGCGCGATCCAATTACACAATCAAATTAGAGGCTTTTATCCCAACTGCACGGCTACTTTTCGTAACAACTTGTTGAAAATCACCGCTTCGGCTCCCCTTGGTTCTGTAGGCTATCGCATCCCACCAGAATTACAAGAATTAATTCATAAATTGCCTGATTTGTCAAATGTATCAGACAAACCGGGAGCTGTGGTGAACATTACCAAAGGCATTGGAGCGATCGTCCAAACTGGGGAAGGTTTATTGCTGTTGCGAGAGGTTCAGCTAGCTGGGAAACGTCCCCAGTCGGGATGGGATTTTGTTAATGGTACCCGCTTAACTGTGGGAGAAGTTTTTGGTGCGGGTCGTTGAGGGACAATAACTTTTAACTCCTGTACAGACGCGATTAATCGTGTCTCTCTAGCTCTTAACTTCTAACTTTTCATAAAAGCGGCAAGATTCGCAAGGGCCATCTGGGTTGACTGCACAGCGAATTAGTTCTGAATGAGCATTGTAGGAGCAGGTGGCATCGCCAACTACCCAACGTCCACCTACCAAACTTTTTTCAGATGGTCGTTTAGCCGACTGCACGTAAATAGCAATATTATGTAAACGGTAGCGCCCAGCTTTGAGTTGGTATTTATGGCGGCGTTCTAAAACCGCATAAGTTTTACCTTCAAAATCGAGATAATTTCCGGGTTGGGGTGTCCAATCAAGTTGCACTTTACCGAGTGACTCACGCGGATGCGTCAGAATCACCTCGGTTTGTAAAGAGTCTGGCTCCATAAGCTTATGTGATTTGATTTACATTAGAAGAATGGTATAGCATAGCTTTCTTTAGCTTACCGAATTTACGATTACAATTAATGATTACCTTTTCGTGCCCCTACGGATTAAGGCAACCAAAAGTCAGGTAGGATAGATTTGCCCAAGTCACGTAGAGTTTGGTTGAGCGATCGCGCCACTTGGATATGCGCTTCATCCTCTTCTACAGCTAAAATCTCGGCTGGCTGACCTTCTCCTAAATAAGACACGACCAAATTCGCCGCCTCCAAACCAGTAACATAAGCCTTTTCTTGTGACCAGGAACCATGACGGTTCACAATCCAATCCCCACTCATAAACACATTCTCAAAACTTGTCTTCGCGGGCAACATATAACGATAGCTACCAGGTGCAAAGTGAGTCACCGCCTGAGATAGCCGAATTACACTACTATCAACGATCTTTGCTTCCCGAAAGGCAGGTACACAAGTTGCTAAATAACCCTGAACTATTGCTAAAATCTCCTCATCACTCAAACTGAGGAACTGATTCGCATGATAAAAATCAGCTTCAATCACCGTTCCTGGCTCATCTCGATATTCATCATGTAAGGCATTCAAATCAAAAAACGTCCAACCTGTACTTGCGTCGAATCCGAAACAAGCATTAGAAGGACGGGGAATATCAATTTTGCGGTCAAACCATAGCCGCGTTGCTAAAACATCAATCCCTCCTAAATTGCTCAAATTACGGAATTCTTCATGACTTTGTAAACTAGGGCTAGTTGAGACAATTTTCTTCATTCCCGTAATCCCAACTGCAAAAATTACGGCATCTGCTTCAATTACTTCATCACCGCAAACCACACCTTTCGCCCGATGATTACTATCAACAATTAAGTCTGTAACTCGGCGCTTGGGTAGCACTCGCGCACCAGCTTTTTCAATCTGTTCTACCCAAGGACGAAATATCTTTTCTCCAACAGTTCCCCGACACCAAACTACATCAAAATCGGGTTGATGAGCCAGAATAAAAAAGTAAAGCATTCCTAAAGTTGCTGCGGCCGAACATTGTTCACCAGGGGCAAACAAGCCGACTAATAACATTGGTTCAAAAGCCTCGCGGTAAAGTCGTGCAGAAACATTAAAGTTTTTGAACAATTCCCTAGCAGTTACAAAGTCATAGCGCCGCCACGCATCATCAGAATTGTCAAAATCAACAACAGCATACAGTAAAGGCAGGGCGCTCAGACGGTCAATTAGTGGCAATCGTTTAAACTGAGTATATAGAAAAGTTCCTAGTGGGGATGGGAGTCGCGGTAAGTCCTGAAAAATCGGTGATTCAACTTCCAAGCCTGCTGGTGAATATTGCGAAGAACGAGTCCAAGTAGTAAAAGGATTAATTTCTAATTGGTTAATTAAGGAAAAAATATTTTTGTAAGGATACCAAAAACCATGAATGCCAGCTTCAACAGATTTTCCGGTGGCTGTTTGCCAACCTGCCACCAATCCACCTGGATAGGGGCCTGCTTCTAGAAGGGTCACATCATAGCCCTGTTTTGCCAAATGGTAGGTTGCTCCTAAACCAGCCCAACCACCACCTACAACTACCACCCGTTTTTTTTGTGATCCTTCTACCATCCCAGCCTCCGATTGTTGCTGTCCATCAACTAATGTATACGAACTTGTGTTCTGATCGGATGACAGGTTGTTACTATAGGGGTTTTCTTTGGGATGCCGTTCAGTAAAAATGCCTTGCGGTTAATGCTGAGTTAAGAGTATAACAGAAAACAGACTTGACTATTCATGAGGAATAATCCTAATGACTCAATTAGCAAATACAAAATTCAGTTTAAATGACTTTGAATTACGAGATGGTATTTATTTTCCTAGTGACTATGAACAATTGAATAATACTCAACATAAAAAAACATGGGACGCAATTGGTAAAACATATTATGGTTCCCAAAAAATTGAAAAACTTGCAGATACCTCTCCCATCAAACAAGATTACACTTTACTAACTGGAACACCTGGAGGTACTTGGAATAAATTTCCATTGAATAAAAGTGTTGGCTCTATTCTAGAGATTGGCTCTGGTTATGGCCGCGCACCTTTACATCTCTCGAAAGCGAAAAATCTAAAATGCGAAAAATATTATGGTATTGATATTTCTGAACCTTTATTGCGGCGGTTAATCAAAGTTAAACAAGAATATAATTTTTTCCCAGAAGCTGAATTTAACTTGATTTGTACTTCTGCTGAAATATTGCCTTTAGAAGATAATTCTATAGATTTGGTAATTTCTAACTGCGTTTTTATGCATATCCCAGATGCACAATTAAGAAGCTTGTTAGCTGATATATCTCGTGTACTAAAACCTGGCGGGATTTTTGTTTTTAATCATTCTTTTCACAATAAGTCTTGTCCTTCTCATATTATTCACAATTTCATCAGAAGGCTAAACCCATTTGTGAGAAATCCCGTTTATCTCAAGCAATATTCTGGTGCTGAAATAAATGAAATGTTAATGACTGCTGGCATACAAACTAAGTGCCCAGAATACATTGTTGAACCAACGGCAGAATATGCAATTTTGCCGGAAACTATTAAGGGAATTCCAGTACCTTTTGCTAATGCTATTAACAGAAGTCTTAAACCATCAGATGCTTTAAAAGAAACTTTGGCTTATGGTTTTAGTGCTTACAGTACGAAACTGGACTAATTCAGAAACTCTTCTATTGGGTGAAAGTTTGTAGTCATTAGCCCTAATGGAATCTTATCTGATTTGTGAAAATTAGCGATCGCTAATATCCCCGACTTATTACCAGAAGTTGGGGATCTGACTTTTCACACCATCTAGAAAGCCTCTCTCCAAACCTCTCTTCTTGTAGTGGAGAAGCTTTGAATTTTCTCCTTTCCCTACGAGGGAAGGGCGCTAGGGGGTTAGATTTGGCGTACATGACGTGAAAAGTCAGATTCACTTAAGCAATAAAGTCTAAAGCGGTAGATACGTTTGTAGTATCTTGCACAACAGCAATTAAATCGCCATTTCTGTAGATGAGGGTATCTAAAGCTGCCGCACCGCTGAAATTGGTTATTGTAAGACCGTAGCTATTGATACTACTACCAATCCTAATCTTGTCACCTTCCGATCGCTGGAAGTCTGTGATTAAGGCATATCCACTGCCTAAATAATCAATGTTGGTGCTAAAAGATCCATTAAAACCAAGGCTGAATGTATCCGCCCCAGTACCGCCAGTATACCTGTCGATTTCGCCGCTACTACCGCCATAGCCACTGAAGAAATCATTGCCTGCACCACCAATGAGTGTGTCATTGCCAACTCCACCGTAGAGCAGATCGTTACCATCTTCACCACTCAAGTAGTCATTACCTCCGGGAGTACCGCTACCATTAGTGATTTCGTCACCAAAGAGGACATCACCACCTATCCCACCATAAAGTGAGTCATTACCAGTTCCACCGATCAGGTTATCAATGCCATCACCACCGTAAATATAATCATTCCCACCTTTACCTTGAAGGTAATCGTTTCCTCCCAAACCACTCAGGAAATTTGAGTATTCATTTCCTGTAATCTCATTGTTGAGGTTGTTGCCAATGCCATAGTAAGCAGTATTTGCATACAACAATGTTAAATTCTCCAGGTTTGCCCCTAGAGTGTAGCTAGAATAGGATAGAACGGTATCAGTTCCCTCGTTAGTATATTCAGTAATAGTGTCAGCCGTATCACCTGTTTGTGCAGAAATCAGGTAAGTATCATTGCCTGTTCCGCCAAGTAAAATATCTGTGCCTGCTCCACCCCATATAAAGTCATCGCCTGCTTCACCAAAAATAACATCATTGCCATCGTCTCCGTAGAGAGTATCTTTGCCTCCGCGACCCAGGATAGTGTCCTTACCATTGCCGCCGGAAACCAAATCATTTCCCTCTCCAGCATCGATGATGTCGTCTCCGCCTTTGCCATTAATATTATCGTTGCCTGCATAACCAAAAATGGAGATGTCAGCGGATTCAGTACCGTTTAAATTGTCATTACCAGAAGTGCCGTAGATAGCAGCCATAAATAATCTCTTTTGCTATTTTTCTTAGGACTTACGCAAATGTCATATCTTTTTCGTAGAGGTTTTTCAGGGCGGAGTCTCTGCCTTTGCTATCCCATAACAGAAAATACATCTGCCAGTTGCGTGAGTCTTAACATATTCTTTCTCCAATATGAGTATTCTGTTTTTCAGATTTTCTTCATTGTTCGTAATCTAATTGATCAAGCTTTACCAACTTTTAGAGGTTAAAGTTGGTAAATTAGGGATTAATTGAGCTAACTCTTCCCCACGCAACTATGCCATTGGATTTATCGCCCCTTTGGATATCACTCAAAACTTCATTACTTGCCACATTTATCACTTTTTTCTTGGGTATTGCTGCTGCCTACTGGATGCTGGGATATCGTGGCAAAGGTAAATCATTGATTGAGGGTATCTTTATTGCGCCACTGATTTTACCGCCCACAGTTGTAGGCTTCTTGTTGCTGCTATTTTTTGGCAAAAATGGCCCTGTAGGGAAACTTATGGAGTCTTTTGACTTCACCATTGTCTTTACTTGGTATGGTGCTGCGATCGCAGCCACAGTAGTTTCTTTCCCTTTAATGTATAAAACTGCACTGGGAGCCTTTGAACAAATAGATGGCAACTTACTACGAGTAGCTAGAACCCTTGGTGCAACCGAAGCTACAATCTTTTGGCGCATCAGTTTACCTCTAGCACTACCTGGCATTGTCGCTGCCACAATGCTCGCTTTTGCGCGTGCTTTGGGAGAATTCGGCGCAACATTGATGCTAGCTGGTAATATTCCTGGACAAACGCAGACAATCCCAATGGCGATTTATTTTGCTGTGGAAGCGGGAGCAATGAATGAGGCGTGGTTTTGGGCGATCGCAATTATGGTGATTTCTCTATCTGGAATAATTGCAGTCAACTTCTGGCAAGAATTGAGGGAAAAGGGGAGAGGAGAGGGGAGTGGGGAGCAGGGAGCAGGGGAAGCAGGGGGAGAAAATCTTTATACGTTGGACTCTAGCTTTGAATCTGCTAGATTGTTTGTCAATTTTGAAAAAATACTTCCTAGCTTTGATTTAAAAGTTGCTTTTACTTCTGATGAGCAACCCTTGGGATTGTTAGGAAGCTCTGGGGCCGGTAAGAGCATGATTTTGCGCTGCCTTGCGGGGATAGAAACGCCCTCTAGTGGACGCATAGTTTTAAATGACAGAGTACTGTTTGACTCCGAACAAGGAATTAATTTACCCAGCCGCGATCGCCGCATCGGTTTTTTGGTGCAGAATTACGCTCTTTTTCCGCACTTGAGTGTGGCGCAAAATATTGCTTTCGGCTTGCCCAAAAAACTATCGGCTGGAAGTATTAGAGTACAGGTAGAAGAACAATTATTAGCGATGCAGTTGCAGGGATTAGGCGATCGCTATCCGCACCAACTTTCTGGAGGTCAACAACAACGGGTAGCCTTAGCAAGAGCATTGGCAAGTCAACCGGAAGCATTGCTTTTAGATGAGCCGTTCTCGGCACTTGACACCCATTTGCGTAGTCAATTAGAGCAGCAAATGACTGAAACTCTAGCTGACTACCAAGGTGTGACTCTATTTGTCACCCATAATATGGAAGAAGCTTATAGAATTTGTCCGAATCTATTGGTATTGGAACATGGTAGAGCCGTTCATCATGGCAGCAAATACGATATTTTCCAGCATCCTGCTACCGTTAGTGTCGCTCAACTTACCGGATGTAAAAACTTCTCCCGTGCTGTTCTCCAGTCATCACAAAAGGTGGAAGCGATTGATTGGGGTTGTACTCTTCAAGTCATTGAACCAGTCACGAGCGAATTATCCCACGTTGGCATTCGTGCCCATCAGTTCATTTTTACCAACGACTCATCACAGGAAAATACCTTTCCCTGCTGGATAGTACGAACAAGTGAAACGCCCCACCGAATGACATTATTTCTCAAACTACATTCTGCTGGTAAGAATTCTCAAGATTACCATCTGCAAGCTGAAGTCTTCAAAGAAAAATGGGCGACTATGAAAGATCAACCTTTTCCTTGGTATGTGCGTTTAGACCCTCTGCGCTTGATTTTGATGGAATAACCGCAGAAATATATGGGACATGGGAAATTTTCAAAATCATCTTACTTCAAGCGCCCAGACCCCAAAGAGTCTGAGCGCTTGAATATTAGGTTGCAGAGAAACTTCTGCTAGTTAGGGGAATTAGGCAGTCATCATTTGCATACTTCTGCAAGACTCTGCACATTTGCGGCAAGCAGCAGCACATTCCATCATTTTCATGTCATCGCTCATCATCTCACACGCCATTGCAGTGCGATCGCACATTTCCGCGCAGAGCATACAAGTGCGTTCCATGAACTCAGAACCACTCATCATCATATTCATGCACATCATGCACATTTCAGAGCAATCGCGCATCATGCTCATCATGCTCATCATGCCCTTGTCCATCTGCATACCACCTTTGGCCATGCAGTAAGTCATGGTTTCCATGCACATTTTATGACAGTCCATACAAACTTCCATACAAGCTTGCATTTCGGCAGTCATGGTTTCAGTCATCATCATCATCATAGGAAATACCTCTTGATTTTTTGATGCATAAAGAGTTGTCCTTGTAAGGACTACTCACAACATTAATCCTATCCTTTGAAAGAGTCAATGGGAGTTTTTTGTCCAGAATTTATAAGCCTACTATCCCGATATAATTACCGGAAATTTGGGCAAATCCTACAGAAGTTTGGTGCTGTTTTTTTGGTTATTCTTACACATTAAGGCTTAGAAACTCTCGTTGTGGAGTGGGGTTTTATGGAGCAAGTCAACTTTTCTATCCGCAAGCAAAAGTTAGAGCTATAATCTACATTAAAACTAATGTCATGTTTTCTTGATAAATGCTTTTTTGGAAATATTTATTAAATTATATTAAGTCAGTATTTATTAACTCTAATGAATATTTTTTATATTCTCATCGACTTCATTTCAATAACAAAATCTTAGTATTAAGTAAGCTGGTCTAATAAAAGCAAAATGTGTGAAGAAAGGTAAAGAAAGCTAAAACTCTTTTTTCCTTGCCCCTGTTTTATCCCACTGATAATTTTTACGCCAAGCTACTTATCCTTTGCGCTGTTGCTCTAACCATTGTAAAATCCGATTCCATGCCCACCAAGGATCGGAGTCTTGTACTTGACGCTGGCACTCTTTGCTACTCAAATAGCCAACATGACCACCGTACTGAGTTAGTAATAAATCTATTGCGGAATTGCGATCGCAAGCTGCTTGTAATTCCGGTATGATGGCTGGGTCAAAAAGTGGGTCATCAGCAGCATATAAAATCAAAGTCGGTTTTGAGATTTGCGGCAATATTTGTAAAGCACTACTAGCTTGGTAATATGCTTCTACAGAAGAAAAACCTAATCGGTTAATTACCAGTTCGTTATCAAAACCCCAAATACTATTCGCCCGTTCAATCGCTTCTGGGTCAATGCTTCCAGGATGGGCATCATGAATTCGCCATGCTAGTTTTTTTAAATTCTGGGCAATCCCCGCTTCCAAATATCTGCCAAAGGGTTTTGTAACTAGATAAGATAGCGATCGCTCCGAATCCAAACTCGGACAAATCACCATACCACCGCCAATATCGCTGTCTTCTAGTCCTAAATCTTCATATTCCCTAATCACCTCACCAGCCACCTTCACTGCCCATAGTGCCAATTGCCCTCCCAAAGAAAACCCTGTAAACCAAAATTTCCCAGGACATCCCATTGCCTTAGCTGCGGCGGCGATGCGAACAAAATCTTCCCCCTCATACAAACCATCAGAAGTCAGAGTTGGCGACAATTCGGCAGTTTTCCCGTGGGCCCGCCAATCAAACAACACTACAGCGTATCCTTGAGCGTAGGCTTTACGCCCTAGTACCCTCAAAAACCATTCTGTTTTTAACTCTCCAGTAATGCCATAAGTGCCAATAATCGTGCTATGGGCATTTTCTGGGATGGCAACCAAGCCAAAAATTGGCACACCTTGGCCACCAACAAAAATTTTCTCGTGATAAGACGGTTCTGGGTCTTTAGTAGTACTTTGCCAGTGACGTTTTCCCCACAAAGCGCTGTATACAGTCATCATCACACCGTTTTGTAAAAACCAAGACGGATTGTAGGGGGGAGCATAACACATCATAGACTATAAGATTTCGTGTAATTGAGTCTTGATTTCACAGTCATTTAATCTTAATATTTATGTAAGATTTAAAAACTTTTTTAGAATCGTTTCAAAAATCTTTGTATCTATCAAAGGTTGTTAATTATCCTTAATAAGTAGTAATAATTTTTAAGAATGCCGAGGATTCTTGTCATAGACGATGACCCAGCGATTTCAGAACTAGTTGCCGTCAACTTGGAAATGGCTGGCTACGATGTTAGTCAAGCTGAAGACGGCATCAAAGGTCAAGCGCTGGCTCTCCAGCTTCAACCAGACTTGATCATGCTCGATTTAATGTTGCCCAGAGTAGATGGGTTTACAGTTTGTCAACGCCTGCGCCGCGACGATCGCACCTCTGAGATTCCCGTGTTAATGTTGACGGCTTTGAGCCAAACTCAGGACAAGGTGGAAGGCTTTAATGCTGGCGCAGATGACTACCTCACTAAGCCTTTTGAAGTTGAAGAACTGCTGGCACGGGTGCGGGCACTTTTGCGACGTACTGACCGCATTCCCCAAGCCGCAAAGCATAGTGAGATTCTGAACTATGGATCATTGACCCTCGTTCCCGAAAGATTTGAGGCAATATGGTTCAATGACACGGTGAAATTGACTCACTTGGAATTTGAGTTACTTCACTGCTTGCTGCAACGCCACGGTCAAACCGTTTCTCCCAGTGAAATCCTCAGAGAAGTTTGGGGCTACGATCCCGATGACGACATAGAAACGATTCGAGTCCATATTCGCCACTTGCGAACCAAACTTGAACCAGATCCCCGCCACCCCCGCTATATAAAGACAGTATATGGTGCTGGATACTGTCTTGAATTACCCGGCGTACCTCCATCAAATGAAGGGGCTTCAGTAACAGTCGTTGAATGAAATCGCTAAATTGCCTTAACTAAGCCATCACTTAGGCAATAACTCTCAGAAACTCTTATTCCTTACCGTTTAGTTAAGGTTAGTGGAATTTTCTGCTGTGTAAAGACGTTGCATTGCAACGTCTTTACAAGCATTATTGACTCGGACATGATATGAAACGGAGTATTGCTGTAAGATACTGAACAACAGTGCTGACACTGTTTATACTACTAGTTTAAGTGCAGAACATGGACTCTAGGGTACTGACTAATTTCAGTTGGTGAATGTTTAATTTTTCCCTCGCAGTAACCCAGTTCGTACATACTAGCAGCTTGAGAATCTTGTTCTGGTGGCACTTTGGCTTTTCCAGCCCAGGCATCAGATTTTCCTAAGTTAAACCAATCTTCATTAATCATCCCTGAATCAAATATGTTCTCCGTTGTATTTGTCATTTTAAGTACCTCTACTGTACTGTTAAGTGACTGGTTCTGATATACCTTTACGATACCTATAATTGGGCGTGCCAATCTTGAGCTTGTTGACGGATAGACTGTAATTCTTCAGCAGACATTTTATCCAAATTATTTAAAATAAAACTCATCCTTCCTTGAGATTGTAGTCGTTGACGGTGTCGGTCAAGAAAATCCCAATAGAAGAAGTTGAACGGACAAGCCTTTTCGCCTACACGTTCCTTATGGTTATAAACACAACTTTTGCAATAGTCACTCATCTTATTTATATAGTTAGCAGAAGCAGCATAGGGTTTAGATGCCAACACACCTCCATCAGCAAATAAACCCATACCAATAACATTTGTCTGCATTACCCAGTCATAAGCATCAATAAACACTGCATGAAACCAGTTTTCTACAGATTGTGGTGAAAGTCCGGCAATCAAAGCAAAATTACTCAACACCATTAGCCGTTGAATATGATGAGCATAGCCAGTGCGTTCCACTTGTGTGAGAATCTGGTGTAGACAATTCATTTCGGTTCTACTTGTCCAGAAAAATTCCGGTAGCGGTTGTGTGTGGCTAAACCAATTTTTATCTGAGTAATCAGCATCTACATAGTGATAGATGCCGTGCATATATTCTCGCCAACCCAACACCTGACGAATGAAACCTTCTACACTATTTAAAGGTAATTGGTGTTGGAAGTATGCTTGTTGTACGGCTTGAATTACCTCCATTGGTTGGAGTAAACCGATATTCAAATAAGGGGAGAGTAGAGCGTGCCACATTGTTTCTTCTCCCGTTACCATTGCATCTTGGTAAGGACCAAAATGTGGTAGACGATTTTGAATAAACCAGTCTAATACTTGAAGTGCCTGTTGGCGATTTATCCCCCAGCGAAAAGGTTTTATTTCCCCATAAGTTGGGCAAGTAAGAGAATTAACCTTGGCAATGACATCAAGGGTAATTTCGTCTGCTTCAAACCATTGTGCAGGTGGTGTATTTAATTTACCTTTGGGCGGTTGACGGTTTTCTTTATCTAAATTCCACTGTCCGCCGACTGGTTTATCTTTCTCCATTAAAATTTGGAAACGCCGCCTTCCTTCCCGATAAAAATCTTCCATTAAGAGACGCTTACGGCCTGATGCCCAATTATTGAATTCTTCTGTACTCCACAAAAAATGATTGTTAGGAATCAAAGTAATTGGGCAAAACAGTTCTAAATTTTGAATCATCTGGGTGAATGGTAAATCATTCGGTGTCATCACCCGTAACTGAGTAATTTCATTTTCCCTAATCCATTCTTGGAGTGGTGTGTTAAAATCTTCAGCTATTTTGTATGTTACTGAATATTTTAGTTGTCGCAACTCTTGGGCAAAATGCCTCATTGCCGACCAAAGTAAGACTAACTTTTGCTGATGGTAAGGTCTTACTTGAACATGACGCAGTGACTCAATCAAAATTACAGGCACATTCTCCTGATGAAAACAACTTTGTAAAGCTGCTTGTTTTACCCAAAGTTGGTCGCCTAATATCCAAACCCCAATCGTCATTGTTACTACCACTAATACCCATACCTACAGATAAACATAGATAGTGCTTATCTGTAGGGTGTGGAGCAGTGAATTTGATTTAGGCAATTTGAGTTACTTGCTGATTCACACGGGGACGGCCAAAGCGCTCCCAAGCACTCCCTCCCCGCAGAAACAATTCTAAAAAGCGCAATGGTTCTCCTGAATCGCCTCTTGACCAACCGGAACTACCAGGAGCAAAGGCTAAAGTTCCTTCAGATACCTTGAAGCTACCATCAGAATACACTGCATCACTGACTACATCTCCAATTCGGATCACAATCTTGGTTTGAGGCTCCAAGTTAAGTGTATGGGCCCCAATAGTTGTTTTGATATTGCCGTAGCCATCAATCCAGGCAATTCGATCTGGTGGAACATCTGGGATTTGCTCACTCTTAAGGCTATCTCCCAGAAGGCTAAAATCTTCATTCATAATAGCAGCCGCAGCTGGAGGAAATACATCCCGTGAGCGAAACTGCGATCCACCACGAGAAACGTTGACCACTCGCAACTCCTTTGTATAGCCTTTGAGAAAGGAAAGGGTGTAGCCTGCATTCACACCCACTACTTTTACATCATTGGATAAAAGGGCATAAGTTAGTCCTTCACCTTCATTATCTCGACGGGCTTCGGGATCATCTTGACGAGGCGCACAGTTGTGATAAATTAAGCGATCGCTAGGGCCTGAGTTAAGTCCTAGTTGGGCAATCCAGAATCCCGTTGCCAAGGTACTGAATGCTGGAACCGAAAGTAAATGAATTTGGGCATGAGGAAAAGCCATCAGCAGACGTTGTGTGACTTCTATAAATGCCGGATCTCCTGTACCGTAGTCTGCAATGACGCAGATAAACATTCTGCTCCTCCTTCTGATGGGTAGTAATTTGCAATCAACGTAATTCATAATTATGAATTATGAATTATTCCGTCATTATGTGATTACAGAGTGAAATAAACACTTGTTTGTTAATTTCACTCCTAATTAATAACGTTAAAGTATTAGTTAACGCAATGAAAACAATCAGTTCACTTTTTAACGAAGAACGCAACCAGCTTCAGACAGATATTGATAATACAACCAGTATTGAACAGATAGTTAAACTGGTACAAAACCGACTTGATAATCTTGAAAGAATTTACATTGAAAAGCTTAACTTAGCTCAAGTTCGTCTAGCTTCATTTTTCCTAGATACCCTGCGGCAGTCCATTGCCACTCTCGCTGCGGCTAACTATTCTCAAGTTGCTCCAACAGAACAAAAGCAATTTACTAACCCAAGTACAAACCTTTTTTCCAGTAGATTAATCCTGAAACTGCTAAAGGGACTAATTTATATAGGCATCTTAGGTTCGTTATTCTCTTTAACTAAAACTACCCCTGGTGCATGGATGGCTATCTTACTAACCTCTCTACTTCTAGGGGTAGAAGTTGTGCTTCAACTCGACTTAAAGAATGAGCAAAATTCTATATCTTCAGAACTATTGGAATTACCTAAACCTCTGCTCCGGGTTGATAGCAAAGTATTTTTAGATCATCTTGGTGATGCTCTCAACACTATCGACCTAGCAGTAGCTAGAGTAGAAGAATGGAATAAACATGAAGGCGACTTAGCAATAGAAGAACTGCCAGAGTTATTAAATTTTCTGCAAAGGCTAATGGGCGCATCAAAACTTGATAAACCCCAAATGGCTTATGAACTTGCAAAACTTCTGCCACAGATTTTAATGTCTCAGGGAATTAACGCTCAAGTTTACCGATCAAATAGCGATCGCAATTATTTTGACTTTGAGCCAAGTATCGACCCCGATACCAAAGAACACGTGACTCTAACTCCGGCTTTATTAAAAGGCGATCGCTTAATTCGGCGCGGTCGAGTAATTGAACCAGCGTATTCCTCTGCTAGAGAATAATAGAAAATAAGGGTATGGAAATTTTAGAAACAATCGGTTTTGATTTGGGACACGGTGAAACGGCTGTAGCTAAAGCGATCGTGGAAAGCATCGATCCCCCCCAGATGCTGGAGATTAATAACAAGAAGAACCAAATTACAGCCCTGGGTTGGCATCCTAAACTCGGTTATCTTGTTGGCGAACAAGCATTAATTCAAGCTGGCGTTACCCAACTGACGATTTCTTTTAAGCAAAAACCCAACAACGATCCCAAATATCGGGAAACAATTAGCACTTTTGTGGCAACATACTACCGCCTTTTGAAAGAAAGCAAACAACTTGAAGGTGGGGAAGGTAGTTATTTTTACATAGGTTGCCCTTCAGGATGGTCAGTTAGCGATCGCACCGAATACCAAAAGCTACTTCAAGAAGCTGGTATTCCCCAACTAAATGTTGTACCCGAATCGCGGGCTGCTTTCATGCAAGCCAAGGAAGCCGGAAAACTGGAGTATGACAAACTTGTTGCATCGGTGCTAATTGTCGATATTGGTTCTTCAACCACAGATTTTACTCTGGTTAAGAGCTTAGAAGAGATCCCGATAGATTTCGGGAGTAATACTTTAGGTGCATCTCTAATTGACAAAGCTATTTTTGCCCGGACTCTCGCCAATCACGAACAAAAAGCATTACTCGAAAAAGTATTTAAGGAATATCCGCATCACCAAGCTCGTTGTGAACTTGCTTGTCGCAAAGCTAAAGAAGATTACTTTTCTAATGAGCAGCTATACAGCGATCCTGAATCCTTTGCGCGTGGCTTTGAGTCGATTAATGAACAGATTTATTTTATTCCCCAAGTCAATAAATTGATGATGGAGGAAATTTTAAACCAGCCCTTACCGGAACTGGGGCATCATAGTTGGGTGCGATCGTTTAGCGACTCTTTAACTGAGGCGAAAGAAAAGCTAGAAAAACTTGGAATCGTGCCAAAACTTTTGCTGATGACTGGCGGTGCATCTCGCATGAAGTTTACGCACTCGCTGTGTCAGGAAATGTTTCCCGAACCAGAAACACTGCTTCGCCCCGATCCAGAACCGGAACGGTGTATTGCACTGGGATTAGCACGAGTAGGACGATGGGATCTGCGTGCTGCTGCTTTTAAGGAAGAAGTCAACAAACTATTTACCTCGAATACGCTTAAAGGTTTGATTGAAAGGCATATCCCAGAATTAATCGAATCACTAACTAAGCCTTTGACAGACGGCTTGCTTGTCAACGCAGTTAAACCAGCTTTAAAAGATTGGCAAAAAAACAAAATACGAACTTTAGCCGATTTGGAAACATCTTTAATCAGTCGTGCAGAACAGTGGCTCAAAAGCGAACGCGCTGTGCAGATAATTAATCATCAATGCGCTTCTTGGTTTAACAATAAAATCCAACCCGATTTAGCCGCACAAACCGATCCAATCTGTCGAAAGTTTCAGATACCTAGAAGCAGTTTGAGGTTCCAGGATAGCATTGACCCAAATTTTGTTAACCCAGAGTTACGGATTGGAGATGCTATTTTGGCTGAGACAGTGGGCTTCATTGTCAATGTAGTAATTGGTGGAGGCACTGTAGCTAGCATCATCACTCTCATACTAACTGGACATTTAACCTGGCCTATTGCACTAGTATATGGGGCTTCGGTGATGGCGGCAGGAATGGAGCTAAATCGCAAGAGTGTTCAAGAAGTAATCAAGACAAATGTGGATGTACCTAGTTGGGTTCGTTCTAGTTTTTTGAGTGATAAAAAAATCGAGGATATGTGTGAGCAAATAAAGCCTGAGTTAGAGAAAGTTCTTCAAGAACAATTGACAGCAGATCAAGAGGCTTTTGATAAACTGATTAGCAAAGTTGAGCAAGGGCTACAAAAAACCCTATCTACCAAAGTCCAATCTTGCATAATTCTGATCCAATAGTGGTGATATATAGCAGTAAATATAGTTTTTATAATCTCAGCGCTCTCTGTGCCTCTGCGGTTTAGAATTTATTTAACCGCAGAGGCGCAGAGAACACAGAGAGAAGAGGTTAAAGAATAATTTATATAAAATTTTTACCCACCTTGAAAGGGCTAGCTTTATAACAGTAAAAAAAGAGGTGAGCTTAGAGACAAAAGTCAGTTAATTAAATATATAAATTACTCAAAATTCAATGATTCAAACAATAGTTGTTTTTATCATCATTGGACTAATTATAGCTGGGATTGTAGCCAATCCCATCCTAGTCAAAAGGCGAAGAGACCGTCTTAAACACCGTCCTTTCCCCCCACTATGGAATTCAATTATTGAAAATAATCTTCCTATTTATCTGTGTCTCTCTCCCGATGAAATCAGACGACTTCAGGGACATATTCAAGTATTTTTAGCAGAAAAGCAATTTATTGGCTGTAGAGGATTACAGGTGACGGAAGAAATGAAACTGACTCTTGCGGCTGTTGCCTGTTTACTTTTATTAAATGAACGTGGGCAATACTTCCCTAGACTTCGTTCAATTCTGATTTATCCCAATGCTTATTTTGTTAAAGAAACGACTTCCATCGGAAAATATGTTGTTGAAGAAAGGCGTGTGGCAAGACTGGGTGAATCGTGGACAAATGACCAAGTAGTACTATCTTGGGAACAGGTGAAACAAGACATTGATAACTGGAGGGATGGACGTAACGTTGTGCTTCATGAATTTGCCCATCAGTTAGATCAAGAAGATGGTAAAGCTGAAGGAGTTCCCATACTGCAAAGCAACTCAGACTATGTTATTTGGGCGAAGGTGATGACAGAAGCATATCAGCAACTTTGTAATGATGTTCTACAAGGTGCAAAGACGGTAATGGATAGCTATGGCGCAACAAATCCAGCAGAATTTTTTGCCGTAGCGACTGAGACATTTTTTGAGAAACCGCGCCAATTGCTGTCTAAGCATCCGGCACTTTATGAGCAATTGCAACGTTACTATCAATTAGATCCTCAGCAATGGGCGTAAAGTAAGTAGGTAAGAAGAAATCGCATTATCTTCAGTTAATCAACCTTCCTTCAAAAATGTTCGTAGTTAGGACTTTAGTCCTGATTCTGTTCGTGTAGAGAGGACTAAAGTCCTCACTACAAACCTTGAATTTTACAGTGAATTGTAAGTTAGTAATTTTCAACTATGAGCTTTTCATCGCTAGAATCTTCAAAGCCACTGCTTCAGGGACGGGCATAACTGATAATCGATTTCCTTGTCTCACCAACATTAAGTCTTCGGCGCTAAACTTTTCTTTGAGTATTGATAGCAAGATAGGGTTAGAAAAAGTCTCAACGAATTCCACTACAACTGTTTGCCACCGAGGTGATTCGGAAGTTGATTTCGGGTCGTAGTATTTACTTTCTGGTTCAAACTGACTTGGGTCAGCAATATCTTTTTTCACTACACGCATTAACCCAGCAATATTAGGAGGATTAGCATTGGAATGATAAAAAAAAGCTAAGTCTCCTTCATCCATAAGGCGCAAAAAATTACGAGCTTGATAGTTGCGAACACCGTCCCAGATAGTCTCTTTTTGCTGTTGAAGGTCAGCAATACTATAGGCTTCTGGTTCTGATTTCATTAGCCAATAATTCATCTACAAAAATTATCTATGTATAAAAGCATTTTAATTTTGAGCAGGTAACTAAGTTCGTAGTAAGGACTTTAGTCCTTATTTTTTAAGCACTAAAGTGCTTACTACAAGCCTTCTTGCACTAGTGAATATTTGGCTTAACTACGATAAGCTATAACGGCATAAAACGGATCTCCTCCAAAAGTGCTTACTACAAGCCTTCTTGCACTAGTGAATATTTGGCTTAACTACGATAAGCTATAACGGCATAAAACGGATCTCCTCCAGCTGCACCCAACCACTGAAATAAATTCGGTAATGTTGACTTATGAACTATAACTTCTGCGGTTGTAAATCCTGGAACTGAGGCGAAGTAAGCTTTGACTGATTCTACTCGTTGTGATTCTGAAGCTTCCCGCCAAGCTTGAATCGCCTTTTCAAAAAACATCCGGTTAGAAAAGCTGATAATTGCAACACCACCGGGTTTCAAGATGCGGTAAATTTCAGAAAATACTGCTTCTGGATATTGTACATACTGCACAGATACGCAATTGAGAACAGCATCAAAATCTCCATCTGGTAAAGGTAGCTGCGGATTCTCGTTAAGATTTTGTACAAAGTAATGATTTAAGCGGGGATTTCGTGCTAATTCCTCAGCGTTGAGTCCGTGTCCTTCTACATGGGCAAACTGCATCTCTTCTGGTAGATGAGACACCCAACTGCTCATCATATCAAGAATGCGGGTGTCGGGTTTGAGGCGATCGCGATATAAATCCGTTAGCTGTTGAATAAATCCTTCATCGACATGGGTAACAAAGCGGGGATAGGCATAGAACAGCTTATCGTCTTTGTCGTCTAATTTCTGGCGTTGATTCGGTCTTAATTGCATAAATCTCTGTTTTGGAGTACTTTTTTCAAAAAATGCGGCAATTTCAGGTATTGTTCAAAAACCACTATGTAACATATTTTAATAACAGCAAGGCACGTAAACGAGTCTAAATAGCAGCATTCAATTTTATCAATTCAATGTTTTATAAATTACATATCTTGCGGCATATTTGGCGACAAACGCGCCTAGTGGGATTATTACCATATTTGAGCTTGTTACTTTGGATACTTCCCTTATTATTATTTACTTCTGGGCACAATAGCCTGATGGCACATGATGAGGCGCTTTACGCTTCGCGTGCGCGTCTGATGTTTGATTCTGGTAATTGGATAACTCCTTGGACAACGGCACACCATAAAACCCCTGGACCTTATTGGTTAATTGCCAGTTTCTACAAGCTGTTTGGTATGAGTGATACTAGTGCGCGTCTTCCTAGTATGATTGCTAGTATTTTTAGCTTATGGCTTGTGTATGAAATTGGCAAAATTATGCTAGGCAAAAAATTAGGTTGGCTAGCTGCTGCTATTTTAAGTGTGGAATTTCTCTGGCTGCAATACTCTCGCTTAAGTACACCTGATATACCGATGGTTCTATTGGTACTTTTAGCTATTTTGTCTTTAATAAAAACAGAATCATATCCTAAATATCGTTATTTTTGGAGTTTTATAGCTGGTTTAAGTTTAGGTTTAGGCTTCTTAGTCAGAAGCTTTATGATTTTTTTGCCAATTATCGCTTTATTCCCTTATTTAATTTGGGAACATCGCCGTCATCATCATCTTACTAACCCATTTTTGTATTTAGGCTTTTTTGTCGGTTTAATCCCTACCTGTGTTTGGCTATATTTAAGCTGGCTGCACTACGGAAATCAGAGTTTTGAAGAGTTACTCAAGTTTGTTATGCAGCTAGGTTCTGAAAATAATTATAGAAATGATCGACTGTTTTATTTTTGGAATATTCTTTTAAAAGCATTTCCTTGGGCTTTTTTCGGAGTTTTAGGTTTATTTTTGACTATACGTCGTCCAATTACTCGTTATCAGTTAATATTAGTTGGCTTTCCACTTATCCTATTTTGTGAGCTTAGTCTTTTTAGCACTCGTCTCCCTCATTATAGTCTTTGCCTTTATCCGTTTATAGCTTTGTTTGCATCTGTGGGTTTAAACTGGTTAGGTAGTATTTACCAGGCAGGAATTACCCCCGCATTACCTATTGAAAAAGATAAAATAAATATATTCAGCCTTTTTAGCAAAAACAATCTTCCTCGGAATCTCAGTTATGCCTTTGGTGGGTTAGGTTTTTTACTTATAATAGTGAGTATTGGTGTTCTTAGTTGGGGTGGTTCTGACATCCGCAAGTATGCAACCATTGCCTTGGCTATGGGCTTGGGTTGGTTAATTTTACCTGTGGTGTGGATTAGTCGTTACCACTTTGGCAAGAAGTTTCTCACAGCGCGTTATTGGATTGCAGGTTGGTTGATTCCTTGTTGGTTAGCTTTGGCGATGATTGGTAGCATCGGTCTGTTAAGTGACTATAACTCTGTTTTGAAAACTTTTTTACAACAAAGTGCGATCGCCTCAACTCTCCAATCTCATCCTACCTACTATGTGGAAATAGACCAGAAAACCGAAGTATTATTTGAGTTCTATCTTCCTATTCATGCCCAGCAAGTAGCCTCTATTTCGCAAATACCAGCTTTGAGCTATGCTTGGATCTATACTGACCAATCCCCTAAATTATCTAGACCTCACCGTATTCTCGGCACTGTCAAAGAGTACCAGTTGATCCAATTTCTTCCCTAAGATAGATGCAAAGCACCTGTTGCTAAAAAATGTTAATTTATATATAATAGTACGTACACTAAGTATTTTGCTAAATGGTTTCTACATCTAATCATTCCCCAGCTTTAGAGTCGTGGCAGCAAAATCTGGCACCATACAATTTGGGCTACAGAATCAAATTAGTCTCACAATTGCTCAGTCGCAAGTTTACAGATAAGCTAGAACCCTTTGGACTTACACCATTTCACTGGTTGGTGTTGTGCTGTTTGTGGCAAGAAGATGGTTTACCTACTTCTAGTATTGGAGATAAACTCAAACAAGTAGGAGGAACTTTAACAGGCGTACTAGATCGGATGGAAGAACGCGGTTTGGTGCGTCGAGAACGCGACACTCACGATCGCCGCATCTGGCGGATCTGGCTAACGGATGCAGGTAAAGAATTAGAAACTATCTTACCCCCAATCGCCGCCGCAGTAAGGGATGAAGCAATGGACGGTATTTCTTTTGCTGACCGAGAACTGTTTTCCCAAATCTTAAATCGGGCGATCGCTAACCTCTCCTAAAGATAACCTCACAATCACCCGACCGGGGGAGGTGCTGTAAAGATTTGTTTTGAGATAATATTACGCATACTAAGGAAATAAGTTTTTTTTCAGTAAATACTACGCATTCTAAATAAACGACTATCAATCAAATTATCGAACAAGAGAGTTAAGAATCATGAAAACCAATACATTTAACGGACGCAACCAAAACAAAACCATAGTTATAGAAAAAGAATTGATTCCTAATTCCGAGACTTTAGAAGCTGTAACCGCCGAAGCACCTGTTGTAACTCCTGAGATCGAGAAAGAAGTTCCACCGAAGCGGAAAAAACCGACTGGTTTGATTTTGGCAGGATTAGGTGTGGGTGCGATCGTCGCAGGTACTTTTGGTTATAACTATTGGCAATACGCCTCCACCCACCAGGAAACAGACAACGCCACCGTTGCGGGAAACATTCACCAAGTTAGTAGCCGAATTCCCGGAACTGTAAGTCAGGTGCTTGTGAATGACAACCAACTGGTGCAACCGGGACAATTGTTAGTGAAGTTAGATCCACGAGACTATGAAAGTAAGGTACAGCAAGCACAAGCAGCCTTAGAAAATGCACGTGGACAAGCCCAAGCTGCCCAAGCAAATATTGCTTTAAGTTCACAAACCACCACTGGTAAGACAACTCAAGCGCAGGGAGATGTTAGCGGTGCGGTAGCAGCAATTTCCACAGCCCAAGCAGCAGTACAAGAAGCCCAAGCTGGGATACCAGCGGCACAAGCTGAGGTCAGATTAGCCGAAGCAGGGATTCCCGCCGCCCAAGCGCAGGTAGCGCAAGCAAATGCGAATTTGGAAAATGCCCAAGCAGATTACAATCGCTACAACGAATTGTATAAAAACGGTGCGATCGCTCGTCAGCAGCTAGATGCAGCCAAGGCCGCTTTTAATGTGGCTACCGCACAAAGAAACGCTGCTGTTCAGGGAGTAGAACAAGCTCAAGCCAAATTAGCCTCTGCGAGAGTTGGTGTTGCCAAAGCCCAGTCTCAACTAGCACAGGCGCAAGAAAATGTCACCAACGCCCAAGCGAAATTGGCAGCATCCAAGGGCGGATTGCAACAAGCTACCGCAGGCGGACAAGATACGACAGTCAAACGTAGCCAATACGAAGCGGCAAAAGCTGCGATCGCGCAATCAGAAGCATCGCTCAAAGACGCACAATTGCAGCTATCTTACGCCAATGTTACCGCCCCCAGTGCCGGACGAGTCGGTAGAAAAAACGTCGAAGTTGGCAACCGAGTTGCAGTAGGAACACCATTAATGGCGATCGTGGATAACGAGTATTGGGTAATTGCGAACTTCAAAGAAACCCAATTAGAAAAGATGCGCCCAGGAGAGACGGCAGAAATCAAGCTCGATGCTTTCCCTCATCATACCTTTGTTGGTCGTGTTGAAAGTCTTTCGCCAGCTTCCGGCGCTCAGTTTGCCTTATTGCCACCGGATAACGCTACAGGTAACTTTACCAAAGTTGTCCAACGCATCCCAGTCAAAGTAGTTTTTGACCAAAAGAGCATTCAAGGATACGAATCGCGGATTACTCCGGGGATGTCTGCGGAAGTAGCTGTGGAAGTCAAGTAATACCAAGTTGTCTGCAAACCTCTTTCTTGTTATGACATTCTCATACATCTATAGAGAGGCGTACAAAGATGAGGTGAAATGATATTTGTGAGAGCAGATTGGTATAAAACAAACCTGACATGAAAAAACCATTACTACCTGCTTTAAGGTCAAAAAACTACCAGTTGTTTTTTGCCGGACAAGGTATTTCCCTAATTGGGACATGGATGACGCAACTTGCGACGATTTGGCTAGTTTATAACTTGACAAACTCCGCATTAATGCTAGGAGTTGTGGGATTTTCGAGTCAAATTCCGAGCTTTTTTCTAGCTCCCTTTGGTGGAGTATTTGTAGATCGATTTTCTCGATATCGTACCTTAATTGGTACACAAGTCTTGGCGATGATTCAATCATTAACATTAGCAGTACTGGCACTGACTGGTGTGATTGAGGTATGGCACATCATCGCCTTGAGCTTATGTCAAGGATTTATTAACGCCTTAGATGCGCCAGCCCGCCAAGCATTTGTCCCAGAACTGGTTGAACGCAGAGAAGATTTAGCCAATGCGATCGCCATCAACTCTACCATGATCAACGGTGCTAGATTGATTGGCCCTGCGATCGGAGGTTTACTAATTGCTAGAGTTGGAACTGGCTATTGTTTTTTAATAGACGGTTTAAGTTACATTGCTGTACTCGCCGCTTTATTGGCAATGAAAGTTAAGCCTTGGAAAAATGTGGTGACAGACGGTAATCCCTTACAAAAAGTCAAAGAGGGATTTGTATATGCCTTTAGCTTTCCGCCCATTCGTTCGATTTTATTGCTATCAACTTTAGTCAGTCTCATGGGACTGCAAAACACAATTCTCGTACCAGTTATTGCAGAACAAGTACTTAAAGGTGGTGCAGAGAGTTTGGGGTTTTTGATGGCGGCATCTGGAGTTGGAGCTTTAACTGGTGGAATTTATCTAGCTACGCGCCAAACAATCTTAGGAATTGGTAAATTGATTGCTTTAGCTCCAGCAATTTTAGGAGTTGGTCTAATTGCCTTTTCTTTATCTCGATATTTACCACTTTCTTTATTTACAATGTTATTTGTTGGCTTAGGTACAATTCTCCAGATTGCTGCTAGCAACACATTTTTACAAACAATTGTTGAAGATGACAAACGTGGGCGATTGATGAGCTTATACACAATGTCATTTTTGGGGATGATTCCCGTGGGTAACTTGTTAGGAGGTGTATTAGCCAGTCGTATTGGCGCACCCAACACTTTAATTATTGATGGTATAGCTTGTATTTTAGGTTCTATAATTTTTAGCAGGCAATTGCCTGCTTTAAGGCAGATAATGCGTCCAATTTATGAGCAGAAGGGCATTGTACTAAGCAATAAATCTTAGGATAAAAACGCAAATAAATGGTATAAGTTTTAATAAAAATTCCGTTGCTTAATTTTGAAACTGGAACAACATTATGGCTAATACAGGTGTAATTCATCAGCAAGCACCACCAGAACGCGTACCGCTAAGAACCTGGATTGGTGTATTAGCCAGTATGCTTGGTGCATTTATGGCGGTATTAGATATTCAAATAACTAATGCTTCACTGCAAGATATTCAAGCAAGTTTAGGAGCAACTTTAGAAGAAGGCTCTTGGATTTCTACAGCTTATTTAGTAGCAGAGATTGTGGTAATTCCTTTAACAGGATGGTTATCGCGGGTGTTTTCTCTGCAACGTTATCTGTTAGTGAATACTGCACTATTTATTTTCTTTTCTATATGCTGCGCTTGGTCATGGAATCTCAATTCTATGATTTTATTCCGCGCCTTGCAAGGTTTTAGTGGAGGAGTTTTAATTCCCACCGCTATGACAGTTGTATTAACGACTTTACCCCAATCTAAGCAATCAGTTGGGCTGGCTGCTTTTGGGTTTAGTGCAGTTTTTGCACCTTCAATTGGCCCAACATTAGGAGGTTGGTTAACAGAAAATTTTGGTTGGGAATACAACTTTTATATAAATATAATTCCAGGCGCATTAATGCTAGCTGGAGTTTGGTACGGAATTAAGGAAGAAAAACCCCAAATTAATTTACTGAAACAAGGTGATTGGTGGGGAATTATTGCAATGGCTATTGGGTTAGGTTCCCTGCAAGTTGTTTTAGAAGAAGGTAGCCGCAAAGATTGGTTTAGTTCAGCGCTGATCGTGCGCTTAAGTGCGATCGCAGTAATTTTTCTGGCGATATTTTTCTTTATAGAATTAACTCGTAAGCAACCATTTATTAATTTACGACTTTTGTTTAGGCGAAACTTTGGTTTAGCCAGTATTGTTAATGTGTCCCTGGGTGTGGGATTGTATGGTTCAATCTATATTTTACCGTTGTATCTTGCCCAAATTCAAAAATACAATGCGCTACAAATTGGTGAAGTCTTAATTTGGGCTGGTATTCCTCAACTTTTTATTATTCCGCTTATCCCCAAATTGATGCAACGCATTGATGTACGGTTAATGGTAGCTGTTGGCGTAACATTGTTTTCCATCAGTGCATTTATGAACTCTGGAATGACTAATCAAACTGGATTAGATCAGTTACGCTGGTCGCAATTTGTGCGTGCAATGGGACAACCCCTAATTATGGTACCGCTAACTTCTATCGCTACTGCTGGATTGAGTCCAAAAGAAGCAGGTTCAGCAAGTGGTTTATTTAATATGATGCGGAATATGGGCGGTTCTATAGGAATTGCATCTTTAGCAACTTTATTAACTAACAGAGAGCAATTTCACTCGAATAGATTGGGTGATGGGATATCTTTATATAACCCAGAAACTCAACAGCGAATTGACCAAATGACACAGTATTTTGTCAGTAGAGGAGCAGATTTGAGTACCGCACAAAATCAAGCGATCGCATCCATATCTAATATAGTCCGCCGGGAAGCTTATGTAATGGCTTTTAACGATTGTTTTTACTTTATTGGCATTGCATTATTACTCAGTGGACTTGCCGTTTTATTCTTCAAAAAGGTGAAGCCAAGTGGTAATGCTGTCGCTCATTAAATTTGTTGTATGGGTTAAAATACTTGATAAAACTACTAAGGTACTAAAATGGTCATCAGCCAAAGTGAGTACTATATCTCTCCAGAAGAATATCTAGAAGGCGAGAAAGTAAGTGAAATCAAACACGAGTATATTGATGGACAAGTCTACGCGATGGCAGGAGCAAGTGATGCTCATGTCACAGTGAGCATGAATGTATCTATGCTGTTACGAAACCATCTCCGGGGTAGTGGATGCCGTGTCTATATGTTGGACATGAAAGCACAAATTGATGTGATAAATCGCTATTTCTATCCTGATGTTATGGTGACTTGTGATACACGAGATAGGGAATATGAATATTTTAAGTCTTATCCTTGTTTAATTATCGAAGTGCTTTCTGAGTCAACAGAAGGCTATGACAGAGGCAAGAAATTCGCTAGTTATCGACACTTAGAATCACTACAAGAATATGTGCTAATTTCACCAGACCAAATGAGTGTCGAATGCTTCCGCCGCAATGAACAAGGACAGTGGGTACTTTATCCTTATGAACAAGAAGTGCATTTAGCTAGCGTTGATTTTCGGTGTGCGATCGCCGAAATATATGAAGATGTATTAAGCTGAAAAGCATCTAAGTTGAATAATCAATTAATAGGTATTATCGATTAGATGATATTTTTTCAATTTGCTTAGTAAAGTATGCTTCTTCATGTTTTAGTTGTTGTGCTATTTCCAACCCTTTTTTAAAAGCTGTTAATGCTTGAGGAAAATCTTTCTGTTCTAGATACAATTGCCCAATTTGGTCATAAGCTTGCATTATCCCGTAAAAATTGGCAGATTGCGTCTGTATCTGTACAAGGATTTGGCTAGCCTGCAAAGCCTCGTCTATTTGTCCTTGAGAACGGTACAGTGCAATTAACTTCTGCAAAGCGTCGCCAGCACGAACATACTCGCGTAATTGCCAAGCAGTGGTATAAGCTTCTTGATAATTTTGAAAAGCTTCTAGCAGTAAGTTAGGATCTTTCTTGGCTAGAGATTCGTAATTTGCAGCGATCGCTAGCTTTAATTCTGGGATTACAGTAAGATTATTTTCGTTAGTGTAAATTTCAACTAGCTTATTAAGTACATTCAATGACTGCTGCGGTTGTTGTGTCTGCTCGTAAATGTAAGCCAGCCGTTGCAGATATGTTATCTCATTTACACGTTCACCTTGAGATGTAGCTAAACTCAATAATTCCTCGTAGACTGGGGCAGCTTTTGTATAATCAAACCAAGTTAAATGTAGTTCCCCAATTGTTTTAAGCATTTCTACTACTGCTGCTGGATCTTTTTGCTGCCGCACCACTAGCAAAACTTGGTCGTAAGCTTCTACAGCTAGTTTAATTGATCGCACATTTTGGTAAGCTTGGGCTAGCGATCGCCATAATTCCAGATCAACTTGAGCAGTTGTTTTCTGAGATTGCGCCTGCTTTTGAATTGCTTGCAATCGCTGCGTAATATATTGTACTTCTTCCCCATCATTTTGCTTCCAAGCGATCGCCCCGACTCGTGATAGTGCTTGCACCTCTGCTAAAAAACCTAAAAAGCGCCGCAACCGAAGTTCCCGGTTCCAAATTTCAAACGCCGCCACCCGATCCCCTGCTTGCAATTTCGCTGCTGCTTCTTGATTTAAGGCATCCAGCGCTAGTTCTAAGTTTTGCTGTTCTTGGAGAGTTAACGGCTGTTTATCCTTGGGTAAACGTGGCAGCAGTGGGTCGGGTGTGGTGATTTCTAGAGGACTAGGAGGAAATTCATCCGGTGGTTTGGGCTTTTTAGTCTGTGCCAGCGTTAAGGAGTTGCTAAAGAGTATAGCGGCAGTAACAATCACAATTAAGCGCCTGAGCATGAGTACTTCACCTTGCCTTGAGTTAGTTACATGAGGTAATTCCCCATGCCCTATTATTTTTACCTTATTTCAGCAATTCCGAGGCGTAATAGTAATTCACGAAAACTCTGATACATACATATAGATTTGTCGTAGGGGTGTGGCAAGCCCCTATTTCCCTACATTGCTTTATGTCTCTATCTAATCTACGTATCTTATAAATCAAGTCAATATCAAGCTAATACAATCAAAGATTTTTAAGTGTAATTACTGGAGTTTTATATCACATTTGCGTGGCTGATGCAAGCGAAAATCTATTGAATCTAGCTGGGTAAATATACTGAATATTTGAACAAAATTTCTTATTTGCCTTCTTATGAGTCAGAAAATATACGCTCACAATAATTCACTAATTATAGATATCCTTTATTAGAGCTAGTTTGCTCTACTCTAAAAGTTAAAAAATTTAGTATCAGTTAGCACGACTATGATGAGTAATACCGTGAAAAACTTTTGGCATTGCTGAATAAGAAGTATGAATCAAAAGGTAGAGACGCGATATATCGCATCTCTATATGGGTTTTGATATTAAACAAAATCATTTTCATACTTCTTATTCAGCAAGCCAATTTTTTCATGGATATTGTTTGCTGGAACGAAGATATAGCCGCTTGAACTGGGGCACGAAGGGTGATGCTCTAATGCCAATATATAGTGACTATTAACCATCTAAAGAGCTGACTCACCGTTTTTACTACTTTAGTCAACAGCTGCTTTTTCAATTAGGAAGGTAAAAAATGAAATGGGCTATTTACAAAAAGAATACGGGCAGTTTTGTAATAGCAGTAGCAATTATGACTGGTATCGGCGTAGTTTCGTATCTGAGTTTGCTTCAGTATAGAGAAAACGCTCAATGGGTAACACATACACGCGAGGTACTTGAAAAGACAAAAGAAATAATGTCGCAGATCAAGGATGCAGAAACTGGACAACGGGGTTATCTTCTCACGGGCAAAAAGCGGTATCTCGAACCCTATCGCACAGCAACTGGCGAGATTGTTCAAAAACTTAAGGCTCTGCGCCAATTGACTGTGGATAACCCCAATCAACAACGGCGGCTCGATCGCCTTGAACCATTGATTACCAAAAAACTGGTTTTGATTGAACAGGCGATTAATGCAAGGAGCAAAGATTTAGAGTCCGCACTGCAAATAGTTCAGACAGATCGGGGTCAGCAGATTATGGAGGACATCCGAATGCTCACTACAGCTATGGAGAATGAAGAGAATGAGTTGTTGAAACAGCGCTCAATGGAGGCGAACGCCAGCGCTCATCAAACAACTGTGCTGACTATTTTTGGCAGCATTATCGCTTCTGTTATTGTCGGTTTAGCGGCGATGATTACCAATCAGGAACTCGTCAAACGCAGGCGGATGGAAAATTCTCTGCAAAAAGCTCGCGATGAATTAGAAATTGAGGTTAACAAACGGACTGCCGAACTGAGAAACACTAACGAGGAATTGCAAACTGAAATTAATGAGCGCAAAAAGGCGGAGTCAGAAATTCTGCGCCTGAATGTCCAGCTTGAGCAGCGAGTTGCAGAACGCACAGCACAACTCGAAGCGACTAACAAAGAGATGGAAGCATTTAGTTATTCAGTGTCTCACGACCTGCGGGCCCCCTTGCGGAGTATCGATGGTTTTAGCCAAGCACTACTAGAAGATTATGCTGACAAGCTAGACACACTAGGCCAAAACTACCTCCAGCGAGTGCGTGCAGCCACCCAGCGAATGGCACAACTGATCGACGATTTACTGAATCTATCACGATTGACACGCAGTGAGATGCGTTCCGAAAAGGTTGATCTAAGCGCACTGGTGGAGGCGATCGCTACAGAGTTGCACAAAACCCAACCAGAACGCCAAGTAGAGTTTGCGATCGCGCCGGGATTGGTTACTAATGGTGATGCTCATCTGTTACGGATAGTTCTAGAAAACCTACTGGGTAATGCGTGGAAGTTTACAGGAAAACATCAAAAAGCCCGAATAGAATTTGGGCTTTTGCAGCAAGATGACACTCATGTGTATTTTGTCCGTGATGATGGCACAGGCTTTGATATGGCCTATGTTGAGAAACTCTTCGGTGCTTTTCAGCGACTGCACGCCATGACTGAGTTTGAAGGCACTGGTATCGGATTAGCTACTGTGCAAAGGATTGTTCACCGTCACGGTGGTCGTGTCTGGGCAGAAAGCGCAGTGGAGCAAGGCGCAACATTTTACTTCACCCTTTAAGTATAAGGAAAATATACAACATGATTCTATTAGTAGAAGACAATCCTGATGATGAAGCGTTAACCTTACGGGCACTGAAGAAAAACAACATTATGAACGAGGTGGTAGTGGCACGCGATGGGGTACAAGCCCTAGATTATCTCTTTGGTAAAGGTGTTTACACTGACCGCGATATGAGCGTTATGCCGAATCTCATCCTGTTGGATTTGAAGTTGCCTAAAATGGATGGTCTGGAAGTTTTGCGACACCTGCGGGCCGACGAAAGGACAAAAATCCTTCCCGTCGTGATTCTCACTTCGTCCAAGGAGGAGCAAGACTTAATCAATGGTTACAGCTTGGGTGCCAACAGCTATGTTCGGAAACCAGTAGACTTTTCCCAATTCAGTGAAGCAGTGCGACAACTAGGGTTGTACTGGTTTGTCTTAAACGAATCACCGCCAAGAGTATAGTTTAGATGGGTATGGGTACACCTCTGCGCGTATTACTTGTTGAGGATTCAGAAGATGACGCTTTGTTGCTGCTACGTGAACTGCAACGTGGTGGCTATGAAGTAACCTTTGAAAGGGTTGATACACCCACAGCCATGAAAGCTGCGATCGCCGAAGGCGGGGCTTCGCCCATCGCAGAGCAAACATGGGATATTGTCATCTGTGATTATTCCATGCCCACCTTTAGCGCCCCTGCTGCATTAAAGCAGGTTAAGGAAAGTGGACTTGACCTGCCATTCATTATCGTCTCAGGCACGATTGGTGAAGATACCGCAGTAGCTGCCATGAAAGCTGGTGCCCATGACTACATTATCAAAGGCAATTTAGCGCGACTTATCCCTGCTGTTGCCCGCGAGTTGCGTGAGGCACAGGTGAGACGAGAGCGTAAACAAGCAGAGGAGCAGATTAAAGCATCGCTTCAAGAAAAAGAGGTGCTATTGAAAGAAATTCATCACCGGGTAAAAAATAATTTGCAGATTATTTCTAGTCTGCTCAACCTGCAAGCAGAATATCTCAAGGACAATCAAGCTCTTGAGGTATTCAAAGATAGCCAGAATCGGATTGAATCAATGGCTTTGATCCACGAGAAACTATATCAATCTCAAGACTTGGCAAAGATTAATTTTGCTGACTATATCCAAGATTTAGTAACTAATTTATTTTATTCATACAACGTTAATTCCAGCGCTATTAACTTGAAAATGAACGTTGAGGAGGTTTTTCTCGCCATTGATGCAGCTATTCCTTGCGGGTTGATTATCAATGAACTTATTTCAAATTCCTTAAAATATGCTTTTCCCCAAAGAGAAACGGGAGAAATTTGTATTGCCTTTTGCTCCATAGAAGCAAATTTATTTACACTTACTATCAGTGATAATGGTGTTGGTTTTGCCCAAGATTTTGACTTTCAAGCTACAGAATCGTTAGGACTGCGATTAGTAAAAGGTCTAACACATCAGCTACAAGGCAATATTGATTTTATCAGTTATAACGGAGTGAAGTATAAAATTATATTTCCGGCTAAAAATATCTAATTTCATAAGATAAATAAAATCATGAACCCAGTAAATATATTAGTTGTTGAAGATGAAATCATCGTGGCAATGGATATACAAAGTCGGCTAAGAAAATTTGGATACACTGTTTTGGGGCTTGCCGATTCTGGAGAAGAAGCAATTAAGAAAGCAGCAGATGATTCTCTAGATTTAGTTTTAATGGATATTCATCTCAAAGGAAAGATGGACGGTGTGGAGGCGGCTCAGATAATTCATAATATTTTTAATATTCCAATCATATATCTTACTGCTAATGCAGATGAATCAACATTGGATCGGGCAAAGATAACAGAGCCGTTTGGCTACATTCTTAAGCCTTTTAAAGAAAAAGAATTAAAGTTCACTATTGAAATTACCCTTTCCAAACATCGGACGGAAAAAAAATTAAAACAGAATGAACAATGGCTGACTACTGTACTGAAAAGTATTGGAGATGCTGTGATTACTAGCGACGCATCTGGAACTGTGACTTTTATGAATCCTATTGCGGAGGAACTGACGGGCTGGAATTATTCAGATGCGTTTGGTAAAGAAGCAACAGAAGTATTCAATATTGCTCATGAAGAAACTCGGATAATAATTGAAAGTCCGATAACGCAAGTCCTTCAGTCGGGGATTACTGCCGGTCTACCAGAACAGACTATACTTATTACTAGAAATGGTGCAGAAATCCCTATTGATGATAGTATTGCAGCGATTAAAGATGACAACGGTAACATCACGGGTGCAGTTCTTGTCTTTCAGGATATCACCGAGCGCAAGCAGATATTGGAGGCACTAGCGCGTCGCCAGCAAGAATTCAAAGCACTAGTTGAAAATGCACCTGATATTATTTCCAGATTTAACACTCAATTGCGCTACATTTACGTTAATCCAGCTATTGAAAAGGTTACAGGGATATCAGCCGAAACATTTATTGGCAAAACAAACGCAGAGTTAAATCTACCGGAAGAATTTTGCCGGATGTGCGATCGCAAGCTTGGGCAAGTTTTCCAAACTAAGCAAGAAACAGAGTTTGAATGCACTTTAGCGATCGCTGCCCAAACAAGACATTACCATACCCGTCTTGTGCCTGAATTGGCTAGCGACGGCTCAGTATACTTTGTCTTGAGTATTTCTCGCAATATTACTGCTCTAAAACTTGCGGAGGCACAATTAATTCATGATGCTTTTCACGATATACTAACCAGTCTGCCAAACCGCGCCTTGTTTATGGAACGGCTAGAACGGGCGCTGATGTTGACAAAACGACGTGCGGACTATACATTCGCTGTTCTCTTTCTAGATTTAGATCGCTTCAAAGTTGTCAACGACAGTCTCGGTCACATGATTGGCGACCAACTACTAACTGCCCTTGCTCGCAGACTGGAAAACTGTGTGCGTGCTGGAGACACAGTTGCCCGTCTAGGGGGAGATGAGTTTACAATTTTGCTTGATGATATCAACAGCATCAATGACGCAATAGGCGTAGTGGAGCGGATACATGAAGCTCTGACATCTGCGTTCACACTCAGAGGATATGAGGTTTTTACCACCGTCAGCATTGGCATCGTCGTGAGCAAGGGTAGTTACAACCTACCAGAGCAACTCCTGCGCGACGCTGACATTGCAATGTATCGCGCTAAAGCATTGGGTAAAGCACGCCATGAGATATTTGACTCAACCATGTACACCCAAATAACGAAGCTATTAGAGTTAGAGATGGATCTACGACGGGCAGTTGAACGCCAGGAGTTTCAGGTTTACTACCAGCCAATTGTTTTGTTAGAAACTTACAAAATTGTTGGCTTCGAGGCTCTCGTTCGCTGGCAACACCCGCAACACGGATTAGTTCCTCCAGACAGCTTTATTCCACTAGCAGAAGAAACTGGGTTGATTATCCCTATTGGTTACTGGGTATTGGGCGAGGCTTGTCGGCAGATGCGTGCTTGGCAAATCCAATTTCCAACCGATCCACCCTTGACAATCAGTGTAAATCTTTCCACTAAACAGTTTTTACAACCCGATCTGATTGAGCAAATTAACCAAATTATGCAAGAGACTGCCCTGGAAGCCAGTAATTTAAAGTTGGAGATTACTGAAAGCGTACTGATGGAAAATATTCAGTCAGCAACTTTTATGCTCTTGCAACTACAACAGATGAATATCCAATTACACTTAGATGATTTTGGCATAGGCTATTCATCGTTGAGTTACCTGCACCGCTTTCCAAGTAATGCTTTGAAGATTGATCGTTCTTTTATTACTAAGATTGGTGCTAATGGAGAAAACTTAGAGATTGTTCAGGCGATCATCACCTTAGCCGAGAGTCTAAATATAGATGTAATAGCAGAGGGCATAGAAACGGTAGAGCAACTGTCACAACTTAGAGCCATGAAATGTAAATACGCACAGGGATATTTTTTCTCCCAACCCCTGGATAGCAAGTCGATAGAAACATTAATTGTTTCTGGCATTCAGCCGAGACAATGATAGCGTTATCTACACCACTCTCAATACGGTTCAGTTAAGGTTTATTTTATGAAAATCACAAAGACGCGATAAATCACCATCTCTACAAAGGACTGATTATTGTAAAGACGGCGATTTATCGCGTCTCTTCCCTTTCCCCGTCTCAGTTGTGGTCTAAATACCTGAAAACTGCTGTAAAAATTCAAAATCACCGAAGTTCACGCTGGTCATTGACTCTCTTTTTCTCCTCTGGCTCGTTCCTGTGTCAAGCTATCAATAGCATCACCCAAAGCAGTAGTAAGGCTATTGCGGCTTTGGGCGTGATTATCCTGCTCAGTCTTTAAAGCTTGCAAGAGGCGATCGCGTTCTTTGATTAGGGCGATGAGTTTAGTTTGTAACTCCTCCACAGATTTTAATTGTTCTATCTCTTGTTGAATCGCTGTTAGTGATGTCCCAGCAGCCAGTGTCTCGACCTCAAGACCCCGGAGTTTATGCAAGTCTGCCTTGAGTGATGCGATCGCCTGTTGGGACAGTTGGGCATCTGTGCGGCGTTGTTCTGCTTCTGTGTTGTAAAGCTGTCGCCATTTTTGGGCACTTTCCCAAGCCGTATCGCGATCGCTCTGAAGTACCGCCATCTGCTCTCTGAGTTCCTGGATTTCTGTCAACCACTGTTGTGTAAAATCTTGATTCATAAATTAAATAGTCATTTGTCATTTGTCATTTGTCATTTGTCATTTGTTATTCTGCCCCTGCCTCCCTGCCCCTCACTCGGTATTATTGCGGTAAAAAGATAAATGCGATCGCTACGCAAAATTTGGCACAGTAGTTAAGAAACCTAACCAGTTTTAACTCTAAATTATGCCAAAACCTCGTTTTTTTCGTTTCTTTTACTACCTCAATTGGCGCACGCTCAAAAAAACTTTTGCTAGGACAATGGAAAGACGACTTTTGGGACTAGCTTCAGAAATCGCTTTCAATGCCATGTTATCGCTGTTTCCAGCAATTCTTGCTGTCCTCACAGCCATTGGTTTATTGGCAGAATCTTTACAAGCTACCTTTAAACAACTAGCGGCCCAACTTAGTCAAATCCTACCCGAACAAGCCCTGATTCTAATTCGTGATTTTGCTACCACAGAAATTACCAATTCTAGAAACAGTGGCTTATTTTCTCTGAGCTTTGTATTAGCAATTTGGACTGCTTCTGGGGCGGTGAGTACCGCTATGACAGCCCTCGACCAAATTCATCAAATTCCTTCAGAAAATATGCGCCCCTTTTGGAAAGCCAAGCTCGTCTCTCTGGGATTAACAGTTGGTACTATGTTGCTTTTAGTGCTAGCTTCTTTCTTAGTGTTTACCAGTGATTGGCTTTTGGGAATGGTAGTACGCGAAAATCGTTCCTTGATCGTCTTATTACATCTTTGGCAGCTGTTACGCTGGCCTTTAGCTTTAAGTATTGTTGCTGTTGCTTTTGGCTTTGTCTATCGCTATGGGCCAAGTGTATGGAACTCAGGCACGCCAATGATGCCTGGAGCAATTTTGGCAGCTGTTTTCTGGGCAATATTATCTGCCCTATTTCGGCTTTATGTGGCGAATTTTGGCAATTATAATAAAGTATATGGTGCTGTAGGGGCTGTGATAGTTTTAATGCTCTGGCTGTCGATGAGCGCTGCTGTACTGTTAATCGGCGATCAGTTGAACGTGACAGTCGGTGAAGATATGCGTCTAAAAGCACAGTCACAATCTAATGAAAAATATTAATTTTTAAGGAGGCAGAAGGCAGGAGGCAGGAGGCAGAAAGCAGAAGAAATCCCCATAAATAAATATTAGGGGATTTAATAAGGACGCTGTATTTCTTGCACTGCACGTCTTGAAATACATATTTTTTCTTTTTTTCATAAATAAATTTAGGGACTTTAAACCCTTTTAGCAGAGGGTAAAAATTATATTTTCTTCCTCCTGCCTCCTGCCTCCTGCCCCCTGCCTTTCTTCTGTAAATCCTTGAGAAAACTTTTGGAGAAAACTTTTGCAAAAGCTCAGTAGGGGAGTAGAATATCTAACGATTCAATGCAAAATTAGCGATCGCTTTCATGCCAGATTCTCCTCCTCGGTTTTCTATGATTGAACCTGATGCTAAAGCACCCACCTTGAAGCGCCTGCGTCAGTTAAGTCGGCTGCTGGATAATGTTATTACTATTCCTGGTACACAGATTGGTTTCGGTCTAGATCCAATTTTAGGACTTATACCTATTGGTGGTGATTTTTTGGGAGTCATGTTTTCTAGCTACATCATCCTAGAAGCAGCGCGGCTGGGTGTCTCTAGAGCCACTTTAGGTAAAATGGTTGTCAATGTGATCCTTGATGGCTTGGTAGGCGCTGTCCCCGTTTTGGGAGACTTTTTTGATTTTGCCTGGAGAGCTAACACTAATAATATCAAGCTATTGGAAGAATACTTAAAGTTTCCTAGCGAGCAAAAGAGTGCAGACAGGTTATTTATCATTGCTCTTTTGGTTGGATTGTTGCTGATATCCATTGTTTTAGTAGCATTACCCGTGATACTAATTAGAATATTCTGGAACGCTTTAACTGGTGGTTAAATTATTGATAGATAATGGAATGAAAGATTGGTGGCAAGCGACTTTTCCCAAAGGACGACAAACTTTAATTATTACTGATGCTAAAGGCTATCCTGTACAAATTTCTTATGGCGAAAAAGGTAGAGGGAAACCGCTAATTTTATTACATGGCATGGGTAGTTGGAGCTATAATTGGCGACACAGTGTAACAGAATTATCTAAATATTTTCGGGTAATTTGTTTTGATGCCAAAGGTTTTGGATTTTCTGAAAAACCATTGTCTCGTCGAGAACACAACGGTCATCAAGTTATTGAGTTTCAAAGAATTATTCAGGCATTATGTGATGAACCAGCAGTGATTGTAGCGGAATCTCTGGGGGGATTAGTTGCCCTTGCTCTTGCTCAAGAAAATCCGCAGTTAATCGGGCAGCTTGTAGTAGTAAATGTACCTGTTTTTGCCCAACGTCTGCCCCATTGGGCTATGGGGTTACTTGCCCAAACTCCTCTAGAAATCATCCAAACAATTGACTCCTTACGTCTGGCATATTTGTTTGCACCTCTATTAAGAGAAATTATGGCAATAGAAAGACGTGGGGTATTATTTGATCCGTCAATTTTGACAAAAGAAGATGTCTATTGGATAACTTACCCCTTTATTCAATTTCCTGGTACGATTGTCAAAGTTGCCGAAGAGTTACAAATAGCAGCGCGAGAAATTGAGAATTGGCAAGCAAGCAAGCCAAATATGCTTACCAAAATTCAAAATAAACTAAGTGCAATTAAGTGTCCTACACTAGTTTTGTGGGGCGATCAAGATAGTTGGTTTCCTGCTACTCATGGTGAAAAATTACATCAGCATATCCCAAATTCCAAATTAAAAATTTTGTCTAACTGCTATCATGACGCTTCAAGTGGTTCTTCTAAGGAGTTGAATGCAGCGATTCTGGAATTTTTACGGGATGGTGACACTATATTAAGACCGCTTGATGGCTAAGGTAAGTCCATCGGCAATGGGGACAAGGGAGAGTGTTACCCGTTCATCATGATGTAACTTCTCATTGAGTGCGCGAATCGATTGGGTGCTTTCATCTTGATTTTCCGGGTCAGCAACTTGTCCTGACCATAAAACATTATCAATCGCAATTAAGCCACCTGGACGCAATAATTGCAGCGATCGCTCATAATATCCATCATAATTTTCTTTATCAGCATCAATAAAAGCAAAATCAAATGTCTCAGCTTGTCCAGTTGCCAACAGATGATCTAAAGTTTCTAGACCTGGAGCCAATCGTAGATCGATTTTATGGGCAACTCCGGCTTCTTGCCAATATCGGCGGGCGATCGCAGTAAATTCTTCACTTACATCAGCAGCGATAATTTTACCATCATCAGGAAGTGCTAAAGCCACTGAGAGCGAGCTATAACCTGTAAATACACCAACTTCTAGGGTTTTCTTGGCTCCAATTAGCTGTACTAGCAGTCTCATAAACTGCCCTTGTTCTGGTGAAATCTGCATTGTGCTTCTGGGATGACTGGCAGTTTCTTGGCGCAACTTCAAAAGAATCTCTGGTTCCCGCAGTGAAACGGATAAAAGGTAATTATAGAGTTGATCGTCAAGACCTATAGACTGTTTTGGCATGGTAGATGAGAGAATTGCAATAATCTACAGTTATACTATCGCCTAAAAGTGGTTTATCAAACATCAGACAAGGGGACTTTTAAAATATCCTCTAAATTCTCACTTCGGAGTCTTCCTTCAAGATATACCAAATACCATTATTATCTTGACGTAAAATCTGATATTTTTGCTCAATAAATTCTAGGAGATTTGGAAATTTTTCTTTGATTATAGCCTGCGGTTCGTAATCAATAAAAATATAAGGAGGCTTTGATAAATCCAACTGCTTTATAAGTGCTGACCATTGCTCAGATAAAAAATATTCAAGAGCCCAACCACGTAGTATTGTAGCTTGATTCCGACCAGAAAAATAGTAAATAGATGGATCGCCAGCTACATAAATATCACCAACAAGATTTCCTGGTAGAGATATAAAATTAGCTTCTGAACGAAGAGATAGATATTTTGGTCTAAAGACAGCCTGATATTGCAATCGCGTATCTTCAGTTAAAGCAAAATTATTATTAACCAGAGTAATACTCTTTTTTACGAGAGTGAAAGAGAAAGGTAAGAACAATAAAAATACCAGTAAAATAGTTGGGATTCGAGACTTTAATCCTTTTAAGGAATCCCACAATATATCTAATCCCTTAGTTGCTAAAATACCTATAGGTACAAACAATAGTAAATAATGGTATTCCCACAATGCTGTTCCCTGTAGAAGAATAACAGACAAAGCAAAAATACACCAAATAACAAGTAACAAAGTCAATATATTCTTAGATTTATACAATGATACATAGACTGCAACAGCAGTCATTAAAATTAAAGAATAAAAATTCTGTAATAACCATTTTATTCCCAAAACAAAATTAGTTTTATTAAATGCAGCATTAGCAACAATCATCGGTGGATATATAAAAAATGTCTTAAACACTATCGCAAAACTATTAACCGAGATAAAGTAGCTGGCAACAACCAAAAGAGGAAATGTAACTCCTATAAAAATTGGGATAAAAATCTCAATGAAGTTTTTTTGAATACTGTGGCGTTTTATTAGTATAGAATACATCAATATACTTAGCCAAAATGAAACCAAGATCAGCAGAAATAAGAATTTAAATAAAAGAACAATTCCGCCTAAAAAGCCTGACAGTAAAAGCAGATAAAATCTTTGTTTTCCTTCTTTTGTAAAAGATTTAAAAGTAACCCAAAGACAAAGGAATAAAGGAAACCCGACCAGTGCTTCTACTTGAGTCAGATGCCAAGCACCGGAAACAATATAGTAAACGCCAACTGTTAACAAAGGTACTAGACTTGCAATTATCTGATGTCGAAAATAGCTTTTTAGGGTCAGTAGCAATATTATCGAAAAAAATACCATGTAAATAAGTTCAAATACATGGATGCCAATCTCATTAAAACCAAATAAAGTTCCTGCTAAAAAATAAAATGAGAAAATTCCCGGTTGTTTAATATCCCAAAAATCTCGATAAAGCACCTTTCCTTGTTGCATTTCCAAAGCACCTAGCCTAAAAAATGCTTGATCTCCGTCAAATGGAAAAGGTAAATGTATCAGACCGATAATGACAATAGTAATCAAAACTATAAAGTCAATTTTATTTAATTTAGCAATACTAATCATGGAAATTTAAATTTATAATTAAGTGATTATTTCGCAGTAGTTAATATCCTAATAAGATAACAGAAACTCTGTCATTTTTTAATTAAAAATAATTTCTAAAAGCTGTAATCAAGAAAGATTATGAGTCTATTAGTACTTAAATTTATGCTTAACTTTGCTATGTTTTGCCACACCTTTTAGAGTTTGCAAATGTTTGCAGTGCAAGCAAAACTCTATTTTCATATATGATTGCAATAAGTAGGTGGGTATGAAACAATTGAACTATGTAAAGATACAGTATTTTGCAAATAATTTAGGTACAAATGCAGAACTCACGCATCAGATAAAGTTTCTATCTCTTGCCTTCTCCCAAGGGGAGACGCTAAAAGCGATCTGTCTGCTGCCGTAAGGCTGCACTATCCTGCCTCAAAACTTGTAGCTCTTTGTACTTCATACAAAAGAAAACTGCTGTAAATAGGTAGGTGCAACGTACTAAACTATTGCTTTGAATAACTATGAGTATATCGGTAACTATGTGGTGTGTATGTGAAGTATTAATGTAGATATAGGCTAATACGCTTGGGTTTGTGATATTTTGTGCAGCCCAGACCACTCACTTGCTTGAATTGGAGGAACCTCTGACCTGGCAGACTCACTAACGCTTTCAGCGTATCCTCTTTTTAAGTAGGGTTAGGACGATCAAGCCTTAACTAGAACTTATTAGGATATAGACACAGCACAATAACTTTAAATATAGGAAATACTGATGGAACGTTCAAAATTAATTGCTATTCTTACAGGTGCGATTTCGGTTATTTTAGCGATCGCTTACCTGATCTTAGTCCAACTGCTGGACTACCGAGATATGAAACCCGCCCCTATCAGCCAATTTGACCAAGCGCCTGTGATTATTTCTGTTTTTTGGCAGGTTGACAAAATTACAATAATATGAATCAAATTTAGTTGACTTATTAGAGACGCAATTAATTGCGTCTTTTGTCATTTACGTCAATAAGTAAAAACTCATGTTCATAGATAAAAAGCAATAGCTATTATTCATTACTCAGATGGTTGATTATATAAGATTTCCTTAGAGTATTTATCTTACATTTGTTTATATAAAGTAATTCCATTTTGACGGATATAACGGTAAGCTATTTTAACAAGATTAAATAAAGATAAAATTGTCTTACCTGCGTAGGCGTAGCCCGTAGTAGACATCGCTGGGTTAATAGGGATCAACGTAAGTTGATTCAAAACCCCAAACTTTTGATGCAAATCTAGAGGTAAGTTGATGGCTCAGTTTCTACTTGAGACTGTTTGGCTAGTTCCTTGCTATGCCTTAATAGGTGGCTTGTTAGCCGTACCTTGGTCGCCGGGAATTATTCGGAAAACGGGGCCAAGACCGGCGGGTTATATAAACTTGGTGATGACATTTTTGGCGTTTGTACATAGTGCGATCGCCTTACAAGCAACTTGGAATCAACCAGCCCAAGAAGTATTTATTCCTTGGTTATCTACAGCTGGTTTAGACCTCACCATTGCTTTAGAAATATCCTCAGTGAGTGTCGGCGCTTTAGTTGTGATTACTGGTTTGAATTTGCTGGCGCAGATTTATGCCATCGGTTACATGGAGATGGATTGGGGTTGGGGACGCTTCTATTCCTTATTAGGATTATTTGAAGCAGGACTATGTGCCCTGGTTCTGTGTAATAATTTGTTCTTCAGCTATGTAATTTTGGAAGTCCTCACACTGGGAACTTACCTACTAGTTGGCTTATGGTTTAGCCAGCCGTTGGTAGTCTCAGGTGCCAGAGATGCTTTCTTAACCAAGCGGGTGGGAGACTTATTTTTGCTGATGGGCGTGTTGGCATTATGGCCCCTAGCTGGAACTTGGAGTTATCCAGAACTAGCTAAGTGGGCGGCGACTGCTAACGTCAACCCGACAACAATGGCACTGGTAGGTTTAGCCTTAATTGCTGGGCCAATGGGTAAATGTGCCCAGTTTCCACTGCATTTGTGGTTGGATGAAGCAATGGAAGGCCCAGTTCCCAGTACAATTTTGCGGAATTCGGTAGTAGTTGCTAGTGGTGCATGGGTGCTGATTAAACTGCAACCTGTGTTAAGCCTGTCGCCCATAGTTTCCTCCGCTATGGTGGCCATTGGGGTAGTGACGGCAGTAGGTGCTTCTTTAATTGCGATCGCTCAAGTTGATATTAAACGCTGCCAATCCTATTCTGTCAGTGCATACATGGGTTTAGTATTCATCGCTGTGGGAACGCAACAAGATGAAGCAGCGCTGTTGTTAGTACTTACCCATGCTATATCCGCAGCCCTATTGGTGATGAGTACCGGCGGAATTATTTGGAATAGCATCACCCAAGATGTTACCCAATTGGGCGGATTATGGACACGTCGCCCGATTTCAGCAATAGCCTTTATCGTCGGGACTTTGGGGTTAATTGGTTTTCCACCATTGGGTAGTTTTTGGGCGTTAGTGAAACTAGCAGATGGGTTGTGGGAAACGCAACCTTGGTTAGTGGGAGTAGTGATAACGGTAAACGCTTTGACAGCCGTGAGTTTAACCAGAGAATTCGGTTTAATTTTTGGTGGTAAAGCTACACAAATGAGTCAGCGATCGCCTGAAGCACACTGGCCAATGATTTTGCCAATGGTAATTTTACTTGCCTTTAGTCTACATCTTCCTTTAGTGTTGCAAAGCTTATCACTTTTACCCGATTGGGCAACTCTAAACAAAGATGTCGTACTACTTTTAATTTGGTCGAGTATTTCCGGTTGCAGCATCACTGGTGTGGTTTATTTAGGCAATATTCCTAAACCAATTCGCCTCCCTTGGAAAGGTCTACAAGACTTGTTCGCATACGACTTTTATACCCCAAAACTCTATCGGATAACCATTATTTTTGGCGTTGCCAAAATTTCCCAACTTGCCGATATGATTGACCGCTTTGTTGTCGATGGCATCGTTAATTTGGTTGGTTTATTTTCGCTATTAGGTGGCGAAAGTTTAAAATACAGCACCTCTGGACAAACCCAATTTTACGCTTTAACTGTCTTACTAGGAGTGAGTGTTTTAGGAATGTGGGTAGCTTGGCCATTTTGGGGAGTGCAGTTTTTAAATTTGATTTTTCCAATTTCAACACTAGGGTAGTTAAACACCCTTTGATTACAAACAAGCAGATAGTTTAGTATAAAATTTGCAGGAGAATTCCATGAGCATACGAAATACCCAAATCAATCTTTCCAGAAGAGGTTTATTGAAGTTTGGTGCAGGTGCGATCGGTACAGGTGTATTGACAGTTGGACTTGGCTCAAACTTACTTGCAGCCGAAAAAAAAGCCCCAGTAGCGCCAGCAGAAGATGATATTACTCCCGATAAGGCACTGAAAGAATTATTAGAGGGTAATGATAGATTTGTTAAAGCAAAACGTCGCAATCCCAATCAAACTCAATCACGTTTAGTCGAAGTTTCCAAAGGTCAAAAGCCCTTTGCTTCTATTCTAGGCTGTGCAGATTCACGAGTACCTTCAGAGATTGTCTTTGATCAAGGACTTGGAGATTTATTTGTCTGCCGCATAGCTGGTAATATTGCCACAACACAGCAAATTGGTAGCTTAGAATTTGGTAGCTTAGTATTAGGTACTAAAGTCATCATGGTAGTGGGACATGAAAGATGTGGTGCAGTAGATGCCGCAATCAAAGGCGCTCAAGTACCAGGACAAATTGGAAGTTTGCTTGAAGCAATTAAACCAAGTGTAGAAAGCTCCAAAGGAGCATCGGGAGATAAGTTAGAAAACGCCTGTAAAGCAAATATTTTGGCACAAGTTGAAAAATTGAAATCATCTACAGTTTTATCTGAACTAATCAAGGCAGAAAAACTGAAAATAGTTGGTGGATATTACGATTTAGATACTGGCAGAATCAGTTTAGTCTAATTAGTTTTTTGTCCTTTGTCATTAGTCAGTGGTCATTACTAACGCACAAAGGACAAATAACAAAGGAGAAATAACAAAGGACAAATATAATGTTAAGTGTTTTGATTTGGCTCCCTATTTTAGCTGCCGCTATTATAGCAATATTACCTGTAAGTTTCCCTAATCATCGTATTCGTTTAACAGCATTAATTTTTTCTGGAACAGTTCTTGCCTGGAACATATTTATCCTGCTAAAATTTGATATTAGCAATCCAGGAATGCAATTTAAAGAGTATTTGCCCTGGAATGAAACCCTGGGATTGAACTATCAAATCGGTGTTGATGGGCTTTCTATATTAATGTTGGTGCTAAATAGCCTGCTCACCTGGATTTCGATTTATAGCAGCAATAAAGAAACTGAACGCCCCCGGCTGTTCTACTCCATGATTTTATTAGTGAGTGGAGGGGTTGCAGGTGCTTTTCTCGCGGAGAATTTGCTGCTATTCTTCCTATTCTACGAACTAGAATTAATCCCTTTCTACTTACTAATTTCCATTTGGGGAGGGGCAAAACGGGGTTATGCTGGAATTAAGTTCCTGATTTATACTGCCGTTTCGGGAGCATTAATTCTGGCAACATTCTTGGGTATGGTGTGGCTGAGTGGTTCTACCAATTTTGCTTTTGATGCAGTCTCTACAGAAAATCTGTCAACAGCAAAACAAATCCTTTTACTAGCAGGAATAGTCTTAGGTTTTGGAATTAAAATTCCCTTAGTTCCCTTCCATACTTGGCTACCGGATGCTTATGTCGAAGCTTCAGCACCAATTGCTATTCTTCTGGGTGGCGTGTTAGCAAAGCTGGGAACTTATGGATTGCTGCGGTTTGGGTTGGGGATGTTTCCCCATGCTTGGAGTATTATTGCACCGACTCTGGCAATTTGGGGAGCAATCAGCGCTATCTATGGGGCAGTAATTGCGATCGCTCAAAAAGATATCAAGCGCATGGTAGCATACAGTTCCGTCGGTCACATGGGCTATATCTTGCTAGCTGGTGCTGCTAGTACTCCCTTAGCACTTGTGGGTGCAGTCGCCCAAATGTTCAGCCACGGTATCATCCTGGCAATTCTCTTCCACTTGGTGGGAGTTGTAGAAGCCAAAGTCGGAACCCGCGAGTTAGATAAACTCAATGGTTTAATGAGTCCCATCCGTGGTTTACCTCTAATTAGCGCCTTACTAGTTTTAGGCGGGATGGCTAGTGCTGGTATTCCCGGTTTAACAGGATTCATCGCCGAATTTATCGTCTTTCAAGGTAGTTTCTCAATCTTTCCCATTCCAACAATTTTGTGTGTAGTCGCTAGTGGATTAACCGCAGTTTATTTTGTCATCCTCCTCAACCGCACCTGTTTCGGCAGACTCGATAACGTCGCCTACTATCCCAAAGTTCTTTGGTCTGAGAAAATCCCAGCTTTAATTTTGGCAGCTTTTATCATCTTTTTGGGAGTACAGCCCACTTGGTTAGTGCGTTGGAGTGAATCTACAACTACAACAATGGTGGCTGCAATTCCCTCTTTGGAAAAAACCGTAATCTCTGAAGTCGCGCTGAAGTAATCAATCAGAGAGTTACGCATCGATAAAGGAGGAAGGATGAATCTCACATTAATTCCCAGTGGTCTTGTTCTATTTCGCTTTTTGATATCTCCATTCCTCCTATTAGATGCTTTGGATGGCAAAACCAGTATTTGGTTCATCATCGGTTTTGTCGCAGCCTTTCTCTCAGATATTTTTGATGGCATTATTGCGCGACGATTAGGTGTCAGCACTGCCCAATTGCGTCAAGCCGATAGTTGGGCTGATGTCTGCCTTTTTAGCTGTATCTTCGTGAGTGCGTGGATAGTTCATCAAGATATTCTCGTTACTTATAGCGTTCCTTTGCTAATGATTGTTTTTGCTCAATTGCTGTGGTGGGTAGTGAATTTAGTGAAATATGGTAAACCCGCTAGCTATCACACCTACTCTGCAAAATTTTGGGGAATCACCCTTTTTATTGCCATTATTGCCTTATTTGGCTTTGATTACGCCGGAATTGCCTTATGGCTGACTTGTATTGCTGGTACAATTCACAGCGTTGAAGAAATTGCTATGACGCTAATATTGCCAGTTTGGACACATGATGTTTTAAGCATTTTTCATGCCTTGAATATTCGTCAAGAATCACTAACACCAATTACTAAATAATATGACAGCAATTAAAACAGCAATTAAATTACCTCCTTCAACGCACGAATTTGCCGAAGTAATTCACCGCTTAGAAGCAGGCGGTGCAATGTTACCCGATACTCCAGAAAATTTGATGCAAATCATCGGTTTATATAAAGCTTATGCTGTGCCGATGGATTTTTACTGGCGCGACCTACTTTATATTGCTGAAAACGAATTTTTAAACCCGGTTCCTTTCTTTAAATACTTCTTACCCAAAGAGTATTTAGAATTGCATAATCATTATGCTGGCGATGATGCCGATTTACGAATTTGGCGCGGCGAAGCTACAGCACATCCAGAACTTTTGGCATTTATCGAGAAGGGTGAAACTTTCAAAATGCCGAAGTTATTGCATCACTTGTTCCACGATCGCATTAACATGGAGTTTGCTGAAGCTTGTATGCGGGCGATGTTGTGGCACAGAGGGATGGGTGGACAATTTGACCCTTATCTAGATTCAGACGAATACAAAGCTAACGCTGACCGAGCAATAAAAGCTTACTTCCAAGGAAACCCAGTAATGCTGGGGCTTTACAAGCTGTTCCCCGATATGTTTTTGGAACAGTGCCGCCAGATGTCGTACTACGCTAATCTGGGCTTATTCTGGGAAGTCATGGCCCCAGTGTTCTTTGAAATGTCCGATCGCTATGATGAAGGTACCATTAGCACCGTCCCAGAGGCAATGAGCTTCTTAGTTAATGGTATATTTGCGATCGCAGGTCGTCCCATTTACCATCACGTTTATATTCGTGGCGAATGCTACGAAATTATCCCTAAATCAAAGGGTTTCATGTGGCTATACGAAGCCGCATTACCTTATGTAGAAGCTGTTTTCTACCGCACCGCACCCTTTCGGGGGACAAAATCTTATAATGCCCAAGCGCGTCAAGTACCGGAAGACCAGAAAGACTTTCACTATGGCATTCTTTACGCTGATGTATTTCCAGTAGGTACTGCTGGCATTCCTCCGACATTATTAATGCAAGATATGCTACATTTTTTGCCCCCATATCTTGTTGATTACTACAGCCAATATTGCCGGGGTGAAGAAGATATGTTGATTCAGTTGGGAGTTAGTTTTCAACGGTCAATGTACTGTGTGACTTCTGCGGTAATTCAAGCTTTGCGAACTGCACTTTTATATCCTTTAGATGACCCAAATCCCAAACATTTACAAGCCAATCGAGATTTTTTTGAAATGCAGCTAAATCGCTTTACTCGACCCGATTACAATATTCGTGATGCTGCTCGTTTAGGGAGCATTCAAAAGCAAGATTATAGATAAGAGATCCCCCCAACCCCCCTTCAAAAGGGGGGCTTTATTTGTTACAAGTGCGGTAAAAACCCCTCAAAGTCCTCCTTTTTAAGGAGGATTTAGGAGGATCTACTACATTATTTTAGTTTTGTAGAGAGACGTGTCGGTAAGTTAGGATGGATCTTATTACTACTGAGTTAATAATTGTTATTAACTAGATAATACTCCTGCAATACTTGTCAATTCCATAATTTTCTCAAACTGGAAATTATGAGCCAAATTCTGAATAAAATTGCTCAAAGTAGCATTTTCTGAAGGAATTTGTTCAATCAATTCTAAAATTAAGTCATCACTACATTGGGCTGCGGCAGTATACACCTGTTTCACCCATTCAGGCGACATTTCAGACAATAGAGGAACTAAATCTGTAAGCTTCAAAATTGATTCTGTTATTTGTTGGTTTGCATTTTTTATCTGATAGTTATCTTCTTGATAAATATATTGAACTTCTAAATATTCACTCAATTTCTCTAATAATTCTTCTTCACGGAAAGGCTTGTTAATATAATCATCACAACCAGCTTTGATTGTTGCCTCTCGTTGTTCTTCAAAGGCATTAGCGGTTAAGGCAATAATAATCGTCTTGCGATTTGGGACTGAAGTTTCTTCTCTAGCTTTAATAATTTTGGTGGCTTCGTAGCCGTCCATAATTGGCATCCGCATATCCATAAAAATTAGGTGTGGTTGCCATTGTTGCCAAAGTGCGATCGCTTCCGTGCCATTTGCCGCTTCTTGGACTGCAAAACCGATAGATGTCAGAATTTTTACTAGCACTAAACGGCTGTCTGTGGAGTCATCAACCACTAAGATGCGGTATTCGTTTTGAGCGGGTGCTAAACTCAGAACTTGTCGTCTAATTTGTTGGATCTGGATTTCGCTGGCTGTGGCTAGATCAATTTGAATATCAAAGGCAAATGTACTTCCCTCACCAATAATGCTGGTAACGCTAATGTTTCCTCCCATTAGTTCCACATATTTACGGCTAATTGCTAAACCTAGTCCAGTTCCCTGTTGCGATTTTCTTCCAGTTTCAGTTTGCCCAAATGCTTCAAACAGCAAGTTAATTTCCTGTGGCGCAATACCGCGACCAGTATCTGTAACCTCGAAGAAGAGATGAGGAGGATGAGGTAAAATTTTATCCCCCATATCCTCCATCGCTACGCGTAACATTATTCTTCCAGTATCGGTAAATTTGATTGCATTTCCCAAGAGGTTAAGCAATACTTGACGCAGTTTACTTTCATCAGCTTGGATATACTGTGGAAGGTAAGATGTATATTCAAAATTTAATTCTAAGCCTTTGGAAGTGGCGCGGAAACGCAACATCTCTTCCAGGTTTTCTAAGAGGCGAATTAAGTCAAAACTGTTGAGATTTAATGTTATTCTGCCAGCTTCGATTTTAGACATTTCCAGAATGTCGTTGATTAAGTTGAGAAGATGTTCGCCAGCACGATTGATAATTGCTAGATTTTGCTGATGTTCAGTAGATAAAGCATGATCGTGGCTCATGATTTGGGTAAAACCGAGGATGGCGTTAAGTGGGGTACGCAGTTCGTGGCTCATGTTGGCGAGGAATTCGCTTTTGGCGCGGTTGGCAGCATCAGCTGTGATCACAGCTTCTTGCAATGCTTGTGACTGCCTTTGAGTCTGCGCCAGTAATTGTGCCTGCTGTAAAGCCACACCCAACTGATTGCCAATTTGAACTACGATGTTGATTTCTCCTGGTTTCCATTGGCGGGAATCGGAATTTTGATAACTCGCTAGTAGTCCCCAAATCTGACTACCATATAAAATGGGGACAATGATGTAAGCTTTTGCCTGAAAGCGTTCTAAAAGGCTGATGTAAGAGGGATGAAACTCAGCATTGTAAATATCTGGGACGCAGCGAAAAGTTGCGCCTTGTGTGTAAATGCCATCTTGAATTGCTTGCATATCAGCATCTTCCGCTTGATTATCCGCACTATCCAAAATTTTTGTTAGGCAACGTCCCTCTTGTAAGACACCTTCTGTGAGATGAGGATCGTTGTTATGTTCTTCTATCAGAGAAATCCAACCATTATCTACAGACTCAGAGACAAATTCGCCACTCCATTGGGGATTGAAACGATAGACAACAACCCGATCGCAATTAAGTACTTGCCGTAATTCTTGGGTTGTAGCCGCAAATATAGTCTCTAAATCCAATGTTTGGCGCATCCTTTGAATCACTTGGGCGATCGCTCTTTCCCGTTCTGCACTCTCACGCAGCGCTTCTTCTGCCAATTTTCTCTCGGTAATATCTGTAATCGTACCGATATAACCTTTTATTTCTCCATCATCTCGAAATTCTGGCAAAGCCTGACAAATTACCCAGACAACTGTACCATCATCACGTAAAAAGCGATGTTCGTACTTATACATAATTTTAGCAACTCTTGCTTGATTCCATGTCAACAATAGCTGCTCGCGATCGTCTGGATGTACGGCTTTTGTCCAACCAGTTCCCAGAGACTCTTCTAAATTGCATCCACTAATCTCACTCCAGCGTTGATTAAAATATAAGACATTACCATCCACATCAGTGTGAAATATACAAGCTGGTGAGGTTTCTGCTAGCAGTTGATATCGCTGCCGACCTGTTTGTAAAGCTAATTCTGCCAGTTTAGCATCGTTGATGTCTGTCCAATAACCGACACATTCTATAGGTTTACCAGCTTCGTCACGAATTAACCTCATCTTTTCGTAAAACCAGTGATAAGTTCCGTCAGCGTGTAACCAACGATATTCATAGGAAGTGTATTCTTGCTCAACCAACTGGGAAAATTTTTCTGAAATCAGTTCAATATCCTCTGGGTGGACATGATGCAGCCAGAAATTAGAATTTTCGACAAATTCCTGCGCTTCGTAACCAACCATTGCTTTAACGTTCTTACTAATAAAGGTAGTGCTAAAATTGCCTAATGTTTTTTTGCTGCTATAAATCACCACAGGACTAGAAGTAAGCAGATATTGAAGGCGCTCGTTAGCTAAACGTAGTTCTTGTTCGACATATTTGCGTTCGCGTAGCGCGGCTTGCCGTTCGCGAAGTGCTGCTTGCAGTTCGCTAATTTCTACTAAAACCGCGCCCACACCAGAAAGCCGATTGTCCTCACCAGGAATCGGAAAATAAGAAACTAAGAAGTGGCGGATAATATCTGGTTGTTTAATTGATGCGGCGCTTAATTCTTGATTGAGGATGGGTTCACCTGTCAACAGAACCTGTTGATAAAATGGTTCTACGACACTGGCCATTTTGGGTAAGGCTTCATGGATGGTCTTACCAATATGAGCTTCCTGGGATATTCCATTAATTTCCGCTAGCACTTGGTTGATTTGGACAAATCGCAGTTGGTTATCTACAATATTCATACCGACGGGAGCCCCCGTAAAAAAGGCATTGAGACGAGCTTCTCTGAGTGCTAATTCTTGTTCTAGGGTTTTGCGCTCAATCAACCCACCTAACTGAGCAGCAACAGCATTTACTAGCAAGAGCAAACGTCTATCTACCAATACTGAACTACGTTTAAAAAACACTAAAACAGCTAATACTTCGTTTCCAGCCAGTATGGGAACACCAAAACCAGCTTTTAATCCTACCTTGGCTGCTTGTTGCGATCGCAAAAAAATTGGCTCTGTAACTTCTGAAACATCTTCTATCCATTCTGGTTCCTGATTCTGCCAAACTCTTCCTGGTAGTCCCACTCCCAGAGGAAATTTCACAATTTGACTGTGGCGGCAAAATTCTTCTAAATTGCTTTGTTCACCATACCAGCCCAGGCTGTGTTCTAAAACAGCTCTATCTTCATTAGGTATCCATGCTTCACCAAAATCCCAGCCAATAGTATGACAAATTAAGCGCAAGACCAGTGCTAAAGAGCTATTGACATCATTGGCGCGAGTGATGGCTTGGGTTGTCAACAGTAACAAACGGCTTTCATTTTCTGCCTGCTTGCGTTCAGTAATATCTTTCGCTGTGCCTAGTACGTACCATTTCCCATCAATCTCGATCATTTCTGCACTCAACAAGGTTGTCCTGATTTCCCCTGTGGACGTGCAGACATCAACCTCATAGTTACGAATAGCTTTAGTTTTTTGCAGCATCTGGGTGAGAAAATTATATTCTTCTGGATTCACCCAAATATTCAATTCTTGATCGGTGCGATCGATAACCTGAGAATGAGAATAACCAAAAAACCGACAAAAACTGTCGTTAACTTCGACGAAGCGTTTGTCAGGAACAGTAATTAAGGCAATGGGATCGGGAGATGACCGAAAAGCTGATGCTAACTTTTCTTCAGAAGCCCTCCGTGCGGCTTCGGCGCGTTGACGTTCTTTTGCTTCTAGCACCAAGGATACTAAATTGCCCAGAGAGCGAGCGAAATTTTGGTCTTCTAGCGTCCAATGATGAGCAACTCCCACTGCCTCCAAACATAAAACCCCTACGGTTTTTCCCTCCTGCCTAATGGGTGTATCGAGTATAGAGGTAATATTTAATCTTGAGTAAGATGGAGAAAATTCTCTAATTCTGGGATCGGTATGGACATCATCTGCGGCGATTGGTTGATCTTGTTGCAAAGCTGCAAAATAAGCTGGATAGTCTGCCTCTGATAAAGAAAATCCTTCGCTATGTTGATTGCGACTGCCCTCAAACAAGTCAAAACACTCGATTTTCAAGCCTGTTTCGTCATACAACCAAACACTGGCTCGTTCCATTCCCATATTTTTGACAGCTGTTTCTGTAATTTTACCCAAAGCTGCTTTCAAGTCGCCCTGATAAAGGATCTGATTTTGTGCCAGTTGTGTTAGCACTAGGTTATGATTGCGGAGCTTAATCGCGCTTTCTTCCAGCAATTTTTCTATACCTCGACGCTGTGTAATATTACTAGCAGTGCCTGTCATACCTCTGACTAAACCCTCTTCGTTGCGTAATGCGATCGCATTAAACATTAAATAGAGTAAAGTACCATCTTTAGCTACACAGGTAGTTTCATGTTGAAATATCGGCTTTCCCCGGAAAACACGCTCAAAGGCTACTTTATCTTTAGCAACTTGCTGAGGCGAGATAAAATCAGTCAGCGTACGCCCGATCATCTCCTGGGGTTCATAGCCATAAATCTGCTTGACTGCCGGATTAACAAAAGTAATTAGTCCATCAATATCTACCGACCAGATCATATCCTGGGATGTCTCCACTAGGTGGCGATATTGACTTTCACTTTTCTTGAGAGCAGCTTCGACTAAAAGGCGTTCGTTTTGGTAAACTTCTCTACAAAAGGCTTTGCTAAGGCTAACAGGAATTTCTGTGAAAATTTCTTCTATCTGTTGGTTCCGAAGATTTAACTCAATAGCAACCCGTTGACGTTCTTTAATCTCCTCTTGCAGTTGGGAATTTTGTTCTTTTAACTGTTTTTTCAGCCTTTGGCGAGTTAGTTGATTTTGTATGCGTAATAAAACTTCTTTAGCTTGGAATGGTTGAGTAATATAGTCAACATCGCCTAAATCACAAATATTTACTTCTTCCGATAATTCATCTAAAACACCAAAAAAAATTATCGGAATCTCTTGAGTTTTCTGATGAGATTTTAAATTTTGATAAACCTCATAACCATTCATTTTTGAAATGAGAAAGTTTAGTAAAATCAAATCAGGAGGAAAAGCCAGCGCCCTATTGATTGCCAATTCTCCAGAAAGGGCACTTTGTACCTGATAACCTTGGTTGTGAAGGATGTCTGATAAAAAATGTAAATTTTCTAGCTTATCATCAACTAATAAAATTTTGATTTTTTTAGCATCCATATCAGTTACTAAACTAATTTTCAATCAGGAATAAATTGTTGAATCAAACTGAACATGAAATCAGAAAGCAAAACCTTATTAAAAGATTGTAAATAGAATGATCGTTGCTTACCACCATACTTCACCTTAGAATATAGGTGTGTCAAAGTTAAGGCAAAACTCTCTGTAACTGTGGATCAAACTCTGTAAGAACAACAATTACACTGTAATACAGAAAGTAACTTTTATACAAAAACCATTTGGAAGCGATTATACTATGGCTTAACCTCAATTCTGCATCAGGATTCTAAAATACATGAATGAGCGCATTGTAGGTGATAGCCAACAAAATCGCACGACTAAACTCTCCTATTGTTAAGGCGAGGGTACGCTACAACGTGGCTAGAGTATTTTTTTACTCACAAACTTGAAATCTGCTGTAAGTAAAAAGTAATTTTATCAGGTTCTACTATACTTGTAAGTCTTACGTAAAACTACATACAATAGGGACAAATACCCTACGGCTGATGCTCGAACCTATCTATGAGACACTACGCGTAGCTTGCTTTCCCACAGATTTATACTAAGGCCAAACCCGTCCACCGGAATGGATATCACTGCTTTGCGTCTAAACGAATTGCCCTAAGAGGATGTTTGAAAAGTCTTCTTGTCGGTATCAAAAGTTCTAGATTCTCCTAAATCCCTTTTAAGAAGGGGGATTTTGATTCCGGTTCCCCCTTTTTTTTAGGGGGTTAGGGGGGATCTCAAAGTACCTAAAGTTACAGCAAAACACTTTTCAAACAACCTCTATGGAAAAAATCAAGCTTTGGGTTATTTTTTGCGTAAGTCCTGTTGAGCTAACCGATGCTTAATAGATTCAAGCAATCGTTCTGGATGCTTGGAAAAATAAAAGATTTTTAAGAAGGTAAAATTTATATTCCTAGCTAACCAAATCTGCCATTGTTTCATCAAAGATAGTGTTTTAATATAATCATTAAATAATTTTTCAATTCGCGCTAAACTGCTTCCTGTTGCAGAATCATCAAATGTTTTAGTTCCTGGATAATATCTAAAATTACCCCAAGTTTCATTGAAATACTTAACATGAGATGAACAAACAGCTTTCAAAAGAAAATCTATATCCATTGAATAGTAATCTTCTACTTTATAGAGTCCAATTTTTTGATGTAATGATTTATGATAAAAGTAAGCAGATGGATTTACTGGAAAAGAAGCATCGATAATTCCATCATCATTAAGTCGTCTTCCTAACAGTAAATATATTGTTCGTAATTGGCTAGGTTTATTGATAAACATTAGCCGCTCTTTCTGATTAATGATGTTACAGTTACCAACAATCAAGCTAGGTTCTGGTAAAGTTTGGAAAACCTCACAGATGCGGTTAAGAAGATTTATCTCATAAAAATCATCAACATTTAAAACACCAATAATCTCTCCTCGTGCCATAGCAATTCCTTTGTTCATAGCGTCAGATTGTCCTTTGTCCTTTTCACTAATCCAACGTATGTGGGGATATTGATTGGCTTTATCTTTAATAATGTCTACTGTCTTGTCACCTGAACCTCCATCAACAATGATATGCTCCACTTCTAAACAATTTTGGTCAATGACAACTTGAAGGCAAGATTCTATAAATTTCTCACCGTTATAAACTGGTGTAATTATACTAATCATTAGCAAGGGTCTTTTATGCGTATTGCAAACAAAAATAATTCAAATAATTGAATTGATCTCCGATCATATAGTTCCCAATTGGCACAAGTTTATAACGTAATCTAAATCAGTGTAAATACGTAAATTGCGTTCGCGTATGTAAGTGATAAATGGAAATTTGTCTAAGGGTATTTCTGATCAATGACAAGATACAACTATTTGATGAAGTGTAGCGATCAATAGAATTCTTGAGATTTAATTGAGGCATTGAGAAGGCCATAGAAACGGAGGTTGTTTTTTGCCAATCCTCCGTTTCTGATATTTCTATTGTCACTCAAAAATGAATAGGCAAAGCGCTGCAAAAAGTTTAGGTAACATTTTGTAGCCTACTGGCAACTTCTGATGTTTGTCCAATGGTATTAAATCGAGAGAGGGTGCTATTCCTCTTGTACATCAACCCAGATACTACCTTCTTCCACACGAAGAGGAAACACCGGCAACGCCTTTGGTTGTGAAACCAATGAGAGTACCTTGCCTACACCAGGTGGCCAAGAACACCAATCTTGTACTTCACCAGTCCGCAGGTCAAAAGCACTGTGATGGAAAGAACAAACAATTGCTCCATCTTTTATTTTGCCACTTTTCAGAGGTAATTTTAAGTGAGGGCAGGTGTTATCTACAGCATAAAGCTGATTTTCGTGATTCAAAAGCAGAATTTTACGGTTGCCAACTTTCACCACTTCTCGCGTACCTGGGGAAAGTGCTTCGACTGCAAGAACTTTAGTCCAGCTCATTAGGTTCTCCTCTCCTAATATATCTGCTTTCAGTTTCTCGCAATTGTGACCAGTGCGATCGCCTTTCAGTAGTAGGAAGGAGTCAGTATATTGCAAACTTCTCCCGAAAAAGCCATGTCTACAATGAGCTTTGCTAACCTTGGCGAGACAGAACCGCTATAAAATCTTACAGTAAAGTTCATTTACACACTGAATAAACTGGTTTCTGGGTAAACTAAAAAAAGCACTTTCTATCCTTGCATCATAAAGCTTGTAGCTCATAACAGACAATATTGAGGGATATAAAAAATGATTAAGACAAGTTACGAATTTGACCAGTCTATTCTTCCCGCCGGATCTTCATTAAAGACTAATATTCTGCTACGTTTTCGTCCTGATATAGCTGAATCTCCCCGACGGAACCTTAACCTTTCTCTTGTAATTGACCGTTCCGGCTCTATGGCAGGCGCTGCCTTACATCATGCACTCAAAGCTGCTGAGTCTGTGGTTGATCAACTTGAGCCAGATGACATTCTCTCAGTAGTTGTTTACGACGATGAAGTAGACAGCGTTGTGCCACCCCAAGCTGTAACTAACAAAGCCACACTGAAAGATTCTATCCGCAAAGTGAGAGCAGGCGGTATTACCAACTTATCGGGGGGATGGCTCAAAGGCTGTGAACACGTCAAAACGCGACTCGATCCGCAAAAAATCAACCGTGTTCTATTGCTTACCGATGGTCATGCCAATATGGGCATTCAAGACCCCAAGGTACTAACGGCGACATCAGGGCGAAAAGCTGAGGAAGGTATCACTACAACAACATTAGGTTTTGCTCAGGGTTTTAATGAAGACCTGCTGATTGGTATGGCAAGGGCCGCCAGGGGAAACTTCTATTTCATTCAAAGCATTGATGAAGCAACTGAAGTGTTTAGTATTGAGCTAGACAGTCTCAGAGCAGTAGTAGGACAAAACCTCACAGTGAAACTTGAGTTGGCTGAAGGTGTCAGTCTTGTTGATACCTTAAGTCTTGCAAAAGTTAGCCAGAATGATTCTGGTCAGGCTGTTATCAGCTTGGGAGAGCTTTACGAGGGTGAAGACAAACTTCTCGGTTTAAGTTTGGTGATATCAAGCGCTCAAGTTGGTGAGTTACCTGTGATGAAACTGCATTACAGCGCTGACGTTGTCCAAAATGACCTCATTCAAAACGTTTCAGGCACAGCAGATATTATCGCCAAAGTTGGCACTGTTGAGGAAGCAGCTTTTGCCTCTACAAGCCATATCACTCTTGAACTGAGCCGCCTCACCATCGCTAAGGCAAAAGAGACTGCCCTCGATTTAGCTGAACATGGCAGACACCAGGAAGCGGAAGAAACCCTGCGTACCCTGGTGAAAGATTTGCGGGATAAAGGGTTAAACGAGAATTTTGAAATTGCTGAAGAGATCGATCAACTTGAGTATTTCGCAAGTCGAATCGCCCAAAAAGCTCTAGGTAATGCCGGACGTAAAGAATTGCGAGATCAGTCTTACCAGACAATGAACCGTAATCGCAACGATCTGGTGGGGCGCGGTGTTACTGCTGGTGATGAAGTCTACGCAATGCCGGTTGTCAATGAAGTTGGCTCAGGTGTTGAATTGTATTGCGTTCGTGAAGGGGGTAAACTACGGGTCAAAGTCATATCTGAAGGCTACGATTCAGCCAAGAATGTCCAGTTTCCCCGGAGTATTCGGGCTGAGAGGGCAAGGTACGTTGTTGAAGGGCTGGAACTTTCAAGCGAAGGTACTTTCTACCGTGTACGTGGCAATATCACTCGTTTTGCTCAACCGGGTGAAGCAGATATCTTCGTTGCCCCTAGACAATCGAATATAGCTTATACAGGCAAAGCCTCTAAAGGCCCTGCCAGCGCTGCCGATCTTCCCACAACTGATGTTGTAAAAGACGGCATTCTTGTTCAGTGTGTCAAAGATGGCAGCAAGCTACGCGCTAGAGTGGTTTCCGACGGCTATGAAGCAGATTGGAATATGCGTTTTCCGCGATCGGTTCGTGAGAAAGGGATGCTTTATGTTGTTGATGAAGTCAAAACAGCACCTGATGGAAAGTCTTATATTGCGTGTGGTGAAATTAAGCGATTTGTCCAACCCACCACTACCAATTAACTCATAAAATCTCTGCGTTCTCTATGCCTCTGCGGTTAATTGAAGAAGGCAGGAGGCAGGAGGCAGAAGGTTTTACCTCAGTTGGGGATTCAAACCCCTCCTGAAGAAGAGCCACCCTTCGGGTTCGCCAGTCCCTCTTTGTTGAAACAACAAGACCGGGCTGGCTCACCAAATTTTCAATTTGCAATTCTTGTCTTAAACCCAAGATCCTATGGTCGCGGCAGGAAGCACCAGCGCTGTTTTCCTCCTGCCTCCTGCCCTCTGCCTCCTGCCTTCCTTGATAAATTGCTTTTAAACCGCAGAGTATTTAGAGCTAACTACGCCTCGATCGCAGGGTGATAATCATCTGGGTTATTAAAGCCCGCAATCCAAGCGGCTGCTTGATGGCAATTCCGCATATAAGGGGGAACCCGCAAGATATGAATATGTCCTGTGGATGGACAGGTGACTTTTAAGACCATAAGCGGCTCGTCATCCTCAAAAGGGATGTAGACTAGTTGACGTTCTCCACCAGCATCACGATCGCGATCGCGGATCAATCCTCCCACTTGCTGCAAAAATGTCTCGTATCCCAGACGCTCAATCAGCACGCGGCGCAATTCAACATTCTCTATATTGAGGATATCTTGTCCTGTTAGAGACTGGGATTCAAAGGCAATTTTATCTGTCACCTGCACGCCTCGCCAGCGCCAGACAAAACCATGTCCCGCAGATACACTAGTAATCCCACTTCCGGCCAACTCGATCCAATAAGTAACGTGGAGTCCTGTTGGAAGGGTTGTGAGGTTTACACAGTCGCTGATATCAAGACTATCACAGGTGAGATTTTCAGGTAGATTGTAAAGATCCAACGCACCCCTTAAATCCAGATGGCCTAAAACGCGCATCCCATCCCAGGCACGATGCTCAAGGATAAGTTTTCGAGCATATTCAGCCGATACAGGCTCGTGGCTTTGGTTTGGGCGCTGCTTAATTGGTTTATTTGGCACACGTCCATTAGACATGATCTTGAGCATTAGTCTACTACCTCCACATAGGCATCAGGGCGATATTCTCGTTGTCTCCAAACGCGATAAAGGCCTTGAGGTAATTCAATCGCCCGATGTTCTTCATGAACTAAAGTGGCACTTGGTTCTTTAACCTCTAGAAAAAGGTCACTACCATGTACCCACAACTGAACAGCATCAGATTGTTGAATGCGATGGCTATGTCCTGTAATTTCACCATGAGCGAGAGTAGCACCTACACGCTTCTGAGCGCCGACAGGTAAGCTAGCAATATGTCGAATTAAAACGTCGCCATGTCTGTAGAGAATACTAGCTTGGGAGTTATTGCTGTTGTTAAACATCTTTTTTATAAGCTCATCAAATCATTACGTTAGGAATGAGGATTAAATTAAGATCCAGAAATCGGTCATGCAATAATAAGCTGAATCTGTCTATTGAATTCTTCGATTCTATAACTCCGTATTCATCCAAGATTGAGCAGCAAATGCAACGACTATATTCGTCCTTAACCTATTTGGTTGCGATTATTATACCTACTATTCCAACAACAAGCCCATTGATTGCAGTATTCGCACATCGGATTGGAAGTTTTCTATATCATAGTTGATGTGTAAGCCGCGTTTAGCCAGTTCATGCTGGAATTCAAGTACTGTGATTCCTGTCCAGGCTCATCATTAAGAATTGATAGTTCTTCATCTCGCTCACCTTCTTCAGTTTCTTCAACCCAAGGAGTGATGGATGCTTTTGCTGGCAGGCTACTAAATCCTATAGTCAGATTAGATCCTGTTGTAAGCTAATCAGCTCTACTGTTTAGTTTGAACTTCTATTTGTGTATTTGATTCATCTTCATTTTGAGAAACTTTTTCTGTGCCGCACTGTACCGGGGTTACTCCTGTACCTTGAGTCAGCCCGTGCTTAGTTGTAGTGTCGTAAGCATTATTATCAGTATTAGCTTTAGTATAAGTATCATTAAAAATCGTGTCAGCTGCTGAGGTTGGTTTGCCAAGAAGCTTTTTGTGTAAATCTTTAAAAGCCTTCTCGTCAATACTAATGTGCCCATTTTCGTGCTGATCCAGAGCGCTATAAAACCTTGCCCATTCTGTTTTAACGGGTTCGCATTGTTTGTCAAGTTCAGTCCAGACGGGCATTGCCTTAGTTTCTGTGACTAGAACGTCTGCTTCATAGATAATTTCAGCAGACCGATCGTCAGCTTGGTAAGTTTTGACACTTTTCTCTGGGGCACAAGTAACACTGCCCGCTTCGCCCTTTCCTTGTGATGTTAAGTTTGTAATTGCTTCGGTGATGTTTTTCCCAGAAGCGGTAATTGTAGTATTCTTGTGGTCAATTTTGGTTGTACCTGTTTTGGGCGGCATACCATTAGATGCCTGGTCAAGAGGGACTGGTGCTGTGGATGTATCGCTTTGTTTTTGCACCTTGCCTGTTTGCTGTACTACATGGGTTAACTCATGGGCTGTCAACTCGTTATTACCAGGTGATTTTCCTGCACCAAAGTAAACATCACTACCATGAGTAAATGCCTGCGCTCCCAACGACTGACTCATCTGCACAGCATTAGAGTCAGTATGTACTCGCACATTGTTAAAGTTACTACTAAAGCGTGGTTCCATAAACTCTCGCACTTCGGCAGATAACGGGCTTCCCCCACCCTTACTACTATTTAACTGACTCTCAATGTTATTCTCACTCTGGACGCTGCCATCAGTCGCCCGTTGTAGTGACAACTTAGTTTGTACTTCCTCTTCTTGCTCACAAGCTGCACATTTTCGTTGCATGATATCTTCTGAACCCATCTCACCTAAATTTATCTTTGGCTCAGGCTTAGTCATCCACATGATTTGGTTGGCAACCGAGTCGGCTTCCTGCTCATACTGGTCTCCTGCCTGGCTAACTGTAAGTTGCCGCTGTGGACGACGCAAAGATATGCGACTAATGTCGTGAACAAGAGGCTTTTCTTTGATAGCTTCTGGTTCTAATGATTGCTCATCAGCAGACTGGACTTCTTGAAGGTCGCCTGCTACCTCAGTGACTGTTTCGAGTGGAGTATTATAGGTTGGTAAACCAAAACCGCGTGTCGCATTTGCCAATGTGGGAATAGTTAATGAGACAAGCGATGGATTTGTAAAATTTGACGTACCTGCGTTGTGTTGCCGAAAAGTGCGATCGCTCATCTCTCACTTCCTACATTAATTTAGCAAACCCCTTATCTCTGGTATTTAGGCATCTTTTATCAAATTTTATAATTATATCTACATAACATTGATATAGACTAAAGTCTAATTTTTAAATCCAACATTTAGCCACCCAAGTTGCTTTATAGCGATATCCAACAATTACCCTTGTCCCTATTTATTAACCCGACGCTTCAGAACAAAAGGCCCCTAGCACATTTTTAAAGTACTCAAAACAATTTTAGTCAGACCTCTGCCCGACATAGTACGCTCACGCTCTCGTAAAAATTGCAGTAACTGTCCATCGCTACTGTTGTGACTGTGCTAAATCGAAAGCACTTCCAAATTAGATTGCTCCATTTTCTTTATTTTTCTCCCCATTTTACTTAACCGAGCAGTGTTGGTATATTCACGGCTTTTTGAGTCACTATAAATTATGATTTCATGAGAGAAAATGCTTACGAATAACCAGCATTATACGGATGACATATTATCATAGTTTTTGAAAAGATAGGTAGCTTTTACGCAAATTTAGCCAACTTATTTATAAAAATATATGAGTAATTAATTATTAAAAGTTTGATGAAACTGACACAAAAATAGAGACAATTGTATAGCGATAGACATAAGATCATACTAGCGAGTAAAAGTTTATACAAATTTCATAAGATATTTTATATGCCTACTTTGTATCATAAATGGCTATTAATGCCATATACATAGTAGGCATATAATTCCTGTCGTGAATACACTTATGGATTGATGTAAACATTTCTCTAAAATACAATTTAATTCTTGAAATCTCAGGCAGCATCAAAAGTGAAAAGCAAATTTCTCCATTTATCAGCTTCAGTTTTACTAGCTACCGGAATCAGTGGTGTATTCGTGGCTGCACCGGCACAAGCAGTTGTATGCAGTACCAGCAACATCTCTCTTGGAGGAGTAAATGCCACAGCTTGTGCAGGCGCGTTTTCTGGTAATGATACAGGTGCAGGTAATCCTTTAGAAACTCTCTTGGATGGTGGACTATTTGCCAGTTCTGTGGGTAATGCTGATTGGACACTACTTGCTAAATCTGATCAAGCAAACTCTCTGTTTACAGCAGCTAACGGTACTAATATTGGCAATTGGAGTCTTTCTCAGCCATTAACTAGTAACACTTTTGTAGTAAGTCTGAAGAGCAGCACTAATTACAGTGCCTATCTATTCAAAGATTATGATTGGTCTCATGGTTTGGCAGGAGTTTTCAATACCATTGGTGTTGATTTAAATGGTAGTGGAAATGCAGGGAAAGCTCTATCTCATGCTTCATTATTCGTTTCTAATATCAGTAATAATCCAGCTCCTCAAGCAGTTCCAGAACCAGCTACTTTACTTGGTTTAGGTCTAGCTGCTAGTGGCATGGTAATTTCTCGTCGTCGGAAATCACTAAAATAAGCAGTCAGTAATTTTAATTGGCGCAGAGTATAAGAAACCCGGTTTTTTGAAAAACCGGGTTTCTTAATTTTTTGTTGCGTATAACAATGTCATATACAAAAAAGTAACAAATTATCGAACTTAAGTAGGAGAATAGTTTCCAACCTTAATTCTCGGATGTACAGCCATCTATCTCGGCTTAATGCCAATTATAGTTGCAGATAATCGTCTTGAAAAGTTCAGGAAAGGCGGAAACGACGCGATATACTTTTCGCTGCGGTGTTCTTGTTGCTGGGAGCAATTGCAAAAGGTTCAGCCAATGCTGCCCCCCACTTGGGCGCGACATTAACTTTTTGGCAGGCGATCGCGGAAAATTTCGACCAAATCGCTTACTGACATTGGAGCTAACCGGAAAGGGATGGTCAAACAAGGACTATATAAACCCTCGTGTATAAAGATATCCTCTTGTATAGGGGGTTCAGCCTTGTTCTGTATGTTCCTAACATCATGGTACTTAAATTTTTATTACTAACTGCGATTTGATAGTTTTTTCTGTGGTAAAAATTCGTTATTGTGGTGAAAGTTCGTTATAATAAATGTTGCTTATGACAATACAAAAGCTATGAATACTATTTATGAAGATGGTACATACCTTCAAAATCACCCAACCTGGCATGAAGAAGATTCGCCGTGGAAAGCCAAGCAAATAGCCAAGATAATTAAGAGAAATAATCTGAATCCATTAACAATATGTGAAATTGGATGTGGGGCTGGTGAAATATTGAATTCTCTGCAAACTGAGTTTAGTGATAGCACAAGCTTTTATGGATATGAAATATCCCCTAATGCATTTGAAATATGTAATAGTAAAAGCAATAAAAAACTTCATTTTTTTTTGAAGGATTTGCTGAATGAGAAAGAAGCAATATTTGATCTGGTAATGGCAATTGATGTATTTGAACACGTAGAGGAATATTTTGGTTTCTTACGGAAACTAAAAGAGAAGGGAAAATACAAACTATTCCATATTCCTCTAGATTTATCAGTGCAAACTGTTTTACGCAGTTCTCCTATATTGAAAGATAGGCTTTTGTATGGGCATATCCATTATTTTACTAAGGAAACTGCACTAGCAACCCTAAAAGATACAGGGTATGAAGTATTGGATTATTTCTATACGTGTCCTTGCTTGGAACTTCAGAATCGTGGTGGATGGAAAAGCAGTTTACTAAACGTACCAAGAAAATTGTTGTTCTCCATTAATCAGGATTTAGCTGTAAGGATTCTTGGAAGATTCTCGCTATTGGTTTTAGCAAAGTAATCGAATCGCCTCGCAGCTTGTCGGAGAACCCACATAACCCGACATTAATCTAGGCGAAATACAATTAAATATCTAATATATGAAGCTTGAGTATTACAAATGGTATTTACATGGGGTAAATCTAGTAAGCGTGTCATGAGGGGCAAGTAGTACAAAATCTGAGTTTGTAGTATGAAAGGATATGGCTAAAATCCTTATTCTTTCGTTCCCCCCTTGTGGTAACTTTGGGTAGATGAGCGCGAACTATGTCTAGACAATTCAATAGACACCGATAACTTAAAAGCATATATAGCAATACTTTCAGTCTATTTTGCCCCTTATGATATGCTCGCTAAATTTACCCAATCAGTTTCATTTAAGCTTTTGTTTACGTATAAAAAAGGATGCATTTCTAGAAATAGAAGCCGAAATTTGGCTCCAATTACGAGATTCAGGTTTAGCTCTCGGAGTCTCCTTGTTTTTGTCAGGCATTAAATATACAAAAACAGCATGTTTTCTCAACTTTAATATCGCAGGGAAATCGAAACGGAAATATTTAGGAGTTACGCCCGAAGGAGGATGATTTATCCTCATAAATTTAGATCCTTTAGAATATCCATAGTCAGATTTTTGTCACAGCTTTGTAATACCTCTGCCAATATGATATCTTATCCTAAAACTTGAGTTTAAAAATAGGATTACTCTCTACTATACTAAACCCACAAAACAGGGCGTTAGTTTGAGACTTTAGTTATTCTTTAAAAAGAACCAGAGGTTAACGCCCATGAAGCAACTACAGGTATTAATGCTAGGGCCTAGTTTAGAGCAAAATGGAGGAATAGCAACGGTTGAAAAACTGATAATTAAGCATAATCTTCCTCAGTTCAAAATACAACATATAAGCACCCATGATGAAGGCTCAATTACCTTCAGAGTAGTTGTTTTCGCCAAAGCTCTAGCTACATTTTTATGGAAATTATCAAGTCAAGAAATAGATGTTGTACACATTCAGATTTCTGATGGTGGTAGCATTTTCCGAAAAGCGATTTGCTGTGTTATTGCCTTTCTCTTTGATAAGCCCGTCTTGATGCACACTCATGGTGCCGAATTTCATCTAACTTACGCTAAACTTCCTCAAATAGTACAGCAAGTTTTAAGTAAAGTATTTCAGCGCTGCCAAGGGTTTGTTGTTCTTTCAGAAAGTTGGCAAGATTACTATGTGTTAAATCTAGGTTTAAATCCCAAGCAAGTTATTGTCTTGCCTAACCCATGCGAATTACCTACAGAGGTTCCTGAACGAAAAAATCGGACTCAAATAAGTTTGGTCTGTTGTGGGCGAGTTGGTCAACGCAAAGGGACATTTGATTTAATTAAGGCATTTGCTAACCTGCCAAATCATCAAAAAAAATATACTCAGCTAATTCTGGCAGGAGATGGTGAAATTGAAAAAGCGCAGCAGTTGGCTGCTAGTCTCAACCTTTCAGACCAGGTAACTTTTCTGGGTTGGATTAATTCCGAAAAACGGGATGAAGTGTTGTCACAAGCAGATGTGTTTATTTTGCCTTCTTACAACGAGGGTCTGCCTCTGGCGATTTTAGAAGCTATGGGTTGGAGTTTACCTGTGATTGCAACCCCTGTTGGAGGGATTTCTGAACTAGTGATTTCAAATCAAAATGGTCTGCTAGTTACCCCAGGAAACATCAAACAGTTATCGTCAGCAATGGAATTGTTGATTGAAAATGAGAATTTACGACTTTCTTTAGGCAGTAATGCTAGGAAAAATGTCGAACCTTTAGATATTAAAAATTGCTCCATTCGTTTAGCCGATATCTATAATTCATTATCACAAATTAATTAACTTTAGGTATTGATGAGAATTAATATTTGTGGAGTCGAAATTGACAAATATAGTTTTGATGAAGTTGTGGAACTAATCATTAACCATGCACTCTCCCAGAGGAAACCAGAATATGTCGTTACTCCTAATGCCATGCATATTGTTACCTTACAGGAGGATGTCGAGTTTCAAGAGATTTATCGCAAGGCTTTTTTAGTAGTGCCAGACGGGGTGTCACTGCTGTGGGCGGCTAAGTTTTTACAAACCCCCCTTTCCGGTAGAGTGAATGGTACAGATTTGTTCGAGAAACTCTGCGCCATTGCTTCTGAAAAAGGATTAAAGGTATTTTTATTAGGAGGTCGCCCTGGTTCTGCTGAAAAAGCGAAAAAAACTCTTGTTGCTAGACATCCAAGTTTGCAGATTGTTGGGACTTACTGTCCTCCCTACGGGTTTGAGTCTCAGCTAACAGAATTAAATTCAATCAACTCAACAATTATAGAGGCGGCTCCCCATATTCTATTTGTGGGTTTGGGAGCACCTAAACAAGAAAAATGGATAGCTGCCAATTATTTGTATTTAGGTGTGCCAATTTCTGTAGGTATTGGGGTCAGCTTTGAGTTGGTTAGCAATATGGTGACAAGAGCACCAGTTTGGATGCAAAAAGCAGGTTTTGAATGGTTATTTCGGCTTATAGTTGAACCTTCCCGCTTATGGAAGCGTTATCTATTTGGTAATTATACTTTTATTTGGTTGCTAATCAAACAGCGTCTGGGATTGTTTAAGAGACTTCCAAATACAAAAAGATCGGATCGTTTTTAGAGGATGTTTGTCAAGTATTTTTCCTAACATCAAAACCTGAGAACTTTGATAAGTTTTCGTTTTTTCTGTAGGTTATAAGACATATCAAATGCTTATTCGACATTCTCTCATTGATAGTCGCGCCACTCAGAAGTTATCATGAATAACTATCAATTAAGAAATACCTCCATCTTGGCTCAATGCTAAATAGTTAGTCTGCGATGCCTGCGGTGTTCTAGTTGCGATCGCGGTTCACTAAATCCTGGTGTTAATTGACAGGATAGGTGCGTGGAGAGAGGAGGCAATACCTACAGTGGCAAGCTACGCTGGTGGCAACCCCTTCACCTAATAAGAGAAATGTTTAGACCTGAATCCTTACGAAATGGTAAGCTATAAGTTTTGAGATGAAACTCTAATTGCCGGCTTGCCATCTAGCAAAGTTAGGGTCAAACAACACTTTCCGATTAAGTCAGAATTCCAACAGTAGATTGGAACTCCTCCGTAACAGCAAGAAAACTCTTTAAGCGTTTGTGGTAAGTCTTGAAAAGTAATATTTGTTTGAACTGAATTCACTGCTGAAAGAGCTTCTGCTAGTATAAATATTGAACCGATTTCACCTAATCTTCTGTTTTCTAGCGAAATAGTATTGCCAAATGCAAGTTGATCTAGTTCCAATTCTGTAATCTGTAATCCTATAAGTCTCATCCCTTTCTGAACTTCGCTTGTTTCTAGACCTTTTTTGAATTGTGTTAACTTAGATAAAGTAGACATAGTTTTTAAAGCTGTAATAATAAAAAATTAGGTTTATAGGTTTGTATGCTTTTGAAAAGCATGAGTTTACATCTGTCATTGTGCAAATAATTTTGGCTCTTAGTAACTCTTAGTAATTATGAAAAATTACGCAGCTTAACGCAGGAAGCAGTTCGTGCAAGACTTGCCGAAAGACTAGACAAAATAGTTTTAAACCTGATTCCCTATGTTCGTGGAACTGGTAACAAAGGCTAAAATCCAACTTCAAGACAAGATTGTAATGCAGATTTTCTATGACCTTTGCACCGCAAGAACCTAAAGTTTTATATCCCTCTAAATCTCCCTTTTTAAGGGAGATTTAGATTCCGGTTCCTCCTTTTTTAAGGGGGGGGGGAGATATAAACGTGCCTAAAGGCACAACAAAACACTTTTCAAACAACCTCTTAGTAGTGCAAATACTTAGATTTCTGCTTCTATTTTTTCTATTGCTGAAGCTGGCACCTGTATTTGTTTTCTTCGGTCTAAATTCCCTATTTTTTGGTGTGAAAAGTAGCCATTTTGACAACTCATTGCCTTGCTATCTTTGCTCCCCAACTTTATGTCTAGTGCTTTCTTTTTGCTAAGTTGACATCAATGAAAGCTACTAAGGATTCTACTAGGGCTTGAGAGTTCAATTTTTTTATTGGCAACAGGACAGCTAAAGATTTAAGGAAGTCCTAAACCACTACTAACTTTAGATGGAGATGAATATGTTTAATAGCTCACCAATGAGATAGCTTTTGGCTTTAGATTTGTACTATTGTTGTGAGACGAACGACCAAAGAATTTACTTAGGGCAGTTATTTCGTGCATTAATTCTTTAAATCCTTCCAATGTCAGTGATTGAGGTCCATCTGAAAGTGCTTTAGCTGGATTGGGGTGAACTTCAATCATCAAGGAATCTGCACCAGCAGCTATTGATGCCATTGTCATAGTTGGCACAAATTCGGACTTACCTGTGGCATGACTAGGATCAATCATGATAGGTAAGTGGGTCAGGGTTCGCAAAACTGGAATTGCAGATATATCAAGCGTGTTTCTTGTAAACTGTCGGTCAAAGGTGCGAATTCCTCGCTCACATAGTATAACGTTTGGATTACCTCCGGCTAAAATATACTCTGCTGACATCAACCAATCTTCGATAGTGGCTGACAGTCCCCGCTTCAGTAGCACTGGCTTAGTGGTAGCTCCTAGTTTTTTGAGAAGTGAAAAATTTTGCATATTGCGGGCCCCAATTTGCAACACATCTGCTACTTCGATGAGCTTGTCTAAGTCATCTGTGTCCATGATTTCTGTAATGATTCCTAAACCTGTAGCTTCTTTAGCTTTTGCTAACAAAGCTAGAGCGCTCTCACCGTGACCTTGGAAAGCATAAGGTGATGTACGGGGTTTATATGCTCCACCACGTAAAAATTGTACACCGCATTCTTTCACCGCTTGGGCTGTCTCGACGATCATTTCTTCGTTTTCTACTGAGCAAGGGCCTGCAACTACAACTACAGGATGGTTTTGCCCAAAAGTTATAGGCCCATTAGGTGTTGGTACTACAACCTCACTATGTTCTCCGTAACGAAATTCTAAAGAAGCTCGTTTGAAAGGCTTTTTAACCCTAATCACTTGCTCTATAAAAGGGTTCAAATTTTGAATCTGGCGTGGATCAAGTTCTGAGGTATCTCCCACCAAACCGATTACTACTTTGTGATGACCTACACAGATTTCTGGTGTAAGTTCATGGCGACGAATTTCTTCATTTACTTGTTCTATTTCCGCAGATGGGGTGAAGGGTTTCATTACAATAATCACAAGTTTATCTACTCCTTAAATAGTGCAAAAATTGATAATTTTTAGCGAAAAAGTTAATCCAGATTCGCTGATTTATTGTTAAATACTAATCAGTTAAATATTATAGGTTTATGCAACTAGAGAAGAATTATTTTTAGGTCAGGTTCTAGGTCTAGTGTACCCAAAAGCTCCAAAGAAGGGAAGGATTCCCATCCTTGATGCAAACATCCCTTAACCCACTGCTGTACAGTGACTTTTTATTTTGTTGCTGTGCCAAATTAATGTCATTGAGGGTATAAAGCTTGCACTCTTTAGCGTTAAGCTGAGAAGTAGCACAGTTCCCTTCCCTTATGGTCATAAATATTACCATAAGGGAAAAGGAATGAGATAGTCTAACCTTGACAGAGCTAACCTTAACTTTTACGTTTTTAAGGTTTTGAGATGTTCGCTATACCATGTCAAGGTGTGCCGGATAGCTTCACGTAAAGGGGTAGCATGGTTGCCAAATGCTTGAACGTATTTATCGTGATTTACAACAAATGGCTCATCAAACTCATACATCATCTCGACGGTTTCACGAGCTTCTGGGATAAAAATCCCGCCTAGTCGCATCATGAACTTACCCATTTTACTGATTTTTGGTGGGTGTCCAGCTTCCTCAAAAGCTATGTTAATAAATTGTCGAGTAGTGATAGTCTCAGCATTAGGTACGTGCCAAATTTGACCCAATGCTTTATCCTGTTCCCCTAACACCACCAATGCCTTGCCAAAGTCATCGATAAAGGTATAAGTATGAGGGAGGTCAATTTCACCGATCGCTGATGCAGGCTTCCCAGTCAGTACAGAGGGGAAAATGCGATCGCCCATTACAGAATCAAGTACTAGTGGCCCATAGAAGTCAGATGCTCGACCAATAGCAACTCGTACAATACCTCTACGGTGTGCATCCAAAAGCGCCTCTGCTATCTGCCCACGGACGCGCCCTTTGCGGGTGGTTGCAGCATTCGGCATATCTTCCCGCAACGCACCATTGACAGGTCCATACATATAGAGATTATCTCCCACAACGAGCTTTGTGCCACTGGCGGCTACCCCTTCGACAATGCTAGCTTGCAATGAGGGAAAAAACTCTGGCCATTGGGTGTAGGCTGGTTGTGCACATTGGTAAACGACTGTCGCCCCAGTAGTAACCGCTCGTGTATTTTCGGAATTATAAGCATCGCTGGCGATGATTTCCACATTAGAGGGTACGTCTGCTTTGCCACTGCGGTTAATCATACGCACTCGTTTGTTCCGAGTCAGTAGTTCGCGCATGACGGCTTGTGCTAGGGGGCCAGTACCAAAAATTACATGGAGTTCTTCTGTTGTGTTCATGGGTTGGTTTTGATATTAGGAGAATTATTTTTTTAGATAATAATGCCAGGCTTCATTTAAACTTGGACGTTTTTGTGTCTTAATAAAGTCACACCTGCGGCTAAAAACCAGAGTTGGAGCATGGTCACTGACACGCTAATAAATGCTCCCAAATCCACCCCAAATAGTTCTATTAATTGAGTTGCCAGAAACAGAGCAGCGACGATCCCAAAGATTCCTAGCCAACGTGGTAGTGTTCTTGAACGCAATAAGTAAATTGAGATAATTGTTAACCACAATACGGTAAATAGGCTAACACCTAATACTTCACCGACCGAGCCAGCGTAGTCATTGAGGGTTTTATAGACAACAGCGATCGCTTCACGAGTTTGTGCAGAGATTGAAGGATCGGCATAGACTTGCGCTAAAGCTGGCATCGGTACTAACCAGCGAATAATGCCCAGGCAACGAGTGACAGTAGATGCGATTCCAAAACCTGTTGCCACTTGGAGCCATACAGGGTTAGTTTCCCCATTGCTAACGACACGAGCAGTTAATAAAGCTACTACCCAAAAAAGTAGTGAATAAAGAAGATAAATCAGATAACCAATTCTGACTGGTTCAGCTTTTTTAATTAGTAATGGCAGCATTATACTAGCAGGTTCACCAAGGCTAGCTGGCCAGTTGATTGCTGCACCAAGAATAACAATCGGCACAAACAGCAGTAAACTTTCAACAATTAATACCAGACCAGTAGTTCGGTAAAGTGCTTTGATAGACATAAAGGAATTTATTTTTGACATGATTGCATGAGATAAGGAACACATGATTAGGTAGTAGAGACGTTGCAATACAATGTCTCTACTTGGAACAATTGGGATAATTTTGATAACTAAAACTAATTATGGGTAATTGTTAGTTCTGTAGTTTCTTGCGCTGGGACACAGCAACCAAAACTCCAAACATAAATATTCCCCAAGAAAAAGAAGCTTCTGGAACTGCTTTCAGCGCAACTGCGCGAATTTGCATCGGGTATGGCAGAAGTATCATATCGTATCCATTGCCGCTTGCAAAATTAATATCTAGTTCTCCAAAGTTCTCGTTAACTATCTGAACTCCACCACCAGCAGCATTAACATCATTTAAAAAAGCTGTGGCTAAACCTGCTAGCAATGGATCTAAATCAGATGCTTCTTTTGCTGCAATTGGGTCGGTAAAACTACTTTCAAAATCATCATCAAATGATGGTGTAGAACCATAATCGACAATTGAATAAAAATCAGAATATCCAAAGTCGACTATTTTAGTATTGCCACTGTAGAGTGCTATTTCAACATCATTTGGATTAGCTTTATAAATTCTTTCCTCAAGCGGTGTATTAGGATCAGCGTACCAATCTTGACCGAATATATCTGCACCTAAATTCCAAGTTTGGTTAAAATCGCGATCGCTCTTTTGACCAAACACAAAGCCAATATCATTGAGTGGGATGCCATAATTTGTCAGGTATTGACCAAAGGTAGGGAAGCTATTAATGCTAATCAAACTTGTCATTCTGGTAGCACCGCTAGCAGGTTCTTCCGGGCTTCCTTGGCGACCAGTCCCGTAATATGGGGCATTGTTGAAACCTGGGAAATCTCGGCGCGAATTTAGACCGATTTCCTTATGACCGTGATCTGGAGCCGAAGGATCTGGATTATAGAAAGGCACAAAACCTTGATTTTCAGTCGGCGATCCATTTAACCCCAGAAAATTACTAGATGCTATTGGTCGTGATTTAATAAATTGTAGTTGGTTGTAGTCAAAGCTTAAGTTTGCGGCTTGAGCTGGTGCAGTTGCAGATAAGGCTACAAAGGTGGTGAGTCCAATAAGTTTAGACAGTTGATAAGTACGCATATTTGAGGTTTTAACGAAGCTTTCTTGACATTTTCAGCATCATATTATCACTGGTGTGATATTTTGTAGAGATACCGCAATCTAGCTTGAAAATAGAGAGTGCGGAAGGCGTACAGACGCGATTAATTGCATCTGTACTAGAGAATGGGGGAAAGACCGATGGAAAGTTTGCCACCCTAGTAGGGTTTGTGAAAGTGATTTGTCACTTCTACACCATTGCCTACTAAAGGTAGAACGGCTAGCATCTCTGCCATAAGTTCCAAATAGCGATCGCCAAGTCTACGAATAGTTGCAGGTAAGTGGAAATTCCGAGAGTATTCGATTTCTAAGTGAACAGTGCCATCGGTGATGGAGAAGAAAAACTCTAGTAACGCTGTACGTTTCTGGTCAGGGGAGGACAACCGACTATCTCTATCTTCCTCAATAAACTCAAACAGTTCTAAGGCGGGAGCAGTACGATTTCCTAAGTAGTTAGCTCTGACTGGAGTGAGATTGTTATCGGGATAAACATGATGAGGAAGTTGCTCAGAAATCCAATCAAAAGTTACTCCATTCATCGGCAACTCGTTAAATTTGGCTTGGATTTCCTTGGTGGTTTGCTCCCACTTGATGGAACGTCCTACATTAACCCCGACAGGGAAATTCATCGCAAAGTTACCAACACTATTTAAAAACGTGTGCGTGCTATCTAGATTTCTGCCGTGGCTGCGATGGCTAACGACTACCCAAGGCTGTCCACTCCACTCAGCCATCAACCGATACAAAGTAGAAAGTAGCAACGTGTAGACATTACATTTGTAATACTGTTTGGCTTCACGTAAGAGAATGTTACTACTGTTTTTGGACAGAGTAAATTTTTCGCTGGCGGCGGAAGCCTCTAAATTAGCTCCCTTTTGATGGTCAAAGGGAACTTGGAAGGTATATTCCTGAGAAGGAAATTGAGATTTCCAATAATCTACATGACTTGTCAAAGCTCCTTGTTGTTCCGCCTGCATCAGCACACGCACATAGTCTATATAAGAAGGTATCGAAGGGAGAGGCTGAGACCTCTGAGTTCTGTTCCCCAGCAACTCGCTGTAAGTCAACCATAAGAGATTAAAAATCACCCCAGTACTCAGCAAATCACCGATGATATGATGTCCAACCAGCGAGATATCGTAGCAGGATTCATTCACCTTGATCGCGATTACTTTCATCAGCGGCCATTGGTCGATTTGAAACTGTTGAGCTATTTCTTGTATCCGGTTGTGGATTTCACTGTCTCGCTGTGCAGATGTAAGATGACTACCATCGTAGAATTCAGCACTCAACTTTTGCTCTGGGGAAATTAACTGTTGCCACCATTGTTGATCTCGTTGCACAAACACAGTCCGTAGAGCAGGATGAGTTTCTAGTACAATATTGAGAGCTTGGTTAAATATCTCTGCGTCTAATGGTTGATGGAAAAGAAAACGCGTGTAGCCATTCCATTGATATGGAGCCTCAAAGTATTTCACTAACCAACGTTGAGCAGGGCCTAGAGGTAAGTATTGTTGGGATACTGTTGGCTTTTCTTGAGTGATAGCAGCCAAAATAGCCTTGCGGTCTAGCTTACCATTGTGGGTTTTAGGTAGACTGGCTAGCCATTCCCATCGGTGAGGAATCATGTAATCAGGCAAGCGTTGAGCCAGGAATTCCTTAATTTGTTGATTGTCTACTTGAGAACCAGCCAAGCAAGCTATTAACCGTTTTTGACCATTTTCGTAATCTACAGCTAAAACGGCAGCTTCATTAATCGCGGGATGGCTATTGAGAACACTTTCGATTTCACCCAGTTCTACACGGAAACCACGTATTTTAATTTGATGGTCAATGCGTCCATGATACTCGAAACTGCCATCGGGCAATTCCATAGCTAAATCGCCGGTTTTGTATAAATATTCCCCTGGAACGTGAGAAAAGGGATTAAGCCGGAATGCGTCTGCTGTGCGTTGTGGATCTTTGAGATAACCTTTAGCCAATTGCACGCCGCCAATCCAGAGTTCTCCCATTTTTCCTGGGGCTAATGGCTGCATCTGTTCATCCAAGATTAAGATATACACATTATCTATAGCTTTACCTATAGGAATGCAGATTTCTTGTTCGCCTGGACGTTGACGAATAATGTGTGCGGTGACATCAATGGAAGCTTCAGTGGGGCCATAAAGATTGGCTAAACCAACACTCATGCCATACTTATCAATCCAACGCTGTACAAAAGGTACAGGTAAGGCTTCACCACTAAAGACTAACCAACGCAAATTGGGAAAAGTCCATGATTCTGATTCTAAAGCATTACAAAATTCTCCAAATAGGGAAGGAACAAAGTGCATGACATTGATTTGGTTATCTTTAATCCACTGTGCTAAGAGCCAAGGATTTTTGACTGTTTCTGTTTCCACAGAATAAACAGTAGCTCCCACCATCAAAGGCCAGAATATTTCCCATACTGATATATCAAAACAGCAAGATGTTTTTTGGGCAACGCGATCGCCATAACGCAATTGAAAAGCATTCTGCATCCAAACCAGGCGATTCATGTAACCCCGATGGTTGAGCATCACTCCTTTAGGTTTACCTGTAGAACCAGAGGTGTACAGTACTGTCATCAAGTCATCAGGAGTATTAACATTGGCAGGAGCTATGTCTGAACAACGCGCCCAAGTCTTTTTGTTTAACTGTGTCCAAGCTTTACCTTGCTCAAAAATACCCTCATCTAAGAACATCAAAGTATTTAAAGGTAACTGCTCAGTCAGGCATTCTGCTAACTTGTTTGTCAAGCGATTTTCTGTTAGCAAAATTCCGATTTCAGCGTGTTCTAGTATGTACTTAATCCGTTCATGAGGATATATAGGATCTAAAGGAACGTAAGTTCCGCCTGCTTTGAGAATACCGAGAATCCCCACAAACATCAAAGGCCCACGTCGTGTCATGATCCCCACAAACACGCCTGGTTTAACTCCCTGAGCCTGCAAATAATTAGCCACCTGATTGGAAAGACGGTTCAACTCTGCGTAGGTAATTTGAGTTTCCCCATCCGTCACCGCTATGGCATTGGGAGTACGCTTGGCTTGCTCGATAATTTCCCAGTAAGGAATTTCTTGGGGTTGTTGATTGTTGACAACTGATTGGTTTTGTAAAGAAGATGATTGTTTCTTACCAAGTAGCACAGCCATTTCTTGCAGACTGCGACAAGAAAGCAAGACTTGACGATTTACTTTGCCTAACCGTTTTTCTAACCTCGTAACAATGCGGATGAGTTCCAAAGAATCCATTCCCAATTCTGCTTCCAAATCCTTAGCCATATCATTGGCAGTAATCTGGGAATGGCAGATTTCTGTGGCGATTTCTTGCAGAAGCTGGGCTATATTTACATCTGTTTGTGTTTTGGGTAGTGGCTGTGTTAGTTGCTGAGATGGGATTTTTAGTGAGGCTAATTCCTTGATTTGGGTAATGTATTCATGCATCAATTCATCGATAACAGACTCAGGGAAAAAGTTACTGTCGTAGCTAGCGAACAAATGTAAACTGTCGTCAAATATTTCTTGCAAGATATCAATTGTTCCCGCAGCATTAATACCACCTGCGCGATAATCGATTACATCTATGGGGCCATATTTGTTTTTAATATTAGTCTGTCCTGTAAATGGACAGTATAAATTTGATTTCAGTATGCGGCGATACATAGGTAACATCCGCTCAGGGATTTTGCCATCTTCTAAAACAATATTGTCTCGGAAAGCGATCGCCATTTGACGAGTTTGGGCGCGGTCATAACCGTTAACTAACCCTTGTTGGATTTCCTGATGAACGCGGTTTAACAAGCGTTGCCAATCTTCATTCGGTGCTGGTAAGTCTAGGCTAATGGACAAATTCTGAGCAAAACTACCCACCACATCAGAAGCATCTATGCCTGGATAAACCCGCCCACTGGTGGGAACTTGAACCATAATCGGTTCGTTTTTAGACTTCTCAAACTTGGCAACAGCCCGCACAAACGCACCCACTAGTAGAGAGTTCAGTGGTAATCGCCATTCACGAGTTTGGGCAATTAGTTGATTAGTAATGGCCTTTCCTAAAGAAAATCTGCGGTTATGGAATTTTGGACACAGGGATGTGATGGCATTTCCTGTGGGATTCCATAAGTAAGAATCTTTGCCTCGTCGATTTACATACTCGACCAGTGCTTTGTCTTCTTCTGGGTCTTGCCAAGCATTAATTGATTGCACCAATTCGCTGTAATCTTGAACGGTTGTAGGTGGCTGCAAATTAGGTTGTTCACCGCAGATATGAGCGCGATAGATTTCCATAAATTCGCGTAAGATTACATGACATCCCAGGGCATCAGAAATGAGATGCTCGTTGGCTAACACCAGTTGATAGACTGAATCTTCCAGCCGAAAAACAAAAAATCTATGTAGTGGCCACTCTGTCATTTGCCATTCATAATTGAGGCAGCGATGCAATTCATCATTAATTAGTTGTTCTTGAGCCTCACTATGAAGATGCCTGATATCAGTAACAGGTATATCAGGAGGAGTGGGGTTTTCCATAACTACCATTTCGTAATCCTTGAATCTGGTAGTATCGGGAGGAATGATAAAGCGCGATCGCAGCATCGGATGACGATTCAGCAAGTCTTTCCAAGACTGCCAAGCAACGTTTGAATCAAAATCACCTCGTAAACGTAGAGTAGAAAATAAACTAATTGAGTTTACCACCCAATGACCGAGTAAATGAAAATACTGTCCAGAAAGAATCTCAATCTTTTCTATTTTCTGCTCCTCTTGATTGATAATACTTGCAGATGGTGAAGAATTGGAATTATCTATTTGGGAAACTAAGCACTTATCAGCTATTTGCACGACATCGCCCAAAGTTTGCAATTGCATCAAGTTTTGCAAAGGCAATGTTTCCATAAATTTGGGTTGTATTTCTTGGGGAATTAGTGCAACTAATCCATTCAATAATTCCATCATTTTGATGGAATCTAATCCTAAGTTACCCTCCAAAAACATATCTCGTTCTAATTCTTCGGCATCATGTCCAGTAATTTTGGCGACTAGGGAGAAAATTGGCAACTCTAAGCTCTTAGTAATCATTGCATCCTCTAAAAAAAATAATGTTCGCAATAAAAAATTCCAAAATCTTACCTAATTAAGTAAGTATTGTTTTTAAGTCTAGTTATTCATACAAAATTAAATTTGAATGGATAAGAATTACGAGAAAAATTAATCTTCGCTCTTGTTATGTTACTTATCGCCTTGATCTGAGCTATTTATGCAAAAAGTTAGGAGCAATAAAACAAAGGGTTAGCTTTCTTTGTCTATTGCTTCCTAACTAATTTTGGAAGTTTTATTGCTCTGTGGGTCTTAGTGGTCAGTTATTAGCTGTTCTGCCACTGACTACAGACCTCTGATGAAACTTTACCCACAAGGGGGTAGAGTTTTTTATACTAATAACTTCAGCCTATTTACCAAATCTCTGCAAATCCTGAGCCAGCTTGATGTAACTTAACTGGCGTTGGCTGTCCGTGAGTGGAGACAATTGTTCCATTGGCAACAGTCGAGTTTGGGCTACTGCTACCGGATGCCTTGGCTGTTGGCTATTGTCCACAATCTTCAAGTCCTCAGCCAGCTTGGCGTAGCTTGACTGGCGTTGACTGTCTGTGAGTGGGGATGGTTGTTCTATGGGCACTAGTCGTGGCTGTTGGCTATTGTCCACAATCTTCAAGTCCTGAGTCAACTTAGCGTAACTTGACTGGCGTTGACTGTCTGTGAGTGGAAATAATTGTTCTATGGGTAACAGTCGAGTTTGGGCTACTGTTACTGGATGGGTTTCCAAAACTTTGGCATTTGACTGATGCTGATTGTCTAGGCGTGGTGGTAATAATTCAGCTGCAGGTATGGAGGTTGCTTGATTTTCCTGAGTGCTATCAACTAATGATACTCTGTAGGTTTTACGCTCGAAAGGATAAGTAGGCAGCAGCACCCGACGTAGACCTTGAGGAAATAAGGGTATGCTATTAAACCTCACCCCGGCTACATAAGACCTGGCCAAACTTGTCAACACACGTCCCACCACTGGTTGTCCTTTGTCTAGATATATCCAGACTCCCAGTTCATCCAAACTTGCTAATTTTTGTTTGAGAACTAATGAATCTCCTAAGTGTAGGTAAACACTTTCTTTGGAGATGACATCTTGACACACATCTACATTTAACTGTTCAGATACTTGCACCAGGGCTACCAGTTGATCTGGGGAAATCGTGTCAGAATGGCTGAAAATTCCTTGTGAAGTCACTAATGGGCAAGTCCAGGTTGATGCTGACTGTTCTTTTGCGGACACATCATGAGCAATCAGACCTTTTTGTCCTTCTATTTGTAGGAGCAAAGCGATCGCCTGCTCTAATGTCAACATTCCCCGCAGTGTAGCTGCTACTAGGATACCGGTTTTTTCTACTAATAAACTAGTGGGTTGTAATTCCAAAGACATCAACAAGCGTCCCCAAGCGTATTGCACCGCAAATATATGTGCCTGTTCGCTCATCTCATTTAATCCGGCACGCACGCTATCGTAAGCTACTTGGAATTGGGGGAAACGTTTGCCTAAAGTTTCTACCTCTGCGGGAGCGATCGCACTAGTTCCATCTAATATTAAGTGAAACGGTGTTGTGCGCTGGGGGTTAGCTCGACCTGTATATATCTCTGCTGGTGTTTGTGCCGAACAGATCGCGTCTAAGTAATTGAGCAGATGTTGACGGTCATTGACTACTAAAGCCGCCTTGTAAGGTAATTCCTTCTGGGCATTATTCTGAGTAAAGCAGATTTGGGAAGATTCTTGTTCAGGATGATGAATGATATGTTCACGTAGTTGTCTAGCTACTTCTTGAAGTGCTTGTTGATTCCGTGCAGTCAGACATAACAAATCAGGAGAAGAACTTGTGACCTGGGACTGTAAATTAGCTGCTACCGGGGATTCCTCAAGAATAACGTGACAATTCGTGCCACCAAATCCAAATCCATTCACACCTGCACGTAATGGGTTGCCATTTGGCGACCAGGGTATACTCTTACCCGCCACAGCAAAAGGTGTGTCAGCAAAATTGATATGGGGATTAGGCTCCTCAAAACCTACAGTTTGGGGAATTTTGCCGTGCTGCATGGCCAGTACCACTTTGATCAGGCTGACAATCCCGGAAGCAGACAGCAAATGACCAATAGAGGATTTAACCGAACCAATGGTACAGAATCCCTTTTCATCAGTAAAGCTACGGAAAGCTTGTGTCATCCCTTCTACTTCTACTGGATCGCCCAGGAGAGTACCTGTACCGTGGGTTTCAATGTAGGAGATAGTCCGGAGATCTACGCCACAACTGTTGTAAGCTTGGCGGATGGCTTCTGCTTGACCTTTGGGATTGGGAGCGGTTATTCCCTGGGAGTGACCATCATTATTCACTGCGGAACCTTTAATCACAGCATGAATCAAGTCACCATCTGCCAAAGCCTGCTTGAGTGGTTTGATAATTAATACGCCTGCACCTTCTCCTAAAACGATGCCATTAGCACGGCGGTCAAAGGGATAGCAGGTTCCACTCAGGGAAAGAGCCTGTGCCTTACGTAAAAAAGTGAAGGGGCTAGGACTGAGGTTTAAATTAACCCCGCCGACGATTGCCATACCAGTTTGACCGGAACGTAGACTTTCGCAAGCAATATGTAATGCCACCAGAGAAGAAGAACAAGCAGTGCTAACTGCCATACTTGGCCCCTTGAGGTTTAGGCAATGGCTAACTCGTGCCGCTAATTCGTTGACCTCGTTACCTGCTGCTGACTCAGGGAGAATTTCACTTGGTTGCAGTACTTGTGAGAGCGTTTTGAGCAAATGCTGACGATCTTCAGCAGGAAGGTGATCAAACCAGGAACTCTCTTGCAAACGCTGACGTAATTCCTCGTAATACTGATAATTGGTGAAGTGTTCGATGTAAGTATTTTGTCCACAACCAACAAACACACCGATATTATCTGGGCGATATTTGCCGCCGTAGCCTGCTTGTTGTAGAGCCTGCATAGAAAGCTCTAGGAACAACCTCTGTTGTGGGTCCATCGCCGTAGCTTCCTTGGGAGAGATGCCAAAGAACATCGGGTCAAAGTCGAATGGACTATCTACAAAGCATCCACGTTTGGATATTTGTGCTTGCGGAGAGTTTCCTTTGGCTTCAAAGTAGTGTTGGTTAAACCAACGGTCTTGAGGCACATCTTGAATGACAGAGCGGCCTGCATTGAGTAAATCCCAATACTGCTCTAAGTTATCAGCTCCTGGTATTTTACAAGCCATGCCGATGATAGCGATGTCTTGTTCGGGAACGTCTTGGTATTTTTCCTGGGTAGCGACATTTGGGGGCGCTGATTTTTCGGCTTCCGGGCTAGATGTTTCTTCTGGAGCGATCACCAAAGGTGGGACGTAGTCCATCGCGCTCGTGCTAGCCTTAACAGAATAACCGTACTTGCTTTGTAAATAATCTACCAGGTCATCTGGTGTTTGATATTCAAACAGTAAAGTCGGAAATAATTCCTCACCCAGAGTTGTCCCTAAATGTTGGACAACTTCTACAGTCCCAACAGAATCTAACCCCATTTCTTGGAAAGTTTTGTGTCCTTCCACCTGTGCTTCGGGAATACGTAAATGTTGCAGTAAAACTTCTCGGACAAGCTGTCGCAGATTGCGAGATTTAGTTTGTGGTTGGCTCGTGGAGGATTTTTGTGCTATTTCTGGGGTGGCTTGAGCAATTAAGTCAATGATGTGAATTACACCAGAAGCATCCAAAGATAGAGCCTTAATAAAGGCATTAGCAGCTGGCTCTGGTTCCAAAGGATTTAAACCTTTGGATTTTACCATTAATAAAGTTGATGCCCCTAAAAGAGCGCCCATACCGCGATCGCTCCACAGGGAATAATTTAAAGCTAAGGAGCGTCCTTGACCGCCATGCTGTGTCCGGTAGATGGCATAACTATCGAGAAAAGTATTGGCTGCGGCATAATCGCCCATGCCGGTTCCCCATTCGGCTTTAGAAGCGGAAACCGAGGATAACAACACAAAGTATTTCAGGGGTTCGTTGCGGGTAACAGCATCCAAAATGATAGTTCCTTGAACCTTCGGCGCTAAAACTTTGGCGACTGCCGCAGGTTGTTTTTGCAGTAATTTAAATGTGCTATGGTCAACTGCACCCGCCGCATGGATGACTCCATGCAGGTTGCCAAAGCGAGATTTGATGTTCTCGATTAATTGCTTCATCCCCAAGGCATCTGTCACATCCACAGCCTGATACATGACTGTGGCTCCGAGTTGCTCTAATTGCTCAATTGCCTGGATACGTTGCTGGGTAGACGCATCATGACTACCAGACTGCCATTCTTGTTTGGGGGGGAGTGGATGGCGACCTGTTAGCACCAAATTGATGGGTACTTGTCGAACCAAAGCTAAGGCTATTTCTGTCCCGACAGCACTGGAACCACCAGTAATCAACCAGGTTTCTCCTGCCGACAAAGGTAGAGAATTGTTATCTGTAGGTACATTAATTCTTTCCAAGGTACGGCTCAACCGTTGACCATGACGGATAGCAACGATACCTTCACCAGTAGGGGCTGCCTTCATTTCCTGGAACAAAATATCGGCTAATTTTTCTGGCAGATAAACATCTTGGTTAAAATCTACGACTTTTGCTTTAATCTGAGGATTTTCTTGTGCCACCACCTGTGCCAGTACACCTGCCATAGATTGATGTACACCGTGTAGGGAATCATTTGGAGATATTGGATAAGCACCTTGAGTTACCACTAATAAATTGAGGGGAGAGGCTGGGTAATGTTTGACTAGAGCCTGTGTCAAAAACAAAAGACTATAAACACGTTCATTGAGCAGGCGGTCATTTTCTAGTAATTGTTCTGGGGATGTTGCCCACAAACTATAGTTCCACAGATGCACGGCTGCGGTGACTGTAACACCGTCTGCTTTGATATTTTTAATTAGCTGTTCGTAGTCTTCAATGGATGCCGGATTAATAGTGAAATATTGTGCTGTTTGCTTAAAGCTCTCCCCTGGGGTGACAAAATATGTCGTGTACTTTTTAGCGTCGAACAGCTTTTCTAAATTTTCTCCTACTTGGTGGCGATCGCTAAAGATCAAAATTGCCCCTGAAGGAATATCTTGAGATTGGCTTGACACCTCTGGAGTCCATTGCCAACTATGAAACCAATTCGATGGTACAGCCAGAGGAATTCTTGGCAAAGCTTTGACTTGGGAAATAGCTGGCAGACTTTTCTCCTGCAAGGAGAGAGGTTTTGAATTCTCCTCTGGTAGGGAAGGGGGCTGGGGGGTTAGGTTTCGCGTTAGGTTTTCCACCCAGTAGCGTTGGCGTTGAAATGGGTAGGTTGGTAGTGCCAGGCGGCGGCGCTGATAATTATGGTCAAATGCAGTCCAATTGATTTTTATACCCCTGATGTACAACTCACTTAAACTAGCAAGCAATTGTGACCAGTCCGGTTGTCCTTTTTTCAGAGAAGTTAGCCAAGTGCCTGTACCTTCTGGCAAGCATCTTTTACCCATGCCTACTAATGTGTTACTCGGCCCCATTTCTACAAAGATTTCATACCCTTGTTCATGTAGCGTCTTGATGCCGGCATAAAATCTTACTCCTTCTCTCAGATGCTGTCGCCAGTAAGTTGCATTGGGAATTTCTTGGTATTTAAATATTTGTCCAGTCAAATTCGAGATTAGGGGAATACGCGGCGCTTGAAACTGCACCGAGCTAGCTATCTGCTCAAAGGGATCGAGGATGCTAGCCATTAAAGGGGAGTGGAAAGCGTGAGAAACCTGCAATGGTTGGGCGTTAATTCCTTGAGTTGCCAATTCTTTCAGCACGGCTTGGACAGCTTCTCTGGCTCCAGAAATAACGATATTTTCTGGGCCATTAATCCCGGCAATTGCCACTTGCCCTGTGTAAGCAGCTAAAATGCCGTTAATCCGTGCTTCATTGGTGAACACTGCTGCCATCATGCCATTTTGGGGTAGAGATTGAATTAAGCGCCCCCGCTCGGCAATTAATTTCAGCCCATCTTCCAAGCTGAACACTCCAGCAACGCAAGCGGCTACATATTCACCCACGCTATGACCCATAACTGCATCTGGTACAATTCCCCAAGATTTCCACAGTTCAGCTAGGGAGTACTCTAAAGCAAACAGTGCTGGTTGAGTATATGCTGTTTCATTCAAAGGGGAAGTAACATCAGATGTGGGGTAAAGTACTGACAACAAAGGTTGCTGAAGATAGGGACGCAAAATTTCATCGCATCGGTCTAAAGTCTTACGGAACGTCGGCTGGGTTTCGTAAAGTTGCCGTCCCATTTCCACATACTGAGAACCTTGCCCTGTAAACAGGAATACAACTTTGGAACGCTTCTTCTGTGCTTGACCACTGACTAACGTGCTGGTCTGCTTTTGGCTAGCAAAAGCTGTTAGTTGTTCGCGCAAGTCTGTGTTGGATGCAGCAACAACAGCAAGACGGTGTTCAAAATGTGATCGCCCGGTGTTAGCTGTAAAACAAATATCTGCTAAAGATGTTTCTGGATGGGATGTTAAAAAAGATTCATAGCGGCTAGCCATTGCCAGTAGTGCTGCCTCAGTTTTGGCTGATAAACTCAAAAGATGAAAGGGACGCTCAATTAATTTTGAATTTTGAATTTTGAATTTTGAATTGTTATCTGGTGCTTCTTCGATAATCAGATGGGCATTAGTGCCACTCATACCAAAGGAACTAACCCCAGCCAAGCGTTTGCCGTTGACGGCTGGCCATGGAGTTGGCTTAGTTGGCACAGCAACCGCAAGTTTGTCCCAAGGAATATGAGGACTGGGCTGTTGTAAATGCAGATGTGGCGGTATCTCTGCGTTTTGTAAAGCCAGCACCACTTTCATTAAACTGGCAACTCCCGCAGCTGATTCTAAATGACCCAACTGAGTTTTTACGGAACCAATCAGCAAAGGTTGCTCTGGAGAACGTCCTTGACACAACACTGAGCCTAAAGCTCTCACTTCAATGGGATCTCCCAAAGATGTGCCTGTACCGTGGGTTTCTACATAACTAATTTGTTCTGGTGCTACCTTAGCGTTGGTGAGTGCTTGATTAATCAATTTCTCTTGAGCTAGCCCATTCGGTACTGTCAGACCACTGCTAGCACCGTCGTGATTAACTGCCGAGCCTCGTACCACAGCCAAGATATTATCATTGTTAGCGATCGCATCTGATAAACGCTTGAGTACAACTATGCCACAGCCTTCTCCACGTACATAACCATCGGCTTTGGCATCAAAGGTCTTACAACGACCATCTGGAGCCAGCGCCCTCATTCTGCTCAGACCAATGGAGGCTTCCGGTGCTAATATCAAATTGACTCCACCAGCTAAAGCCATATTGCACTCACCTGAACGCAAGCTCTGACACGCCAGGTGAACTGCTAGCAATGAAGAAGAACAAGCTGTGTCTAACTGCATCACAGGCCCTTGCAAGCCGAGGACATAAGCTAGGCGACCGATGGCAATACTCCGAGCATTTCCTAAACTGCTGTAAGCATCAATGCGGTTATGATCGCCGGAATATAGGTTAAATCGGGAATAATCTTCCATAAAGAGTCCCATAAAGACTCCCGTCTGGCTGCCGTTTAATTCCTCTGGGGATTGTCCGGCGTTTTCGACGGCTTCCCAGCCTACCTCCAGCAGTAGCCGATGTTGGGGGTCCATGCTGGCTGCTTCTAGAGGGGAAAGTCCAAAGAAATGAGGATCAAATTGATCTACCTGTTTAATAAAGCCACCATAGCGGGTGTAAATTTTCCCCAGAGTGTTGGGATTTGCATTGTAATACTCATCCACGTCCCATCTGTCAGCCGGAACTTCAGTGATAGTATCTACCCCATTGTGGAGTAATTCCCAGAATTTCTCAGGGTAGTCGGCTCCCCCAGGAAAGCGACAGTTCATCCCAATAATGGCGATTGGTTCTGTCTTAGCGTTCTCCACTGCGTCCAACTTGGCACGCATTTCTTTTAAGGCTAAAACTGAACGTTGTAATGGAGATAATTGGTTGATGTCTGAAGTGTTACTCATTTTAAGAAATTGCGTAATTAATAGACAAAGAAATTGAGTCTGAAGTCAGACTCATTTAGCTGTGTAAGTAAATAAATAAATGTCTTTTGTAGACTTATCGGAGTTAAGCAGGTGATTTACGCAAGTTCACAAGTAATTACTTCAGACACCCAGCAAAGCCTCTAATTCTTGGTCAACTAATGCTGCTAATTCGTCTTCAGAATATTGCTGAATATCTATTAACAAATTAGTTTGCACTTCAGTCTCTATTTGCGGCTCCACCACAACTGGCTCTGCTACATTCAAGGAAATTACATTGTTGAGCAGATATTCAGCCAAGGATTCAATTGTGGGATATTCAAAGGTCAAAGTCGAAGGTAGAGAATTTCCTAAGCTGGTTTCCAGTCGGTTCTTCAACTCGATGGACATGAGAGAGTCCATCCCCATATCGAAAAAGCCCTGTTGCGGATTTGGTTGATAAGCTGCTTCAAACCTGAGAACTTGGGCAACCTCACTTTGAATATAAGCAATCAAAACATTCTGGCGATCGCTAGCAATAGTTTCCTCTAATTGACGCAGAAGTTCAAGTTGTTTGGCTGATTGTGCAAAATTCCCTTGTGGCTGAGTTTGGGGAGCTAAATCGGAAATTAAGGGTGCTGCGCCTCCTGGTGGGAATTGCTGGAGGAATTTTTCCCAATTGACTGACATTACACCAACTTGGGTGGCATCTTGTCTCAATAAATCTCCCAGTAGTTGCAATCCCAATTCTGAGGACATGGTAGCAAAACCACTCTCAGCTATTCGCTGTTGGCTACGACTATCTAAATCTGCTGCCATCCCAACTTCTGCCCAAGGCCCCCAGTTAATGCTCAAACCTGGCAAACCCAAACCTCGACGATAATGAACTAAGGTATCCATGAACGCATTAGCGGCTGCATAGTTTCCTTGGCTGGGTGAACCAAGTAATGAAGCGACCGAGGAGAAGCAGACAAAGAAATCTAAAGGTAGGTCTTTGGTCAATGTGTGCAGATTCCATGCCCCTTGCACCTTGGGAGCAAGCACTTTAGCAAAGCGGCTCCAATTTTGTTGCAGTAATACCCCGTCATCTAAAACACCAGCCGCGTGAAAAATACCCCGTAGAGGTGGATAGTTAGTTTTGATTCCCTCTAACACCTGAGCCACATCTTCAGAGTTAGACACATCTGCTGTGACAACTAGAACTTTTGCCCCTGCTTGCTGTAGTTGATTGATAGCTACTTGAGTATTACCAACCACTCCACGCCTGCTAGTTAAAACTAAGTTTTTGGCTCCTTGTGCTACCATCCACTGGGCGACTTGCAGCCCTAGCGCCCCTAGACCACCCGTAATCAAATAAGTCCCATCTTCACCAATTACCACTTGATTCACCGGGTTTTGAGCTTGGCGACGTACCAACCGGGAGACTTTCCGCACTCCTTGACGGAATGCCACTTCGTCTTCTTGGTCTGGGAAGCACAACTCTGCTAATAATTCTTCAATTTCGTTCCCATTACCAACTGGGTCTAAATCCAACCGCACACATGATAATTCTGGATGTTCTAAGGGAATAACACGTCCCAAGCCCCACAAAGCAGCCTGAGTTATGGCTAAAGCATCGGACATTGGCTCTACTGGCTGGGTTCCTCTGGTGACTAACCACAGACGGGGAGACTTAGACCAAGTTGATTTTGCCAAGGCTTGAACCAAATGCAGCACATTACCACAGCCAGTATTTAAAGTCTCCAGCGTCTCCTCCAGCCCCCACAGGTATACTACCCCACGACAGGGAGGTTGGTTATTACCTAAGCTTGCTTGAATTAACCTCTGAAAATCTTGTGGTTCTGAGGGATTGATGTAGTAATGTTCTGCATCGGCTTGATATTCGGCACTGGGAGAAACTAAGATAGTGCGATCGCCACGTTCTTTGAGTAGTTTTGCTAACTTAACCGCCGTTCCTTGTTGGTCAGCAAATATCAGCCAACTTCCTTCTTGTGCCTGTGCCAATTGATAATTTTGCTCACGAGCCTTTGGTTGCCAAGCTACTTCATACAGCCAATCACCTAAATCTTTTTGCAGACTTTGCAGCAAAGTTGCCCGACGAACTTTCCTCACTTCAAAACCGATGATTTCGGCGATTAACTGCCCATTTTGGTCGAACAGATGTACGTCACCAATTAAGCTTTGCTGATTAGATGTTGGTGTTTTCTGACCATGACACCATAGTTGATGACCAGGATGGGAACGACCATAGAATCTAAAGCTACCGATGCTAAAAGGAATGTACATATAGTCATTCTCAACTTGCTCGGCAGGATTAACATCCCAGCAAACGTTGAGTAGTTGCAAGCATGAATCAATTAATCCCGGATAAAGTTGATAGTTATCGAGTTCGTCTGGTAATTGGGGCAGTTTCATTTGACATACAGCTTCTCCATCCTGATGCCAAATATTTTCTAGCCATTGAAATGAAGTTCCCCAACTGTAGCCAACTGCTTGAAAACTAGAGTAAAATTGCGTTCCCGATAAAACTTGAGAACATCTAGCCTTGACTTCTGCTACATCTACGAAATTGGGTACTGGCGAGAACAGCCGGACTTTTCCTGTGCCATGTGTTTTCCAAGAGTTGACCTCGTTTTCTGCTTCTCCACCTAAAAAACTAATGATTTGAAAGGAAGTCTCTTCTGTTGTTTGGGGTGTCAAAACTAACTGAACTGTTGTACTGCCCTCATCTGGGCAAACCAGCGTATTTTGAAACAACAAATCTTCGATGATGCAAGATTCATTGGGGAAAGCCTCCTTAACTGCGGATAGAAGCATCGAGATATAAGATGCACCAGGAACTATTCTGACTTCGTTTAATTGATGATCCTCTAGGTAAGCAGGCGAATTGGGGCTAAATTGGGTTTCAAAGCGAATTTCTGGAGAAAATGGTAATTTTAGCCGTTGACCAAGTACAGGGTGGAGGGTTTTGCTAGCCTTGGCGGGTAAAGTCTGTTGGCGATGAGATGTCTCAACCCAGTAACGCTGGCGCTGGAAGGGATAATTTGGCAGCACTAGGCGACGACGGGGATAATCTTGATCAAAGCCAGACCAGTTGATTGATGCCCCACGCAAGTATAATTCTTGCAAGCTTTGAAGTAGCTGTTGCCAATCCGACTGTCCTGAGCGCAAACTAGGGAGCCAAACTCCTACTCCTTCGGGGAGACACTTACGACCCATTCCCAGTAAAATTGGTTTTGGCCCGACCTCTAGAAAAATTTCACAACCTTGCTGCTCAAGGGTTTCCATCCCAGAAGCAAATCTCACAGACTGGCGCAAATGTCTGACCCAATATTCCGCATTGGTGATTTCTGTAGTCACTACTGTGCCAGTAACATTAGAAATCAGTTTGATATTAGGTGATGAAAAGCTGACTTCTGAGGCAATGCGCGCAAATTCCGCTAACACTGGTTCCATTAAAGGAGAATGGAAGGCATGGGAAACGTTTAACTTGACACTATTAACGCCTTCGCCTTGGAGAGTAGACACCACTGCTGCGACTGCTTGATGTTGTCCTGAAATAACGACACTTTCCGGGCCGTTAATGGCAGCAATCGATACTTGATCGGCATAAGGTTGAATAGCTGCCAATACTCGCGCTTCTGAGGCGAATATATTGACCATTGCCCCATCTTGAGGTAATGACTGCATGAGGCGAGCGCGGACAGCAACCAATTTTAGTCCATCTTCCAGACTAAAAACTCCTGCTATACAAGCGGCAACATACTCACCCAAACTATGACCCATAACTACTGTAGGTTCTATGCCCCAAGATTTCCATAACTGGGAGACTGCATACTCTAGGGCAAATAAAGCTGGTTGGGTGTAGGCGGTCTCATTGAGAGGGCTAGTCCCAGATTCAGGATAGAGAATCGACAGTAAAGGCTGTTCTAAATAAGGACGGAGAATTTCATCACAACGATCTAAAGTTTGCCGGAATGTCGGTTGTGTTTCGTAGAGTTCTCGCCCCATACCTATATACTGAGAACCCTGTCCGGTAAATAGAAAGGCAATTTTCGGGCGCTTTTTGTTGTGTAATTGTCCACTCACACCTGGATTTTTACCTGCTGCAAAAGCTTCCAATTGTTGGCGTAAGTCCTGAGTAGATTCAGCGACAACAGCCAACCGATGGTCAAAATGCGATCGCCCTGTGTTTGCTGTGAAACAAATATCTGCTATATTTGCTTTGCTATCACCTACCAAAAAAGATTCGTAGCGGCTGACAAGTGACTGTAGTGCTGATTCAGTTTTCGCCGATAAACTCAAAAGATGAAGCGGACGCTCAATTAATTTTGAATTTTGAATTTTCAATTTTGAATTGTTATCTGGTGCTGCTTCCAAAATCAAATGGACATTTGTACCACTCATGCCAAAGGAACTGACCCCAGCTAGTCGTCGTCCATCTGCCCCTAATGGCCATTGTGTGGGCTGAGTCGGAACCACAACCGACAGTTTTTCCCAAGGAATATAGGGATTAGGTTGTTGAAAATGTAAATGTGGTGGTATCTCTGCGTGCTGGAGAGCTAACACAACTTTCATTAACCCGGCAACTCCGGCGGCTGATTCCAAATGACCAACCTGAGTTTTTACCGAACCGATAGTTAGGGGATTGTCTTGGGAGCGACCTTGACCTAATACTGCTCCCAAGGCTAACACTTCAATGGGATCGCCTAAAGGTGTACCAGTCCCGTGAGTTTCCACATATTGAATCTGATGGGCTTGGACGTTGGCATTTTCTAAGGCTTTGCGAAGTAATTTTTCTTGAGCTGAACCATTGGGGGCTGTCAAACCATTACTAGAGCCATCATGGTTGTATGCTGAACCCCGAATCAATGCCAGAATAGGATCGCCATCAGCTAAAGCATCAGATAAACGTTTGAGTACTACTATGCCACATCCTTCTCCGCGTCCGTAACCATCGGCGCTGGCATCAAAAGTTTTACAGCGACCATCGGTAGATAAGGCTTTTAATTTACACAGACCAATGGAAGGATCTGGTGAGAGAATCAGGTTGACACCGCCAGCTAAAGCCATATTGCATTCTTGAGAACGGAGGCTTTGACAAGCTAGATGCACCCCTAACAGCGAAGACGAGCAAGCTGTATCTAACTGCATGGTAGCTCCTTGCAGACCCAAGACGTAAGCCAAACGCCCAGCCGCCATACTTCTGAGAATACTTAAAGTATTGTAGGCATCAATTTGAGTGCGATCGCCATAAAAGCTCAGTTGTGAGTAGTCATCCATAGACAGCCCGACGAATACCCCAGTAGGACTGCCATTTAACTTTTCTGGTGCTTGTCCAGCATTTTCTAGCGCTTCCCAGCTTACTTCCAAAAGTAGCCTCTGTTGAGGGTCGAGGCTGACGGCTTCGCGGGGAGAGATGCCAAAGAACTGAGCATCGAACTTGTCTACCTCATTTAAAAAACCGCCGTACTGGGTGTACATTTTCCCCAACATATCGGGGTCTGGATGATAAAACTCATCCACTGGCCATCTTTGTGCAGGAATTTTGCTAATGGCATCTACCCCATTATGTAATAAATTCCAGTAATCCTCTGGGTTATTGACACCCCCAGGTAAACGGCAAGACATTCCAATAATAGCGATGGGTTCTTTCTGTAATTGCTCAACAGTATCAACTTCAGACCGCATCCGCCGCAATTCTAAAATGGCATTTTCTAGTAACAAGCGGTAATTTGTATTCTCTGAATTAGGAATCATACTAATCTCCTTTGTTTAACTGTGGCAATTTCTCTGGTAAGTAATTCAGCTATTTCCGCGTCTGAGAGTGCTTTTAAGTCTGCTGATTCGGTCAGTTCTGCTTTGTTTGCAGGCAATTCTACAGACACCAACAGACTTTCTGCGTGCAAATTAGACTCTGGCTTTGTCTTGGCTAATTCTGTCGGTTGGGGAATTTTTTGACTGGCTAGGTGGCGTGCTAAAGATTCGATGGTGGAGAAGTTCCAGACTATAGTTGCTTCTAAGGGATATCCCAACCATTCACTCAATTCTTGGGCTAACTTGACAGCCCTGACGGAATCTAATCCATAATCAGCAAATGACTTACTTTGGTCGATTGACTGGGCTGCTACTGCCAATTTTCTCACGACCCAATCCATAATCCAGTTTTCGATCAATTCGGCAGTTTGGTAAGAGACATTTACCGACGCAGATGTCTGAGTTTTGCTAACCACAGTACTATGGGAAGGTGCAGCAGAATTTTCTTGCCTTAGTAGCCGCTTGAGTATTTTGCCAGTCGGGTTCTTGGGGATCGAGGAGACAAATTCGACGGCACTAGGAACTTTATATTTAGCCAGTTTCTGGTAACAGAATGCAATTATTTCTTCTTCTGTAACTACTTGGTCTGGTTTGAGGACAACACTAGCTTTCACCTGTTCACCTAGTATTGAATCTGGTACACCGTAGACAGCTACCTCTGCAATACCTGGATGCTGGTAAATAACATTTTCAACTTCGGCTGGGTATACTTTTAATCCACCGTTGTTGATCATATCTTTGAGGCGGTCAACGATGTAAAAGTAGCCCAATTCATCTATTTGACCAATGTCACCGGTGTGAAACCATCCGTTCTTAATGGCTTTGGCAGTTTCAGCCGGGCGATTCCAGTAACCTAGCATGACATTGACACCGCGAATAACGATTTCGCCGAGTTCACCAGGGGTAACTTCACAACCATCATCGAGGCTGACAATCTTCATCTCGACATTTTCAATTGGTGAACCAATAGAACCCAGTTTGTACCTCAATTCGTGGTTATAGCTAGCTAAGGGTGATGTTTCTGTAAGACCATACCCTTGGTTGATGACTTTACCAAACTTGTCTTGCCAACGTTTGGCAATTTCTACAGGCAAACCTGCGGCCGCAGAGAAGTAGTAACGCACTGAATCCAAATCGCGGATAGATGCTTTATCGCATAAAAGAATAAAAGTAGTGGGAACACCAAAAAAGATTGTAATATTATATTCGCTTATAGTTGTCAGTACCGTTTCTGGGTCGAATGATCGCTGTAAAACGATAGTTGCACAGGTATTAAGTCCACTATTGAGAACTGCATTCTGCCCGAAACAGTGGAACATCGGTAAAAATAGTAAAATTTGATCGTTAGGGCGCATTTCGCAACAGTGATTCATTGAGTGCATATTGGAAATCACATTGCCATGAGATAAAGTAGCGCCTTTAGGGAAACCTGTTGTACCAGAAGTATAAAGAATCGCCGCCGGATCATCACGTTCCATCTCCACAGCACGGGCGCTAGGGGAAGCATTTGCCATGAATTCACTCAATGCGATCGCGTCAGTTGCTTTCCCCTCAGCAATTAAGATGTGCTTAAGGTGCGGTAAATCGGCTTTGGGCAATTTTTCTCGCAGCGTTTCTGTGGTTACGAGTACAACTGCTCCACAGTTATTTAGAATAAACTTGAGTTCATCGCTTTGCAGACTTGGGTTAATGGAAACTGCGATCGCCCCAATCTTGAGAATCCCCAGATAGGAAATAACAAATTCAGGAATGTTTGGTAATAATAATGCTATGCGATCGCCACGCTCAATCCTTAACCCCAGTAAAGCATTGGCAAAGCGATTTGCCATTTCATTCAGTTGTTTATAAGTAAAATATAAGCCTTCAAAAATGAGCGCTGGTTTGTTAGGAAAAAGGCAGCAACCACGCTCCACATTTTGGGAAATATTCATAAAAGTTGTTGCAAGATTTAAGTTGTAGCTCTTGTTGTACTTATCGCCTTGATGTAGAGAATTTATGCAATAAGTGGATGAAATTAGTAAACAGTCAACAGTTAAATTAACTGCCGACTGTTCACGATTGACTAATAACTGTTAATAGATATCTTGAACTGCTTGCACAATCAAACCACCAGCCGCGATATCAGCAGAAATCCGGGCAATATGCTCATCCAGACCTTGCTCATTATCATTCCAAATATATGGGCGATCTGAAGTTGGTTTTTGTCCAACTACGTGGCGGACTGCTGAATACAACCGCTCAGTTGCAGGTGATAGACAGACGCGTGCATCGTAATGACCGGTCTTTTTATATGTGCGGAGGTCAACAGCTTGGACTCCAAACATGAGAGCGATCGCCATATAATTCTGGAATATATCGACAGAACGGCGGGCTAGAGTCGCTGAAGTGTATCCTTGACTGTTGATGTTCTGATTAAATTGTTCCGCATGGGTAGGAAAGCGATCGGCGATAGAATTTCCATAGAAGGTCAACAGTGGCATAATTGAGTTACCGCATATTTGCAGACCTTTGAGTCCCATATTGACTTTACGTTCTCGGTTGCCAAGTAAAGATGGTGGTAGTCCATTGCTAAACTCCGGTGAGGCGAGGAGGGCAATCTGCACATCCAAATGTTTAGCCATTAGCCCAATGTAGTAACGCAGGTGATCCATTCCCACACCCACGTACTGTCCGAGAAAATTGCCTCCATGATAGCTAGCTTGGTTATTCACATCAATCAGTGGGTTATCAGTCACTGAGTTGATTTCGATTTCAATTTGTTTGGCAATCTGGGAAATCCCATCAACAATGGGCCCCAAATACTGGGGAAGGCATCGGAGTGAGTAGCGATCCTGAATTAATTCGTGATCACGATAATCGTGTTTACCATCTAACTCATCACGGACTAACTGGGAATTTGCTAGCAAAGAAATCATCTGATCTGCTGCCCATAATTGACCAGGATGTGGTTTGGAATTATGGATAAATGGATGGAATGATTGATTGGTTCCGTTTAAAGCTTGGATATCTAGAGCGTGAACGCCCATAGCGATCGCAGTTAAAATTTGAGTATCGTAGACGCAGTTTGCCGCAATACCTGTCATTACTGAAGTGCCGTTCATCATTGCCAAGCCTTCCTTCGGTAACAATGTCAGGGGTGACAAATTCAGCTGACTTAGGGCTGTCGGTGCATCCATCTCTTTACCGTTGAAGTCAACCTTAAAACTGGGATCTAAGCCTATCAGTGAACCAGTAATGTAGGATAGTGGCACTAAATCACCACTTGCACCAATTGAGCCAAACTCATACACATACGGTGTAACACCAGCGTTGAGAAAAGTTTCCATGCGCTTGATAAGTTCCAGCCTGATGCCAGATGCACCGTGCATGTGAGAGTTTGCACGCAAGAGCATAGCTGCACGCACATCTGCCAAGGGTAATTTGTTGCCTGCACCTGTTTTCAGGAACCAAACTAAGTTGGTTTGGAGTTCGGATGCTTGTTCACGGGATATGGCAACATTGGCCATACCGCCAAAGCCAGATGTCACTCCATAAATTGGTTCCCCAGATTCAACAGCATTATTAATGTAATCACAAGATGCGTGAATATTCTGCAAAACGTCTGCGTTATCAGTTAAAGACACTAATGCGCCATTGCGTGCTACCCTTGCAACATCATTGATTGTGAGTTTCTGATTACCAATAATTACATTGGTAGAGGAATTTCCAGTGAAAGAAGATTGTTGAGATAAGGTTTTGCTTTGTGCTTGAGATAGTGTCTTCATACAGGGATTATGTTTAACTTGTAGTAGGTATTGCAATTAACTTAACTTTTGTTTTTTGCTGAGAGTATTTGACATAATATTTCAGCAAATACAAATTGATATTTAGCTGGCATCAGTGTTTTAACGAAGCAGTCATTCTCCATAATTGAAACTTTCGAGAATAATTTTTGGAGAAGTTCACGTAAGAATTAACCAAAAACATTAGCCATTTGTTTCAATTTGTTTGCTCATATATTGATGACAGAGATTCCGTTTGTTGTGTTTTGAAATTACAACATGAGAGAATAAAACTTGTCATCGTTTGTTCTGTAATTGAACTGTTATATATTTAACTGGAGTAAGTAAAAGATTTATGCAACTATTCCATAAATTTGACTTTATTTATTTTACTTACCTGCGATCGCATATATTAAAAGCCTTATGGGGAATATGTTTCGTCTATTTCGGTCTCTATAAGACTAATACAACACGGTGTAAACAGCACAAAAATTTAAAATCCGTGAAAATACTGCTATATGAGCTTTTCACAGATTTTAAATATTTAGATATTTTCTTACTCGAAAATGCCTAACAACATAGCTCAATCAAATCAAGCCATATCCGAAAGCGAAAGTGCCATTCACTATAATCTGAGTTGGCTCAGGAACATTTGGTTATAGATCAATTATGACGCTTCCGGCAAGGGATAATATGCCATTAGCACCAGTGAATCTTTCCTCTTCACCAGTGATATTAACGAGTTAAGCAATTCGGAACGGAAATTTTTTATTCTGTCTGCCCACATAAAACAAAAACACGGCAAAGATGATTATTGTCAAGCTAAATATGTAACCATCACCAAAAACTTTGATGGCTAAGGATGAAGCAATAGGCCCAGCAGTACATCCGAAACTATATATAGCTGTGAACAAAGCACTTCCAGAAGATAGTTCATTTCTAGAAAGTTTTGCTCCAATTAATGCCATTGCTAAGGGAAAAATCGGGCTGATACTAGCTCCAGCAATAAATGCAAATATCTGGGTAGCAGTGGAGTCTTGAATCAATGAAAGAGATAAAAACGACAATATTACGATAGACACGCTCATAAAAAGAACTTTGAGTCTGCCGAATTTGTCTGCTATGTGAGTAACTGGAACAGTAGAGAGCAAGCCGCCAACTACAAATACAGCAAAGGTATAGCCGATCTGCTCTATATTGTAATTTTGTCGTAGCAGATAAACAGGATATAAAGAAACTAGCGTTGATTCGGCAAAACCATAGGCAAATGCGCCCTGAAGAGGAAGTTTCAGCTTGTTGAAAATTCCGGAACGTGAAGATTGTTGAAAAACAACTGCTTTATCTGGTAGAGCTATCCATACCACAATTACGCCGCTAAAAATTAAAGCACTACCCAACAAAAATGACAGTTTTGGTGAAACATTATACAAAGCAGAACCAATTACTGGGCCAATACCAAATCCAAAAGTAAAAGCTAGAGCATTCAAACCATTGACGATCGCTCGATTACCTTCATGACAAAAGTGATTCAATGCAGTGTTTCCACTGACTAGATATAAACAACAAGCAATGCCCATAACAGCACGTATAATAAACCACAAAGGCATTGATGTAGTCATAGTGAACAAAGGAGCGCTAATACCCATCATTGTCAAGCCAAGCATCATAGTTTTACGAAGCCCCAACTTGGGTAATACTTTTACTACGAACGGTGTTCCCAAAGCTATGACTAAAAAATACACCGTAGAATTTGCTCCTATCCATAAATCATCAACTTGATGTTGCGCCATTAATGTTGAGATAAAGGGATTAAATAGCCCTATAGAAATACCAGACAAAAAAGCTATGCTATACAAAGCTGGTAATCCAGTAGAAAACGGGGAATTTGATTTTGTCGAGATCAATTCTGTCATAAAACTTGAGGATAATTGAGAAACTGCGTGGTTTTAGCGCATGGTATAAATACGATGCAAGCAATCTTTTCGTTGCAAAATGATTACGCAAAATATCAATAGCCATTTTTGCAACAAAATTATTTTGTACACTTTATTTAAATAGATTTAGCTACTAAGTAAACTGTACATTCCTATCTATAAATTTTAATTATTATTGATGGCTAATAGGTGAGATAAATTTTGAGATAATGACTGCAAAAATAGTGATTGAGCATTATGTAAAAAGAAATGATCTCCAGGAAACATTTGCAGATTAAAGTAACTACTAGTTTGCTCACGCCAAGCTTCTAAAGCATCAACCTTTATTGCTTTATCTTGTAAACCTCCAAATACAGAGATTGGGCATTCGAGCGGCATTTCACTTTTGTAAATGTATGTCTCTAGCATCGTAAAGTCGGCTCGCAGACAGGGTAAGAAAAGTTGCAACAGTTGTTCATTCTGCAAAATTGTCTGGGGAATTGCATTATAACGATCGCGAAGTTCCGCCAAGAATTTAGCTTCAGGCATTGTGTGAATGAACGGTCTGAGAATTGGTTTTTGAGGAGCAGGACAACAACAAGCAAATAAATGAACAGGGCTAAGATTATATTCATGACGGAGTAGACGCGCTATCTCAAAGCCAAGTGTTGCACCCATGCTATGACCAAAAAAGGCAAATGGAATATTCAGATAGGGTCTCAGTTTTGATGCCAAAGTTTGAACTAGAGGGAAAAAATTGGTATATGAGGGTTCCTGTAATCGACGGCCTCTTCCAGGAAGCTGAACTAAATAAACCTCTACATCTTTTGGTAATTTGTTTGTCCATGTACTATATGTTGAAGTTGTACCCCCAGCACATGGAAAACAGAATAGGCGAAGCTGGGCCTTAGGATTCAGCTGAGGGCAGCTAATCCAAGGGTCAAATATTAGTCTTGCTGTCATAAAATTATGTCTGTAATCTGAAAATTTTTGTTATAAAACCTAACCCTGTTTCTTTATCAGACTGTGGTAACTCTGTTCATAGCAGCGATTAAAGGTAAATATTATTTCTGTACATATACACGGTTAATTAACATGAGTAATTAAATCTGACTATGAGTAAGAATAATTACAGCCAAGACTTAAATTTTGGTACATATTTGCAGCAAATAATACTATCAAATTCATTGATAAAAAATGTTAATTTTATCTGCCAGTAACTGCTATTAAATAGAAATAACTAAATAGTAAAAGCATAAAATTTTAATACCTAAGAAATTGCTAATTATATTTGATTCCTCCCGTCACTTTGATAAGTTATTAAAACTTAAGAGTTAATTTTTTGTTTGCTCTCATAGTACTTATCGCTCTTCTCTGGGTTATTTATGCAAAACACCAAAATCCCCAGCAAATAAAATTTGTGAACTACAGCATTAGATGCGATGAGCTACGCCCCGCAAAGAAGCGCGGGTACGCCATCGCTATTCCTTAGAGGTTGTTTGAAAAGTTCTCGTCTTGGTAACAAAAGTTTTAGATCCCCCTAAATCCCCCTTAAAAAGGGGGACTTTAATTCCGTTTCTCCCCTTAAAAAGGGGGGATCTCAAAGACCTAAAGTCACAGCGAAACACTGTTCAAACAACCTCTTAGTGTGACTCATTTCGAATTATTAATGTTCTAATCTCAAACCTCTTTCCATAAGCATCTGAGGTTCGATATTCTCAACTTTAGGTATCGCTTCTAGCTGAGGAATCTTTGCGATCGCATCTGCAATATTACCTGATTGGGCACGCAACCAAGCAGCGTGAGGCGCATAATCAAGGCTTTTTACTACTTCATAACCCGCTCGATTAATTGCTTCGTGCTGAGACTTTACATCAACGCCTTCAGCAAAGCGGATGAAAACCAGTCCAGTTGGTACTGCTAAAGAACCATTGGGTTCTATTGTGTAAACTGGACTCAGTTTACCCTGCTCTGATTGATTGGGTTCGCCTGGAAAAACTGCGTAGGCGTAGCCCTTCGTAGACATCGCACCATCGTTAAGTTGTAAAATTGCTCCTGGTGCTACCGTCTTGGGTTGATTATTATAATGTATTGCATAGTACCCAGACTTACGAGTATAAGATATAGCAGTGCTATCGCTGCCAACCCGAATTTGTTCAGGATACTCAGAAAAATAGTCGTTTTGAAATTTCACTTCAGCAATCAGGGGTAAAGAGTACACCTGTAGAAAATACTCAGCCGGAAAATAAAACATCTTTCTCAAGTTCTAATGATGTTATAGCGTTTTCAGTGGTACAGAATACAAATCTTTTATCGGGATGCAAGCTATATATCCCTAGTGATAGTGAAGATTCGTAAAACAGCCTGACTTTGAATTCCTCTTTTCTGGAAAGACGAATTGAAGGCTTGTATGAACTTTAGAGAGATTAAATTCTGTTGCAGCTGGATCTTTTTAATGTCGTAATACACATATAACACATGAAATAAAAACCATCCATAAACGCACACTGCGTATAGCAAGCTTTACAAGTAGTGCATAATACGATTTCCCAATGCCCAATTTTTAAGACAAATATCCCAGGAGATTAAGCTATGGTTCAGGTTCGCTATGGTGGACAGAACGGTCAACAGTATGAACTTGCTATCAGTGACGAACACGTTGTAGTGCGTACCGAAAGCCGCAGTACTCTAATTGGTGCAAGACCGTTTGAAGTCGCACCTGTGTCACCCACAGCTCGTAGCATCCTCAATCAATTCGAGTTAACAATGCGGTTTCGGCAAGCGGGTGTAGAAATTTTGCGTGCGAAAGTTCCGACTCAGGGTGTTGCTTTGCGCGATCGCGCCCGTGAAATTCTCAACCAAGAGTCTCAAGTCCAATTTGCCGGACGTGTCTTGATCGATCCAGCCTCCAGCCAACCGATAATTTACACCGAAAACCTCTTTGTTAAATTCGATAATGAAGAAGAATCAAGGGTCTGCCAAGAGATATTGGGACGTTACGGCTTAACAATTAAACGTCAACTTGAATATGCGCGAAATGCTTATTTTGTCAATGCACCTACAAATACTGGTATAGCTATCTTTGACATCGCCGAGAGACTTCTGAATGAGGAATCAGTCGAACTGTGCCATCCTGAACTAGTGCGTGAATCACGCCAACGTCAGGTTTTCCCGCAGCAGTGGCACTTAAAGCAAACAACAATTAACGGTAAGGTAATTAACGCCCATGCCAACGTTGAAGCAGCTTGGAAATTAAGCGATGGCACAGGAACAATTATTGCAATTATCGATGACGGTGTGGATCTCGATCATGAAGAATTCCGTTCCTCTGGAAAGATTGTTGCCCCGCGCGATGTCACACGTAAAAATGACAATCCCAGACCAGGAAACGACAATAACCACGGGACAGCTTGTGCAGGAGTAGCTTGTGGCAACGGGAAATTTGGTGCATCAGGTGTAGCACCAGGTGCAAAACTGATGCCGATTCGTTTAGCTTCGTCGTTGGGATCACAGGATGAAGCAGATGCTTTTATTTGGGCGGCTCAAAATGGTGCTGATGTGATTTCTTGTAGTTGGGGCCCAGCAGATGGGACTTGGTTTGAGCCAAACGATCCTCTACACAAGCAAAAAGTACCTTTGCCTGACTCCACAAGATTGGCTATGGACTTTGCAATCAATAAAGGACGTAACAGCAAGGGATGTGTAATTTTATTCGCGGCTGGCAATGGTAACGAAAGTGTGGATAACGACGGCTACGCCAGCTACCAAAAGGTAATTGCGATCGCAGCTTGTAACGACTTTGGCACAAGAAGCGCTTACAGTGACTTTGGTCAAGCGGTGTGGTGTGCCTTTCCCAGTAACAATGGTGATAGTTCTCAAACCCCTGGAATTTGGACAACCGATCGCGTTGGTGTACTTGGTTATAATTCCGGTAATGTAAATCTGGGTGATGCCGGAGGTAACTACACGAACGAATTCGGCGGGACTTCTAGTGCTTGTCCTGGTGCAGCTGGTGTTGCAGCATTGATTATTGCCAGAAACCCAAATCTGCGTTGGGACGAAGTACGAGACATTATTAAACGCTCTTGCGATCGCATCGATCAAGCTGGAGGTAAATATGATGCTAATGGTCGCAGCCCATTCTACGGTTACGGTAGAATCAATGCTCTCAAAGCTGTAGAATTGGCCAAGCCGGCGCAAACATCGCCCATTAGCATATTCAAGGCAGTACAAGATATCCCAATTAACGATTTGCAAACATCAACATTGTCGTTGGCGATCGCTAATACCAGCCTGATGAAATCCATCAAAGTTAATGTAGACATCGAGCATACTTATATTGGGGATCTTGTAGTTACTCTCCTTCCCCCAGTGCAAATAGGCATACTTCCCATTATTCTGCATGATCGCCAGGGCGGAGCTACAGATAATATCAAAACAACCTATGACGAGGTAAATACCCCAAAACTTGCTGCCTTTAAAGGTAAAAGTCCCCAAGGAACCTGGACTCTGGAAGTTGCAGATAAAGCTACCACAGATACCGGAAAGATTCGCAGCTTGACCATTGAAATTGGGTTTTAAGTCAATACGTTTGAGTTAGGGAGTGTAGGGATGAGGGAGGAGGGGGAGCAGGGGAGGCAGGGGGAGCAGGGGAAGAAAAATTATTGACCAATGCCCATTCCCCATTCCCCCATGTCTGTTAGCTTTGAGTCACAGGCTCTTTCGCCAAGAACTTCTCTAATTCTGTCAGCGCATCAGCATCAACCTTAGTTTGCATTGGGCAGAACTTAGGCCCACACATCGAACAAAACTCAGCAGTTTTATAGATATCTGCTGGTAAAGTTTCATCGTGATATTCCTTAGCTCTTTCTGGATCGAGTGATAATTCAAACTGACGGTTCCAATCGAAGTTGTAACGCGCCTTGGAAAGTTCATCATCTCTATCCCTTGCACCAGGGCGATGTCTAGCAATATCAGCCGCGTGAGCTGCTATTTTATAGGCAATCAACCCATTCCGCACATCTTCGGCATTTGGTAGACCTAAATGTTCTTTGGGTGTTACATAGCACAGCATTGCAGTACCGTACCATCCAGCCATCGCTGCTCCAATGGCTGAAGTAATATGGTCATAACCGGGAGCAATGTCTGTCACCAATGGCCCCAAAACATAGAAAGGTGCTTCAGAACACTCTTCCATCTGCTTACGGACGTTGAACTCAATTTGATCCATTGGCACGTGTCCTGGCCCTTCCACCATTACCTGGACATCATCTTCCCAAGCTTTGCGAGTTAGCTGTCCCAGGGTTTTCAATTCAGCTAATTGTGCTTCATCTGAGGCATCATGAGTGCAGCCGGGACGTAGAGAATCTCCTAAACTAAAGGAGACATCGTACCTTTTGAAAATCTCAATAATGTCTTGGAAGTGGGTATAAAGTGGGTTTTGTTTATGGTGATGTAGCATCCACCGCGCCAAAATACCGCCGCCGCGAGAGACAATACCGGTGATGCGGTTTCTCACCAAGGGCAAATGCTCAATCAAAATCCCTGCGTGGATAGTTTGATAATCTACCCCCTGCTGGGCGTGCTTTTCGATGATATGGAGAAAATCATCAGCAGTCAGATTCTCGATTGTGCCGTGGACGCTTTCTAAAGCTTGGTATACTGGCACCGTACCAATGGGAACTGGCGAAGCCTTAATGATGGCGGTACGAATTTCATCCAAATTACCGCCGCCTGTAGACAAATCCATCACGGTATCAGCACCGTACTTCACCGCCAGATTCAGCTTATCAACTTCTTCTTGAAGATTAGAAGAGTTGGGAGAAGCGCCGATATTAGCATTAACCTTACATTTAGAGGCGATACCAATAGCCATCGGCTCTAGATTAGTGTGATTAATATTAGCGGGGATAATCATTCGCCCCCGCGCCACTTCATCACGAATGAGATCGGCAGGGAGATTTTCCCGTTGGGCGACGTAGTGCATTTCTTCGGTGATGACACCTTGGCGGGCGTAGTGCATTTGAGATACATTACCCTGCCCACGCCGTTTAGCAACCCATTCTGTCCGCATATTATGATTCCTCAATAAACAGCTTCCCTCCGCTGGTATTACCCAGACTCAGGTGTTAAGGGTGTGATCTCAGCCTGGTTATGTAGGCACCCCTAGCATGGATGTAGTGTATCACTTTCGTTATGTCTGGGAGCAAGGGTGTTAACAATTTATGAGGAGAGGGCGGTGTTAAGCTCTTTTTTCGGAGTCTGGTGTAGGTGCAGCCCGTCGTAGATATCACTGTTTCTGTTGAATAATGTCTAATACGTTTCAGACATGGTGGATGATAATCACTTTACACACCACTACTTTTGTAAGTTTAAGCATATCCACTGAGAGTTAACGAATTAGACAAGTTACATAATAGCTGTAATTATAGTTATTAGGAGACTTTTCAATGGTTAATTCAGTATCTGATAATTCGGATGAGCAAGAGTTTTGGGAAAATGTAAATACTCAATTTGAGGAAAAAGTTCAAGATTTTTCTAAAACTTTAAATATGGCTGTCATTGGAAAAGTTAGTTCTGGCAAAAGCTCATTAATTAATGCTTTACTCAAAAGGAGTCGTAAAAAAGCCATAGCCGAAGTGGGTGCTGAAGCTGGTGTAACCACAAAATTAAAAATATTGCGCCTTGATGATAAAGTTAGGCTAATCGATTCACCAGGGCTTGATGATGTCCGTTCTGAAAATAGTGATATTACACGAGAATTTCTCAAACATATTGATGTAGGTATTTTAGTTGTAACCGGAGCCGCAGATGCGTCTCAGAAAAGATATTTAGATGACCTTCTAGCACACTGTCAATCTGTATTTGTTGTTTTGAATAAAATTGATGAGTGGGATAAGCATTCTCCTTTGGCTTTAGAAAAGGTTATTACTCAGTGGAAAGAGGTGCTTAAGATAGAAAAAATTTACCCAGTGTGTGCATTCGGGTATGATGCTGATTGTCTCCCTGGCACTCCACTAGATATTCGTGGTGTATATGGGCTTCGGGAGGATATAGAAAATTTTTTAGTCTCAAAGGGAAAGGATCTACTACTCGCTCGTCACATGGGTGAGAAAAAATCTTATGCGGTAGGTATCATAGCAACAGCATTAGTTGCAGTTGCTATTCAAGCATTTATTCCTGGCAGTGCAGCTTATATAGCAGCTACACAAGCTGCCGCGATTGTCTCCTTATCCTATTTGTATACTGGTGAAATTCTTTCATCAAAAGCAGCCTTTGCTTTACTTGGTGCATTTGCAAGGGAGGCAGTTACAACAACGGTGTTTTTGTTCTTTAAATCCTTCCTACCACCAACTGGAGTTATTGATATTGCAGCAGCAGTTATTGCTGTAAGTATTACCCTTGCAATTTTAGCGACTGTCAACTCTGTACTTGAAAGTGGAGCAAAATTAGAGGAAGAAGAACTTCTTAAGTCAAAGTTCCCAACTAAGCGCAAACAGGCAGAGTCGGCTTTAAAAGGTTTAGCCGTGGCAGATTTAAAAGATTTACTATTTTTGAAAGGAATTATCGAGAAACTTTTATAACAAATGTTCATTAATCCAAAAAAGGCGATCGCATCCTTTACACCCTTCAACTAAAAACTTTTAACCACAAGGTACTATGGAGCGATCGCTTTGACTTTGTAAAATTAAACAACAACAAAATTAGTTGCACTTAGTGACAATCCATCGCTGAGTTGCGCGAATTGTACCTGAGTAAACGCGCCACCGCTACCATCTTGGTCAAAGAACAGCGCACCTGTACCATTGTCGTAGATAAATCGTTGAGCGTCTGTTGTCGCGGCTGAACCGATGGTAAACTCACTAGTCGAGAGTGCGCCTGTTACTAAAGATCCGCCGAAACCAGCAGAGGATACCTGAATAACTTCAGCAATCGGGTCGAAGTCATAAAGACTATCAACACCTTCATTATAATTATTGAAGGCAAATGTATCAGTGCCCTCTCCTCCAAATAGATAATCATTGCCTCTCCCTCCAGCCAGTAGATCGTTGCCATCATTTCCGAAAAGGAAATCGTTACCATCACTGCCTAGAATAGTGTCAGTGTTAGCTGTACCAGAAATATCTAATTGTTCAATATTCTTATAGCTAACTTGATACGTCCCAGCTGTAATTGAACCTTGGTTAGTGACTGTATCGAAAGTTGAGGTGATTCCCTCAGTAGTAAAACTGCCATAATCGATAGACAAATAGTCGTCGCCCGTACCTCCATCTACCGTTTGAGTCACTAAAACATCAGGGGTAACAGATGGGGCGCTCAAATGGAATGAGTCGTTGTCACTCCCTCCTTTAAGGGTGTTGTTGCCAGTAGCACTGTAAGCATAAAGTTGATCGTTCCCCAAGCCACCGTCTAAAAGGTTATTTCCAGAAGAGGAAGAAATATCCAACACATCATCCCCAGTTCCTCCCTTAAGGGTGTTGTCGCCACTGGTGTTAGAAGCATAAAGTCGATCGTCCTCAGAGCCACCCCTTAAAAGGTTATTTCCAGAAGAATGATAAATGTATAGATAATCACTTCCTTCTCCCCCATTAAGGGTGTTGTTGCCAGTGGTATAGGAAGCAGAAAATGCATCATTCTCAGAGCCACCGTCTAAAAAATTTTTCCCAGAAGAATTGTTAATATTAAAATAATCACCTCCAGATCCCCCCTTAAGGGTGTTGTTGCCAGTGGTATAGGAAGCATAAAGTTGATCGTTCCCCAAGCCACCGTCTAGGCTATTATCTCCTTCACCACTATATAAGATGTAATTACCATCTCCTCCAGAGAGGCTATTATTGTTAGTTGTACTGTTCATAATGACATCATTAGCATCAGTACCATTAATATTTGCCATAACTTCTATTGACCTAAATTGACTTTTCAGAGGCTTGCTGTTTTAATGCACATAAACTATACCAAGAGTTGACACTTTCGGTATAGTTTATGTCGCGATTGAGAAACACAACTTTTGACTTTGACCAGCCTTTTGACAGGCTGAAAAGGACTTTTTGGCTAACTTACTGACACAATACAGTTGATTAATCTAATCACTATAGTGTTTGTTTAGTTGAGTGTCACTACTTGGAATAGCATTTTTTTACTGTTTATATTTAGTATAAAAATCTTATAAGAATTACGTATTTATATCTTGAAAATCGAAATAAGTTACTGATAATAAAGGATAAATAAGAAAAAAGATTTTATCATACGTTGTGTACCCGGATGAATCATAAATCTTGGCACAGCCTACATTCTAGTCTAATACAAAGTTAATGGGTGTCTCTTGGATAAGTCAAAATTATGCCCTCAGACTGGTAGGTTGAGGGCTACTTACAAAAGTGAAAGATCCTAGCGGAAATTACTTAAATGAGCTATCTATGCGTTAATTGAACCGAATTCGGATTTGATATTACAAATTAGACAACAAAAAAATTAGTTGCGCTTAGTGATTATCCACTGCTGAGTTGCGCGAATTGTACCTGAGTAAAAGTACCACCGCTATCATCTTGGTCAAAAGCCGCACCTGAACTAATGCTAAGTTATCAATATCCTATTATTTAGTACATCTGTTTCAGCAAGTAGGCACAGCTAATTTGGCGTGTTTGTTAACGTAGTCCACAAATAATTGCCTCAGTCGGGGACTCACGCCAGCGTGTTCAAAGAATCCAAAACCCAGATTCTTAGCTCTTGCTAAGGTTTCTTCTGGTGTTAATCCTTCCTGGATAGCGATACTTAAGAGTGCGATTCCAGTCGAGCGCATTCCGGCTGCACAATGCACAACTGCTGGTTTAGGAATTTCTTCGAGTGTTGTGAGGATTTTGGTAATGGCCTCTTCATTCAAGTTTTTTAAATCTACCTTGAGTGGAACATTCTTATAATGCAGCCCTAATGCTTCAGCTACTTTTTGCTCATCCTTGGAAAATCCTAGCTCATCAGGCGATCGCAAATTTAGAACGGACTTAAAACCTTCTTGGATAGCTTGCTCAAGCTGTTTTGGTATAACTTGTCCTGTTGTCGTTAAGTTTTCGTTAATCTGTATGGCGTTAATCACATTTACTCCTTTTGACTTTCTAATGGCTTCCAGCTTGGTAAATAGTCGAATCAGCAAGCTTTGAGAAGTTATTTAAGTAAGCAGTGCAAAATTAGCTAAATATCAAAAGATATTGCTTGATTACTTCAAAATATGCTTTTTGAAGTTGGTTATTTTATTGCTTTATCCATAATATACGGTTTGTCGATAGATTTAGTGGTAATTGGAGCTTATTATGATTTTCACCGATAAAATTATCAGAGCTTATATATCAGCAGTCTGTATTGGTTCTCTGTTACTGGCAGAGGGCAGGTATTGATTTTGGGCTGGCGATTTGCGGAAGCGATGTCTACGACGGACTACGGATGCGAGTCACACAGAAAATTAGACGACAAATTGTTCAGCGAGTTGTGACTCAATTGGAAACTGCTAATATCAGTAAAGCAATTGAAAATTTGGCTAGTTGATCTTGATCTGTTGCGATATCTACGACGGGTGGTTCCTGAGCGCGGTCGTAAAGCCTGCGGCATAGCTACGCTTAGCGCGCAGCGTCTCCGACAGGAGAAGGGCTACGCCTACGCAACTAAAATGTCCATAACATGCCAAAAAGTCAAACAGACATGTAATCTGAATGTCAGTCATGAACCTATGAGCGCTAACGAAATATCTCTTCGACCTGCTCTAGAAACAGATGCGTGGGTGCTGAGTGCAATTCATATTGCTGCTATCAAAGCTCTGCCTGCAACTTTCTACACCGAAAAAGAACTTTTAGCTTGGCGTAATTACCGCGACAAACCGGATGGTTCAAATATCTTGAAGACCATGAAAGTGGAAACTTGCAAAGTTGCAATTAAAGGAGATGTTGTTATAGGTTTTACTAGCTTCATTGTTGATGAACTCATCGGGCTGTATGTCCATCCTAAACATCAAGGGAAAGGGATTGGACGTGCTTTAGTTCAACATTTTTGTGACGAAGCAACCGATCAAGGTATAGATAAGGTAATTACAACTGCTAGTCTTTATGCTGAAGGATTTTATTTACGACTGGGATTTACTGCCATCCAAAAAGCACCTCATTATTTAAGAAAGGGGATAGTTGTCCCAGTTACGAAAATGAGTAAAACATTAGCTACCGCACCGAGATAAATTTAAGTCGATACCAGATTTTCAATAACTTTAAAAGTACTGGTATCAAGATTATTTTTATTTAATTTGCAACAACTTTGGAGACATAACTTATGATGAAAATAAGTACTTGCCAGTATAAATGAATAAAAGCATCCGTTCACCAACTCTCACCCGTATACGTTTGATAGAAGCCGCCTCGCAAGTATTTGCCAGTTTAGGTGTTCAAGGAGCGACTACCCGTGAAATAGCTCGTGTTGCTGGTGTGAATGAGGTGACTTTATTTCGTCACTTTGCTAGCAAAGAACAACTTCTGGGAGCAGTGATCAAAAATGCTTTGGCACTCCAGACTGAAGCCCTTGCATACCCCGAAGCGTGGACACAGGATCTAAAAATTGATTTAAGGCAGTATGCCCATCTTTATAATACTATGCTAGAAGCACAGGAGGACTTAATTCGTACATTTATTGGAGAAGCTAAACGTCATCCTGAAGCAGCTAAACAAGTGATTCAAGAAGCCGCCAAGCCTTTAGGAGAAAAACTGGTCGCTTATTTGCAATCGAGTCAAAAACTAGGCACTGTGAGAGTAGACCTCGATCCATTTCCAGCAGTCGATATGTTTACAGGAATGCTGTTAGCTGGAATGCTATGTCGCAGTGCAAAATTCAACCAAGGTAGCTATAGCTGTGAGGACTATATCGAAACCTGTGTAGATATTTTTGTGCGTGGTATCAGTACCTCTAACAGTTCTCAATGCGGCTGTAAGTTCTGAGCTAAAGTAGATAATTTATGCCAATAGTATTGATTAAAAATGTTTAAAATTAACGTTTGGGGATAATTATTTTTCACAATTTAAAATCTGTTCCCAACTCAATTATTTTATTTAACTTGAAGTTCACAACAGTTATTTATAATTAGTAGTTTCAGTAGAGCCGCCATTAACTAAAAGTGCTTGTTGTTTTGCCAGCACTTGTTTGCGTAACAAGAGCAATTTTCTATCTTTTATACCTTCTGCGATTAATCCATCGACAGTTTTCATGAGATAATCAGCGCAGGAACCCAATTTTCCAGATGCGGTGGCAATGCTATTAACAGTAGTTGTTAATGGTACTTGATGAGCATACCTGGGATGCTGACGGTTAGCAACAAAGGCGATCGCTTTAAATTCTTGCGTACCATCAAATACTCTTACCCAACGGGCAACGTAGACACCAGCTAACATTTCCCGTCGCCAAATCAGCAATAATTCGGATGCTACATCAGCAGCAGCAATTCGATAAACAATACCACGACAACTACCCCCGCGATCGAGTCCCAAGAGTAATCCGGGATTCTCTGGAGTACCGCGACCGAGAACCATCCATGTACAGAAGCGCCGATGCCAACCATAAATGATCCCAGCACGGCGCTCGACGTATGTGATTAGGGGATTCCAAATCAAGGAACCGTAAGCAAATATCCAGATATCAGAATTTGGTAGTTGGTGTTGTAGTATTTTATGGAGCGATCGCTGTAACTCATCTTCGCTCAGGGTAGTTAACTTGATTCCAGAGTGTGATGCTTCTAAGAGTCTCGTCTGTGCATTTCCGGCTTCGAGGTCGCTACGACTGAGTGACATAATGTAGATTATTTCCTTTTCTGCAAATATTCAGTAATTTTACTATATCCTTAAGATAAATTAATCATGTATCGCCTCCTTCTCCGTAGGATTATAGAGTAAGCCTACGGAAAAGGAAGCAGTATCTTGATGACGCTAATCCACGAAATAAGGAGCAACCTTTGTGGCATCTGCGACATGGTATAACAGAGCTTTAATGCATACAGTTCAGATAAGACCAAAACACTTGTAGAGACGGCGATTTATCGCGTCTCAAAACCCACGATTTTGTACAAGTAGCGCTTTGAACCGTATTGAGCTTTAATGTTCTTGTCCTGTTGGCCGGATAAGAATTTCGTTGACATTAACGCGCGACGGTTGCGTGACGGCATAAACGATCGCAGCAGCAACGTCTTCGCTATGCAGAGGTGTAATTGCCTTGCGCCGCTCCTCAATACGTTGTTTGGCAACTGGATCGGTAATTTGGTTGTCAATTTCCGTATCCACTAAACCAGGTTCAATAATGGTGACGCGAATGTTGTCCTTGTGGACTTCTTGGCGTAAAGCTTCTGAGAGGGCATTAACGCCCCATTTGGTAGCATTATAAACACCAACACCCGCCCGTGCTGTCCGACCTGCCACTGAGGATATATTGACTATGTGCCCTGATTTTTGCGCCTTCAACAGAGGTAAAACAGCGTGGGTAGCATATAGCAGTCCTAGTACGTTGATGTCGAACGATCGCCGCCAGTCTGAGCTATTTCCCGCTTCAATGGTTCCGAGTAAGGCAATGCCTGCATTATTCACCAGGATATCGACCCTTCCCAATTCTGCATTGGCCTTTGCCACCAAGTTATTTACCTGGTTTTCATCAGTCACATCAGTGACAATGGGCAATGCCTTGCCACCACTAGCTTTAATACGTTCTGCTAATGCCTGAATGCGATCGCCACGCCTAGCAGCCAGTACTACTGTTGCTCCTTCTGCCGCCAATGCGATCGCAGTTGCTTCTCCAATTCCTGCTGAAGCCCCAGTGATAATTGCTACTTGTTCTTTTAATTTACCTGTCATTTATTTAATTCCTTAGTGATTAGTAATTGGTAATTATTAATTGAGATTAGTTATTCTCCCCCTGCTCCCTACGCCCTTCCCCCTGCCTCTTCCCGATCCTCAATACGGATGCGACTGCTGCCCCACAAAGTATTAGGGCTGCGAAGCGAAAAGTTCCTTGGAACCCCGCAACGATCGCATCAGGAGGGGCAACAGAAACATCTGCACCCGCAGACATGCTAGCGATTAATGCTCCAAATACTGCCCCGATTAAAGAAACTCCTACTGTATTCCCTGATGTCCGTGACAAAGATAGCAGCCCAGAAGCAATCCCTAGCCGCTCCCTTGGTACTGCTCCCATAACAGTGCTGTTGTTGGGCGATTGGAATAAACCCAGTCCAATACCGTAAATAAAATAGCGTGACACATAGCCTAGCTCAGTAATTTGGGCATCAAAGGTGCTAATGCCCAAACAACCACCTATCATTAACCCCAGTCCAATTGGGCTGATTAGTCGAGCGCCAAAACGGTCTGAAAGTATTCCCCCTAATGGAGCAATTAACCCACTAAGTACAGGTGACACAGCTAGTAGCAGCCCTACTTTTACCGTCGAATAATGCTTGACGCTCTCTAGAAAGAAAGGGACGATGAGTAGCGAACCGCCGATAACAATGAATGCTAGCCAGCCACTTAGCAAACCCATACTCAACTGAAGATTGCGAAACAGGTGTAGTTCTAGTAGCGGCTCTTTTATAACTGTTTCAACTACCAAAAAAATTATGAAACTTAAGGTAGCGATCGCTAATAATACTAGTGCATTGGTACTGCCAAAGCCCTGACTTTGCCCTAGCGTCATACCCAGACCAAAACTACCCAGAGTCAACAAAGCCAATACAGCTCCAAAAAAGTCAAATTTCTGTTTACCCTGAATGCGTACAGAAGGTGGCACTACCCGAGCTATCAAGAAACTAGCGATAATCCCTAACGGTACATTGATGAAGAATATACTATGCCAGCCTGATAAGCTTAGGAGCAGCCCCCCTGCGGAAGGGCCAAAAGCAATTCCCAGTGATACAACACTACCGATAACGCCAACAGCGCGACCTCGCTCCGAAGATGGAAAAACTTCTGTAATGATTGCCAAACCAAGCCCAGAGATGAACACAGCACCCAGTCCTTGAAGTGCGCGAAAGGCAATCAACCACTCAATACTAGGTGCAAAACCACACAACAGCGAACTAAAAGTAAACAGAACAAGTCCCCCCTGATATAAGGACTTCTTGCCCCACATATCTCCCAAGCGGGTTGCCCCCAAAACTAAACCGGAACTGACCAACTGGTAACTCAATACAGCCCATTGGGTCGTCGGAAAACTGGTGCCAAAGGCTTGCACTAATGTGGGTAAAGCAACATTGATGATGCCCACATCAAGGGTAGACATGAACACCCCAAGTCCGACACCGAGTAAAACCCAATTTTTCTGAGCGTCTGACAAAGCCAGAGGTTGTGTTTCCAATTCTGCCAAGGTTTAGCCTCCGCCTTTGACTTTACGGTTATGAATAGTTTGCATACGTATATTCATTATCCTCACTATCTGTTCGCTGCGATCGCTTTGTTGCTCAAAAATACTCTGGATAAATTGCCAAATTCAGGTTTATTTCAGGCATTATCTTCTCAATCAGCAACACTGGCTTTTCTAGTCATATATTTTGGTAAAGTACTTAGATAGTCTTAACCCCAAGCTCCTTCGGCTATATCAACAATAGTATTTAGTAAAATACGGTAACTCGATAAATTCACTGTATTTTATACTAGTTAGCAAACTATCATAGACACCTCTAAGAATCAAGTCCTAGAGATTTTCGTATAAGCAATGACTCAAAAAGCTGCCTTATCTCGATTTGCCCTAGCATTTATTGCAGGCTTTGTGTCTGTTTTGCTATTTCACCAAGGTATGTTGGCGTTGCTACATACACTGAATTTCACGCCTCGCACTCCTTATCCAACTGCACCAACACAACCATTTGGAATCCCGCAAATTTGGTCAAGTGCATTCTGGGGAGGAATTTGGGGAATGATTTGGGTAGCAATCGCGCCTCGTTTTCAAAATAATAAAAGCTATTGGTTAGCAGCATTGGTATTTGGTGCAATTGTCCCAACGCTAGTAGCTTGGTTTGTGGTCGCACCAATCAAGGGTCAGCCCATAGCTGGAGGCTGGAAACTTGTGGGAATAGTCACAGGTTTATTGGTTAATGGTGCTTGGGGGATAGGAACCGCCGGGTTGCTGAGATTATTCTCTAGAAGGCAATTGTTCAACAGCTAGATTTTTTAAGACTTCTACCAGTTTCTGAAGAGACTCGCCATTTATTCAGTCAGCCAGTAAAGTTATTCCCCAGACTTCCCGGCTCAATCCGCGCCCCAAGCTGAAGAACTCGTCCGAGATCATCAGCGTTTCGCCAAGTTTCAACTATCTTCCCGTCAACAATCCAATGAATGAACATAGCCGTGAACGTCTGCTCTCGACCATGACTAGGTATTCCAAAGAAACTTTCCTGAGCGCAGGTATTAGTTGCACGCACCACAACTTTGTCACCTTCAGCAATTACGTCTTCAATTGTCCATTTCTGCTCGATAGCCCCAAATGAGCCAAAGAGTTTACGTACTCCATCCGGCCCTGGAGGAAGCCCAGGTAAAGCACCGTGCATCCTCCAAGTTGGGGCGGTCATCTCGCAGATATCTTCAATTCGATGCTCGCTAATGAGTTCAATCCAGCGTCGAGCAATTAATTTATTGTCTTCAACATTAGACATTGCTACTCCTTTTTGCTTAAAACTAAAAATAATATTTACTTATCAGTGATTAATTCTGGGCTGATGCAAGTTCAAAAATAAATTTTTGCTCCGTGCATTATTGCTAATTTTTTGAAAGACAGGCACTCCCGCTTTGGGCAGCCCCAAATATTATTGCATTTTAGACAGCATCCCAAACGCTCTCATTACTGGTACACTGCCACCTACTTTAATCGAATGTCTTAACGCACAGGACATTTTTGGGAAAAAGCAAGTCTACAGCATGGGTTTTGACGATGCAGACAAACAACGAGTAATATTAGTATCATCCAAACTAAGCAAAATCCCTTGCTCCTTGCCCCAGTATAAAGTGTAAAGATGTGTATACTAATAATGATTCGAGAATAATAGCTCAGAAAATAACGAGAATATTATTTGCGTTACTCAGTCATTGCAAGAGACAAAGGATTTATCAAAATGGATTCCTTCGGTATCTACACCCTGGCTAATGATGTGGTGTTTGACCAACTAGTAGCTTTGCTAAACAGTATTGAGGTGAATGTTAGCGCAGATATTCCTATTTGTATAATTCCATATAATGATCAAATAGATTTAGTTAGGAAAGAAATTAATAATCGAAAAAATGTAATCTTATTTGATGATTGGGACGTAATTCAATACTGGGAAGAATTTGCTCATCAGATTTGGGCAGCACATCCAAGGGAAAAAGAGACAAAATTATCACGTCCTAGTTGGTACAAAAGTCATTTACAAAGAAAGTTTGTTGCCTTTGAGGGTATTTTTGATAAATTCGTATTTTATGATGGTGATAGTTTGGCAATGAAGCCACTCAATAATGTAATTGACAAGCTAGAAACATCAGATTTTGTTTTTGATGATTGGGAACACCTTAAGGATAGGTCTGTTGCAGCGTTAAATATTTCAGTTATAGAGAAAACTGGGCTGTATACAGAAGCAGATATACGTCCTCAACTGCATTGTTCTAGTTTCTTTGGCTCTAAACGAGGATTGTTTACTGTTAAAGATATTGAGATAATGAAGGAGCGATTAATTACCCAAAAAGAAGTTGAGTGGATTAATGGACATGGATGGTGGGATGATTCTTTTTTGTTTAACTATATGACCTTGCGCTGCGATCGCCCACTTTTTAACTTTACACTTAGCCCCAATGGTGAAGATAGAACAGGTAACTGTGCTAATGCAGATCCCTTTGTCAATATTAATAACGTTCTTTATAATCAAGATGGCTTAAAACCAATTCATCGTATCCATTATATGAGCTATTCTTCTCGTGATTTTGCCCAGTTATCTCAAGGACAAGATGTCAATATATGTTATGGAGATGAATTTTTGCACTATCGCTTTCTTAAAGAACCAGAACAAAGACCAAAACAGCTTAAACCAGCAAGTATAATTACTAAAACTAATAATCTCTTTAACAAAACAATGAATAAAATTCAAAGAACTCTCCGTTAAATATAGCTTTATTGGTGACGCGTTAAATTAGTATTCTATTTTCTATATTTTCTAGTTACTAGTATAAAATATGCCTAAAATTACTGTTTGCGTTCCTACTTTTAATCGTGTTCATCTTCTTCCTTATGCCATTGACAGTGTACTGAATCAGTCTGAGCAAGACTTTGAGCTAATTGTTTGTGATGATGGTTCTAGCGATCGCACACCTGAGTTAATGTCACAGTATACAGACCACCGGATTAAATATATCCGTCATCTGCAAAATATTGGTAAAAGTAATAATATGCGCTCTGGCTTTGATGCAGCCAGTGGTGAATATTTTATTAAATTTGATGATGACGATCGGCTCACACCCGATTTTCTCGCAAGTACCGCAGCGATTCTCGCTCAAGACTCGAGCATTGATTTTGTTGGTACAGACCATTGGATAATTGATATTAACAATGTGCGGGATGAGGCAAAAACTCAAGAAAATACTCATTGCTGGGGTAGGAAGAATTTACCAGCAGGTGTTGTAGATAATTTGTTGGAAGTTGTATTTGTTAACCAAAGCTTTCAAGTTGGCGCAACATTATTTCGCCGCAAAACCTTGCAAGATTTAGGATTTATGCAGCCAAATATGCAAAATTGTGAGGATAATGATTTATTTGTGCGTTTAGCTTTGGCGGGAAAAAAGGGTTATTATTTACCAAAATTATTGATGGAATATCGCACTCATGCAGAACAGCAAGGTATAAATAGAGCCATTCCTTATTTATTTGATAAAATGCGGTATTTAGAAAGTTATAAGTTTGATTCTGAAAAAATAGAGACAATCAGGAAAAATCGTTTAACTGAAACGCAGTTATTATTAGGTTTGCGTTTAATTGAAAAGGGTGAAACGCAAAAAGGCAGAGAGCTAGTTTTGGCAGGACAGTCTTTTTCAACTCCTAAAGCTTGGACTGGTTTAGGATTATCATTGTTACCCGTTGGGTTGCGAGGTAAAGCGTTTAATGCACTGCGACAGGTGCGGGGTTAAACATTGACATATTGCAATACGGTTCAGTTAGAGCCAAAAATATTAACCTGCGTAGGTTGGGTTGAGGAACGAAACCCAACATTAAGCTTTAATTGTTGGGTTTCACTTCGCTCAACCCAACCTACGATTCTAATAACTTCTTGACCACTCATCAATAATAGTCAAAATTGTTTTATCACCCAAGTTTTTAACAGATTTTACTACATCACGGTAATCTTCAAATTTTTGCTTTGGCTTTTTATGTCGAGCATCTTCTATAGCTTTAGCAAGTTTTTCTGCTCCAGAAATTCTAGAGCGTTGTAATTTTATAGATAATTCATCTTTATCCAAAGAATTCAATAAACTAAGTGGATTATTTTGTTCACCCTTTTGGGGAATAAGGTTTTCAAGTTGCTTGAACTGATTCTCTATTCTCTGTCTTTCTTGTATAAATTCTGACTTAAATTCATTGAATTGCTTCTCAAGACGTAATTCTAAATTTGTCAGACGTGGTTCTAACTTTGTTGTTTCTGGCTGTGGTGCTACAGGTTTAGTAGAAGAATCAATTCCTTTGAGAGATGCAACTTGCTTTAAAACTAAATTTTCTAATTTTGGGGCAATGACAAAGGCATTAACCATTTCAGCTTGCCGAGGATTTTTTTCTCGTGCCCTGACAGCAGCATAGTATTCAAAATGTCCATCAATTACCGTATAACTCTCTACTCCTGTCACTTTCACAACTAATGGTCTGATAATTCCTCCTGTTTCTATAATTATGTCTGCGAGATTTTCCAAATCAGTCTCTGAAAAATTTGATCGAGGTTCATTAGAAGTAATACTTTTTACATCTACTAAAGAGAAATTCATCATTTATTTAACCCTATTCCTGTTAATACTTCGTCTGCTAGGATTTCAAATTCCATAGCAGATTTTTGAGCATCTGATTTTAATTCTTCTGCATATTTCATAACAGATTTTGGATCAGGATATTCTAAATCTCCAACTGTTATAGTCTGATTCATACATTCTGATAGCACAGTTCTATCATAAATTACTGCTTCCATCAAAGGCAGATTGTAACGTTCTAAAATTACGCTTCTTTGCTTAGGAAAAGTATATTGTAAAAATTTAGAATTAGTAGAGATTTTTGAAGCCAAGATACCCATTAATATAATGTCTTGTTTTCCTATCATTTCTCTAAATTCATTAACTTCTATAATAAAGTTTTTAACACTTAACAACCCCTGGTTTGCAAATGGCTTTAAATCTGAAGGTATTATCAGGTAATCAGCAGCTACAAGTGCAACTTTCGCATATAAATCTCTGGATGGAGGCGTATCGATAATAACAATGTCATATTCTTGCTCTACTTTTTTTAATTTCGTAACTAATCTAGTTTTACTAGCATCAATTTGATTAAGTTTATACTGACCTTCTATTAAATTAATATGTGCAGGAATAACATCCAATTCAGGGTTGTTAAAGTAATGTGATTTTCGAGTAACATCGGGTATTAAGTAAAAATCCCCTGATTCTAATAAATGATAAATGTTAGAATCTCGTAAGTCATCTTCTTCGTCAAATTGAAATTTTATTAATCCTGTAGCAAAAGTAGTATTTGCTTGAGAATCTATATCAATCAAAAGAACCCTTTTACCTTTTTTACGTAATGCTGCTGCCAGGTTGACTGCAACAGTAGTCTTTCCAACGCCGCCTTTATTGTGGTAGATTGCAATCGTTTTCATTGAATGTTGCCTGTTTGTTTCAAAATTTGAATTATTTTCTATCTGAATTTTTGATTTATCTACTAGCTGTCCTTCTTTCAAGCTTTCTCTACCAATTAGAGTTTTAATTTCATCTATCTTTATCTCAACTTCTTTCCCAGAGCATTGAAATATTAACTGAATATCAGCCTGTAATTTTTGATAAATTCTAATCTCTTTGCCATTAGTCAGCAATCCATACCTGACATTCAAGCTGGTCAAATAATGCCTGAGTCGGGGAACATGATTATTTAAGTTTTGTTTGGGATGCTTTGCCTCCATGACGACACTCAAGGGTGAGTTGGCATCTAAGACAAAGGGAATCACCTGTGCAGCAAATGCTAAGAAATCTAAGCGGATGCTACCAACTGCAACTTCTTGATGCCAGGTGTCAGGAGTATAACCTAGCTGTGGTAGCAAATATTGCACTATGAGTTTGCTTTCAACTTCGCTTTCGTTACGGCACAGCTCAGGATTAAAAGGCAATATTTCTCTACCTCTAAATAATTATTGGACTTCGGGCAAAACCTCATATTTGCTAGATTATGGCATAGCCTTAATTATATTGAGTAATAGAAATCACTTAGAAAAATATAAATAATCTCATAAAATTAGTACTTCTACTGTTAAAATAACCATTTCTGAGAGCTAGCTATATTCAAAATTAACAGGCTACCTATGTATTTACCCATTACCCTTGTAAATGGGTAGAATCAAAGTGTTTACCTATTTGCCCTAAAGGTTTTGGCTACTGTATCTTGTCCCCACTGCCATCAACTCGTTGATAGTCAAGCTATTAGTTGTCCCTATTGCCGGACTACACTCAAAGCTTACGGTCATCCCGGTATTCCATTGCACCGCGCTACTGGGGATGGGTATCTGTGCGACACCTGCACCTATCACGCTGATGATACTTGCAATTTTCCTCAGCGTCCCTACGCCAAAGACTGTACCCTCTACCAAAATATTGAACAGACAAAGTTAGAGTTGGAACAGCAGCGTTACACTAACAGTTTTGCTGTAACTGTGAAAACTTGGGTAAAACGCAATCAGGCTTTGCTGTTGCTATTAGGTTTATTATTGCTCTGTTTGTTGCTCGTGATATTAAGGTCTTGATTGGTGTTTACTGGGGATTGGGAATAGGAAATGGTCGAAATTAACAACAATGCCCAATCCCTAAACTTTAGACAGTGGTGATTGTGGATGCTTCAGTAATAGCTTCAACTTGTATCGGTGGCGCTTTTTCCTCAAAGGCGGCTAAGTCAAACCAGAAAGTTGTGCCAATGCCAACTTCACTCACTAGATGGACTTTACTACGATGTCTGTCGATGATATTTCTGACAATCGATAATCCTAAACCCGTGCCTTCTAAGGTGTGAACTCGGTTTTCTACGCGAAAGAAGCGTTCAAAAATTGAGTGCTGGTCTTCTGTAGCAATCCCAATTCCAGTATCGGAAATTTCAATCCGCACTGGAGAAGATTGGCTGTAATTGGGTTTGAAATCTAGTTGGTAAGCGCGGATTGCTACTTTACCACCAGCTTTGGTAAATTTGAGGGCATTACCAATTAGGTTGCCAAAAACTTGTACTAACAGATCGTAATTACCCATTACCAGGGGTAAATTAGCAGCAACTTCCTGAAGAAGTTCAACACCTTTATCTTTTGCATTGAGTTGGTAAGTACGCAATGTTTGCTCGATCGCTTGGGCTAGATCCACTCCATCGAAGTTATACTGACGACCAGATTCGAGTTTTGATAAATCTAAAACATCGTTAACTAGGCGGGTCAGGCGATCGGTTTCATGGTTAACTGTTTGCAAGAACTCTTGCCGTTCTTCTAATCCTAAGTCTTCGCCGTAGTCATGCAGGGTTTCAATATAGGTTTTGATGTTAAATAAAGGCGTTCGCAGTTCGTGAGAAACGTTGCTGATAAATTGGCTTTTTGCGTCGTTTAATTCCACCTCACGGGTTATGTCTTGGACGGTAATCGCAATGCCTTTGATGCTTTCTCTTTGCAGGTTGAGTACTGTCGTCAAAAGAATACGGATCGTCCGAGGGGTGGGTTGGTTAAGAAAAATGCGGAATTCGGCACTTTCACATTCGCCTGCTGCCATTTCATACAATGGGCCACTGATTTCCATTTGTACTGCTGACGGTAAGTGATGCAACACATTGCAGCCGACCACATCAGCCGTTTCCCAACCAAAAATTCGCCGCGCTGTGGGGTTGACTAATATCACCTGCATGTTGTTATCAATCAACACAGCGCCATCTGCGATCGTGGAAACTAGGGTTTCTAGCTTGGCTTTTTCGGCTGTCAGTTCTTCAATATTCTGTTCTTCATAGCGTTCTAATCGCTCTGCCATCTCATTAAAGCTTAAAATTAACTCCCCTAGTTCGCCCCCTAAAGGTAAATCAATGCGCTGCTTGAAATTCCCGGTAGCAATTTCCTTTACCCCAACTAGGAGTTCTTTTATTGGTTTAGTGATGGTCAAAGCGTTTATTACTCCTGCCAAAATCACCATTACCCAAATCGTGATAAAAACGGCAATGGTGACATCGCGGGTAAAATTGGTGGAGATAACAGCAGTCTGATTGGGGTTGATACCGATCGCTAATACACCTAAGTATTTCTTATTAACGATCAGAGGAATAAATACATCGGTAACAACTCCATCTGGGGTCATGTGTTGCCGCACCATCGGCTTTTCCCCATCACCAGGGTAATCTTCTGGCAGTTGTATTCGCCGTTTAATGGTGAGGGAATTTTCTACCTCGGATTCCCAAAAAGGTATACCAAAGAAGATTTCCCCGGTTTCATCAGCGTAAAGCATATAACGCACGCTAGAGGTGCTGCTGTAGAAGCGTTGAGAAAATTGGGCAACCTCCGTGAGATTATTGTCAGCAACCAAGGGGGCAACATTGGCAGCAAGCAGCAAACCCAAGTCACGCCCGAAGCGGGTGTCATTCATCCGCGCGTCCTGCTGGATTGTATTCACAGCCCAGAAGGTCAAACCACTCATCACCAAGGAAACCACCAATGTAGCCACAGCCAGCAGCTTAGTCTGGAGGGTAAACTCAGACCACCAACTTGCGATCGCATGTCGAATTGTTTTTAACAGAGTTAGCATCTTAAATAAAGTTGTTAGTAGTCTTTGTTATAAAGCCCAACAACTAAAAAATTAACAGTTAATTTGACAAACATGTTAGGGAAGGGGGAATAGGGGAGTTTCAGAGGATATCCCTGTTAAGCTTGTCTTAACGAATTTACCTCATTTGGGCGATCGCAGTTGATATCCAATTGAGGATTAAGGCGTTAAACCCCATTTTTTTATATTGGTTACGCACAGGTGAGTAGTCTAACAAAAATCCCACCTGTTGGGATTTTGAGCGAGTTGCCCGACTGAAGTTAGCGGCGGCTAGGAAACTGCTCGCACTTTTTTATAGCTATCAAAAGCCTCTGTTTCTATCCCCTGGATATAATATTGGTTAGAATCAAAGGCTCCATGCGTGGCGATCATCATGGCATGAATCAATGCCTTTGCTTTCAGGAGTGTTTCTTGAAACTCCATTTCAGGATCGGAAAGCGCCACAATGCCGCCGCCAATGCCAATTGAGGTTTGTTCTGGAGTCAGCACAGCAGTACGAATGACAATATTCAAATCAGCCGAACCATTCAATCCCAAAAAGCCGATCGCTCCTGAGTAAACTCCCCGTGCTTCTTGCTCTAATCGATCGATAATCTCAAGGGTTCTGAGTTTGGGAGCGCCTGTCATCGAACCGCCGGGAAAAGCGTTGCGAATGCAGTCTGTGGCGTTCATATCAGCGCGTAAATGACCGCGAATAGTCGTCACCAGTTGATGCACAGTCGCATAGGTTTCTACATCCATCAATTTGGGAACATGGACAGTGCCGACTGCACAAACCCGTCCTAAATCATTGCGAAGCAAATCCACAATCATCAGATTTTCAGCCCGATCTTTTTCACTGTTCCGCAATTTTTCACGCAGGATAAAATCTTCGTTGGGTGTTTTTCCTCGTGGTAGCGTTCCCTTAATAGGCTTTGTTTCCACCCAGCCTTGGCAATCAATGTGCAGAAATCGCTCTGGAGATGAGCAGGCGATCGCCACATCGCCAAAGCGCAAAAATGCAGAGTATGGAGCAGGATTAATGCGGCGTAATGAACGATAGAACACTAGGGGATCGGGTGTTGTGTCTGTGTGAATCTTGTTTGTTAAACAAACTTGATAAGTTTCTCCTTCGTGAATTTCTTGCAAACACATCTGAATATTATCAAGATAAGTCCTTTCAGACCGACTTAATCGGAAAATAACAGGTGTCTGAACTTCTGGTGGAACAATAGGCGATAGGGGAAGAAGATGGTCAAGCTGGTGTTTTATCCATTCAAACCAGGCTTCTGCTAAGTCGTATTGTCCCTGCTGAATTAGGCAAAGCAGATAGAGTGTTTGCTCCTGGTGATCGATTGCAATCATCCGATCGGCTAACAGAAACATAGCATCAGGTAAGCTAGAGGCGTGATTTAATTTAGACCCGCACTCTGCTTTTAGTTCATAGCCAAAATAACCCACAAACCCGCAGTTGAAATCGAAGGGTAAATCATCAGATGGGCAATGTCGCCGTTCAATTTCATGCTGGAGATATTCAAAAATCCCCTTTGTCTTACAGCTTATGGTATCGGACTGTGTAATTGTAAGTTCCTGCGTTAGCGAAGCGCTGCCGCCTACGGCAGATCGCGTCTGATAGCGAATTAGCAGACTGTTTTCGCCACCGCTATCTCCCATAAAGGAAAAGCGCGAAAGACCAGATTCAACCAGACTGCTATCTAGCCAAAAGGTATTTGGTGATTTGCCAAACAAATGCACAAACATTTGTTCGGTATCGGGATACAGATTCAACTTCTGCGTACAAAGTTGAAATTCCTGTTGCTGTTTTTGGGAAGAAGAACTTGGAGGTATGGGAGCAGCACCACTATCTCCTACCCAATAGTGTTTTCTCGGACTATTGCCTCGCTCTTGGGCAAATTTTAGGGTAATCTCTCTAAAATTCTCGAATAAGGTTTGTCCATACTGAGTACAGATTGACTCTGGATGAAACTGCACACCCCATAGCGGCAAAGATTGATGGCGCATTCCCATCACCAGATTGTCCTCTGTCCACGCTACTTTTTCTAAACAGTCTGGTAGGTCATTTGCAACCAGCAAAGAATGGTAGCGCACAACAGAGAAAGGGGAAGGAATTCCCGCAAATAAATCAGTACCACTGTGATAAACTTCACTGATCCGACCATGCTGAACTTCGGGTGCATGAATAACTTTTCCTCCATACTCGTTACCAAGTCCTTGATGTCCAAGACAAACACCTAGAAGTGGCACTTGGGTATTTTGAATAGCTTGACGACAGATCCCAAAATCTTTTAGATTTTCAGGACGACCTGGCCCTGGTGAAATCACAATGTTGTCAAATTCCCAATTTTGCAGTTCATCCCATGCAAATTGATCGTTGTAAATCACAGTGGGATACTCTGCATTTACTTCTGCAATTAATTGGTAAAGATTAAAAGTATAAGAGTCATAATTGTCAATAATTAGGGTTTTCATCTTGGAAGTTTCGGTGTTGTTATGCTTGTTGGTCTATACACTGGCACAAAGACAAATACAAGCAGCTTTATTCAAGTCTAAATCAACGTTAAAAATCAGTTTATTTACCTAACTGAGTGACCGGGTTTTTGCTGGATATTTCAATGCTTTTAGTCGATTTATTTAATGTTATTTAATACCCAAATCCAGATTTTAATTTCAATTAAATAAAAGTTTTATATTGAAATTTTGCTGAAATATTACTTACCTTATATAACTATGTCACCTAAATATTTTCTATATTTCTTATACGATTAATTAATTGGACTTTTTATTCATTGGCTAATCAATTTAATTGTTCTGCTATTTTATTCCATTACAATTGTAGACAATTTTAGCATTGTAAAGTGATGCTCTCTCTAACCTACGTAAGATTAAAACCCCTAGCCAATAGCTGAATTAGACAGCGATTAACTAGGGGTTTTGATCGTTGGGAAACTGGCAAAAGTCTAAATTGAATAAGACACAGGGAAGGATTTCGCATCCTTTGGCTTGACATATATACGCTGTTTCGGTTCTAACTCTAAGTCATTAAAGCGATCGCGCGTTAAATGGGCCATCACCACTTGCCCATCATCGAAAGTTAATTCTACCTGAATTTCCCAACCTAAATGTATCAATCGGCTCACTGTTGCAGGTGTAGTGGCACCGTTAGCAGCCTTTTCTAAAATCACATCTTGCGGGCGCAAAAATACTTGTGGATGTGGCGCATCAAACCCGCTACTTTGAAAAATCTTCGAGTTGCTGGGTAATACATTTACCGGGCCGATGAAGCTCATCACAAATGCGGTGGCAGGATTATCATAAATTTCCGATGGTGTCCCCACCTGTTCCACGCGCCCTTTATTCATGACCACAACTTCATCGGAAACTTCCATTGCTTCCTCTTGGTCGTGGGTGACAAAAACCGTGGTAACATGAACCTCATCATGGAGGCGGCGTAACCATGCCCGTAAATCTTTGCGGACTTTAGCATCAAGTGCGCCAAAGGGTTCATCTAGAAGTAATACTTCAGGTTCTACTGCTAATGCCCTTGCTAAGGCTACCCGTTGTCTTTGACCACCAGAAAGTTGTGATGGGTAGCGATCGCCTAATCCACTCAATTGCACCAACTCTAGTAACTGTTCTACCTTTCCCTTAATCTTCTTTGGCTGTGCCTTACGAATTTCTAAGCCAAAAGCAATATTCTGCCTGACAGTCAAATGCTTAAATAGGGCATAGTGCTGAAATACAAAGCCAATATTGCGCTGCTGTACGCTTTGGTATGTAGCATCCTTACCGGTAAGCAGGATTTTGCCGCTATCTGGCATTTCTAAACCTGAAATTAACCGTAGTAGCGTAGATTTACCCGACCCCGACGGTCCAAGTAACGCAACTAGCGAACCACTCTTAATTTCCAGGCTAACCTCATCAACTGCCTTGAAACTCCCGAATTGTTTGGAGACATTTTCAACTACTATGCCCACTGCTGCTATACCTCTGCAACTAAATCTACAGATCCTTGGTAGGATTACTGTGTCTTACATATACCATATATCGTTATTTATGGATGAACAAGATTTAGCTACCGCAACTGCCACAGTCGAGGAAGCTACAATCAGCGCCACTGCAATCTAAGAAACTACAATCTGGCGAACCACAATCAGGGGGACTACAATCAGGAGCAATATTAAGTATCTCGGCACAATTGCAGCCCAAATCGGCACAATCAAAACATTCAGTATTGTTGCTGTTAATAAATGAGGATGTTTGACCAACTTTACCAGATGCTTGTTTTCGTTGCTGTGTTTCTGCTTCTTCCTCTGTGGATTCTTCGGAATTTTCGATTGACATAGAAGTTACGTAGCGGAAAGCTACTACGCGTTTACGCAAAATATGGTTAGCTTCTTTGCAAGCTTGAAATCGTTCACGACTATTGACAAATACTACTTTTAACCCTTCATTAACAATTACCCGCTTGATATATTGAGAGCAAGATTCGCCGCCATATAATATTCTGTGGGCACAAGCAAAACCTTTGTGTGGGGAAATGTGCTTTTGATATCCGGTAATTACGGCGACACTAACTTGTCTAGTAAAAGAATCGAACAAAGAAATCTGCATATTTTGGGATTGGGGACTAGGCAATATTCTTCATTCTTCCCAATACCTAATCCCTAATTCCCAATCCCCAATGCCCCATTCCCAATCCTCAATTCGTATCGAAACATTAAGGAATATTGCATTTAAGCATAAACCTGGAGGAAAACCGCCAAATCACTAGAAAGACCGTGGTAGTATGCTCTCGGTAAATGTGAAGATTTGGGAGAAAGACCTTTGACACTACGGGTTGCTGTTATTGGGTCAGGCCCTGCTGGTTCATCTGCCGCTGAAACACTGGCAGCCTCTGGGATTGAAACCTACCTATTTGAGCGGAAGCTAGACAATGCAAAGCCTTGTGGGGGCGCAATTCCCCTATGTATGGTGAGTGAATTTGACTTACCACCAGAGATTATCGATCGCCGGGTACGGAAGATGAAAATGATTTCACCTTCTAATCGGGAAGTTGATATCAATCTGGTAAATGAAGATGAATATATAGGAATGTGCCGCCGGGAAGTGCTGGATGGCTTTTTGCGCGATCGCGCGGCAAAATTAGGCGCAAATTTAATTAATGCCACTGTTCATAAACTTGATATACCAGGAAACAATACTGATCCCTATACCATCCATTACGTTGACCATACAGAAGGTATTTCACAGGGGATTGCTAAAACCCTGAAGGTGGATTTAATCATTGGGGCAGATGGGGCTAATTCTCGCGTTGCCAAAGAAATGGACGCTGGGGATTACAATTATGCGATCGCTTTCCAAGAGCGAATTCGCTTACCCGAAGACAAAATGGCCTACTATAACGACCTCGCCGAAATGTATGTCGGTGATGACGTTTCGACCGATTTCTACGCTTGGGTTTTCCCCAAATATGACCACGTAGCTGTCGGTACTGGCACAATGCACATCAACAAAGCCAGCATCAAACAGTTACAAGCTGGTATCCGCGCCCGTGCTTCCGAAAAATTGGCAGGCGGTAAAATCATCAAAGTCGAAGCCCACCCCATTCCTGAACATCCCCGTCCCCGTCGTGTCGTTGGTCGCATCGCTTTGGTGGGAGATGCTGCTGGTTACGTTACCAAATCCTCTGGCGAAGGTATTTATTTTGCCGCTAAATCTGGGCGGATGTGTGCCGAAACCATTGTAGAAGCATCTAACAGTGGTAGCCGTATTCCTACAGAAGGCGACCTCAAGGTTTACCTGAAGCGTTGGGATAAAAGATACGGACTCACCTACAAGGTGCTGGACATTCTGCAAAGCGTGTTCTATCGTTCCGACGCTACCCGCGAAGCGTTTGTGGAAATGTGTGATGACCTCGATGTACAACGGCTAACATTCGATAGCTATCTGTATAAAACGGTTGTCCCAGCTAATCCCATCACCCAATTGAAGATTACTGCCAAAACCATTGGTAGTCTAATTCGGGGTAATGCCCTTGCACCTTAATTGAGGGCAAAGGACTGGGAATTCCAACAAATAAATTACTCAATTTTGTGGGGTGGATATCTTGCACGCTGATTAATCAGGGAGAGCAAGATGCTTACCCCACAATATATATTTTTATCCATGTCGTAGGGGCAATTGATGAATTGCCCCTACGACATAGTTTTTCAAATAGGTCTTTCAATGTGACTTATAAAATCTCTTATTTTTTCTCAGCGATCTCTGTGCCTCTGCGGTTTAAAAGTTTTTTAACCACAGAGGCAAGGCAGCTCGGTCTTCTCCCAAAGGGAGAGGCTAGCGCCTTTCCTTTGGAACGCTACGCGAACGCGGAGCGTCTCGTAGAGAAGGGGGTTTCCCCCATGAGCGACTGCCGCGCAGAGGACACAGAGTAAAGAGCTTAAAATCATCAGATACACTTCATTTAGCGACTTGCAAAAAATAAATTATCCCAAATTATTGACCACTCATAGTATGGCGTGAACCTGCGATCGCTACCTTCTTACCTTGACGTAAAGCATCTCTAAGTACAGACTGTAGTAGCACCTCAGCAACTCCAGGCTGACTCTTAACCTGCTTAATTGTCACCTGTGTCTGATGTCAGGTGACTGGCATCATCAACCGTGCCAGGAGGCAGAGGTTGACGATCATTGCGATCGCTCCAAGCTTTTAAAGTCAGGTGAGTAACAGGTCTGGCGATTATTGTTAGGGCAATTGTGATAGTTGCCACAAGCACAAGCAGGATAATCTTGAGCCTATTTTTTAACAATTTACACCGTAGGAACGCTGCATAACCAGGATTGAAGGGGCAAAATAGAAAACATGACGATTGAATCCGATTCCTCTAATCTACCAACCCCAGAACCAGTCCCCGAAAACGACTTGCAACCGGATGACTTTGACGGTAGTTCAACTGAGAGAAACCTAACCTCAGAAGTACTCGCGGTGATTGGGTCTTTACAATCTCCGCAACATACAATTGCTTTACAACAAGCCCGTTCTGACTTCAAGCAACCCATTACCAGCCAATTCACAGTTAAGCCAAGGGCATTGCTAATTACTCTAATAGCGATCGCCATCACATTCATCGGAATTATCCTCAATAACTGGATGGTTGGCATTATCGGAACGCTGATAACTTTGCTGTTATCCTTAGCCATATTATTGCCTTGGTTCCGAGAAGTTTTAAACGAGTGGTTTTCACCCCAAGAGCGCACCCTTTTTGTGGCCTTTTTGGGGCTAATAGTAGCAATCATCGGCTTGATCCGGTTTACAGGTGTGAGCGATCGCTTACTTGCTTTAGGACGCAAAATTAACTGGGATATTGCTGGTAGCCTAGCAGAATGGTTTGGCGCTTTGGGACAAATTCTGATCGCCATCATTGCCGTTTATGTAGCGTGGCGGCAATATGTTATTTCCAAAGACTTGACAATTCAGCAAAACATGCTGACGATTCAGCAAAATATTATTACCCAGCAACAGACAATTGATTCCTATTTCCAAGGCATTTCAGACTTGGTGTTAGATGAAGAAGGATTATTAGAAGATTGGCCTCAAGAAAGAGCGATCGCTGAAGGACGCACTGCGGCAATTTTAAGTAGCGTTGATGGTAGTGGTAAAGCGAAAATTCTCCGCTTTCTCTCACGTTCCAAGTTGTTATCACCCCTAAAACGCGATCGCCTATTAGGTCGAGCCATTCTCGATGGGACTGGCGGATATGCAGAAGACCGTCTGGAAGGTTTGCGTGTCATCGATTTAGGTGTAATGCTAGCCGCAGCAGACCTTTCTGGCACTGATTTACGTTGGACTGACCTCAGCGAAGCGAATCTTGTCCGCGCTAATTTGACCGGTTGTGACTTAGTAAAAGCCAACCTCTCCCGCACAATTTTATATAATGCTAATCTCACTGGTGCCGACATCAACGGCATTCGCCTATTCTACGGTGTAGTAGATAAAGCATCACCCCGCAGTCGAACTGAACCCCCAGATTATGAAACCGGCGAACAAACTGGCGCTGTAGTGGAAAATGCCGATTTCAGTAATGTGCAACGGATGTCTGAGTCTGCACGTTGCTACTGTTGTACTTGGGGTGGCGAAAAAACTAGAGCTACTATTCCTGGTGGTTGTGAAGGTATTCCTAATAAGTTGGGAAGATAGTTATAAGACAATACAGTTCAGATCAGCCCAAAACATTCATTTAGAGACGCGATTTAGCGTGTCTTGAAAGACTATATAAAAAATTAGTTAGCCGCATTAAAAATCTGTTGTGCAGTTAAATTTAATTGGGGAAAGGTAGGTGATACAATCGCTGTGTCGCCTTGAAAAGGTGTCATTTGATATTCGCCATCAACTAATTCGCATACAAAAATAGTTGGTTGTTTGGGATTCCCGATGAACTTTCTTGCACCCAATGCAGCATAATCAGCAATCCAATATTCGGGAATTCCCATTTCTTCTCTTCGAGACGCTACGCGAGCATAATCTCTAAGTTTATTGTAGTAATCATCTCGCCAGTTGCTTGAAACAACTTCTATAACTATTGGAACTGATGCGGCTTGGCTTACTGTTGACTGTTTTTGAAAAAGCGGTTCATTGTCGAGATTATCAAGATTTAGCAGTAACACATCAGGCGAATAAGCGGATTCGGCAGAAGGAGTTTGGATAAATGAAGTTTTGGGGATTCCGTAGGGTAAATTAAGACGATCAAACTCCACGGTTAATTTCCGCGACAAAAACGCAACAACTTTTTCATGCGCTCCGGTTGGGGGTGGCATTTCAATAATTACTCCTTTGTGCAATTCATAGCGTTTAGCGTCATTGGGATACCATTCAATAAATTCATTGAAGGTGAGTAATTTGGGCAACGCTTGAGTCATAATCTTACCTCCATATATGTTTTACTTTATTAGCTTTAAAAAGTGTAAATGTTTATTCCCAAAGAATACGACGTTTTCCTCAATCTCTAACTCTAGCGACCCGCAATAAATATCTGTTCTGCGGTCAGATTCAGGTCTGGAAACGTTTGGGAGATGAGGCGTTCTGTTCCTCTAAACTGTTGTGCTTGATAAATTCCATCTAATAACTGATAAATCGTGATTGTAGGTTCTTTGGATAAGCCAATGTAGCGTTTGCCTCCTAGCCCTAGATAATCCGCGATCCAGTACTCACCAATACCTAAAGCTTCGTAGTCTTCCACTTTCCGGGCATAGTCATTCTGCCAATTAGTACTGACAACCTCTACTACTAACTTTACAGACTTGCCTAGTGTAATAACTTGCTCAGTTTTCCATAATGGTTCATTTGCCAAACTAGTCTGATCGAGAATCACAACATCTGGTCTAAAGGCTGAATTTTGACCTAATGGCTTAATTAGGCATTTCATGGGAATAAACCAAGGCAAGTTGAGCAGATCAATTGCTACGTTAAGCTTACGATTAATTAACCCAGCAACCTGTTCATGAAGTCCAGTAGGTTCCAAGTCGATTATTTCTCCGTCAATTAACTCGTAGCGTATATCATCTAGATAGCCAGCAACGAATTCCTCAGAGCCAATATTACCTGTATTAATAGTGGCTGATACCATAGACATTTGTCCTTCCAGGTTCAGTACAAGAGCAGGTATTGCTGCTCTTGATTATTCTAACTATCTTTGATTAGGCAATTGACTAATATGCTTCAAAATCTGAAGTACACTATACAACTCATTGCTCCGGTTATAGACATCAAAAAAACTCTAATCCATAGAACAATATTACTTGCTCTAGTGTGACATTTTCCGCAGCAACAGTTAGAGCCATTATGTTAATTCAATAGTAGAAAAACCTACCAGTTTAGTAATTCTCGCCTTCAGGTAGGGTGAGAATTTCAACGCCATCTTCAGTTACGGCTAAGGTATGTTCACATTGAGCAGAAAGCTTGCGATCGCGCGTTACCGCAGTCCACTTGTCGCTGAGAACTTCGACTTCGTAAGTACCTTCATTAATCATTGGCTCAATAGTAAAAACCATCCCCGGTCTCAGGCGCTTGCCTTTGCCGCGAGTACCATAATGGGGAACATCCGGCGCAGTGTGAAAAATGTTACTGATGCCGTGTCCAACAAAATCTCGCACTACAGAAAAGCCTTGCCCTTCAGCATACTCTTGAATCGCTGCACCAATATCGCCAATGCGTGCCCCAGGTTTTACTTCAGCAATACCCAGGCGCAAACACTCCTCTGTCACCTCTACCAGCTTTCTCGTTTTTGGGGAAGGAGTGCCAACAAAGAATGTCTTGGATGTATCGCCGTGATACCCTTCAACAATGGGCGTTACATCGATATTAATAATGTCACCATCTTTGAGAATCTGCTTGGCGTTGGGAATGCCATGACAAATTACCTCATTGACACTGGTACAAATCGATTTTGGATAACCCTTATAGCCAAGAGGTGCGCTTTTTGCTCCATGCGCTTGCGTCCAACGTTCGGCTTCATCATTTAGTTCTAGAGTGCTAACCCCTGGCTTCACAAACGGTTCGAGATGCTGGAGAAGTTTGGCTGCTAAACGCCCAGCTTGACGCATTTTCTCTATTTCTCGTTGGGATAAAATGACAATTAGTTCAGTTTTCATTAACTTTTATCTAGACAAATTTACATAAACATAGTGAACCCTGTCTGTGCAGCTCTTTGAGCAGCATCAGCAACCTTTAAGGTATACAAACTCTGCTCTGGGGTAACGTACAAAGGAGTGCCATCAAAAAGATGGTCTAACACCATAGCTGTGTCTTTGGCAAACAAACCCCGACGAGGGCCAACCTCTATAGATGTTGTTTCCCCTGGCTGGATGAAAATTCCTGTGTCGCCATCAAAGACTAAACCACCTTTTTCTCCGTGAACTTCAAACTTGCGTTCTGATTGCCAAATACTTTCGCCTTTGCCATATACTACTTGGGCTAAAAGTCCACTGTTAAAGCACAGTTCACTAGTACAAAAACAGGTTTGGTAATATTCCGGTTCTATTTCCCAATATCGCTGATGACAGTTAACAGTAAATACTGTACCAAATAAATCGATGAGGCGATGTAGGCGAGACAGGGCCCCAATTAAGGGAAAACCGAACAACTCGTGGTTATAAGTCCATTTACGGGGTGCAGGATTTTGGGGATTGATGGTGCTGTAGCGAGCATAAAACACTTCACCGACTTTGGCTAAGTTTTGCTTCAAGGCTTGATGCAAACCACCCAAAAGTTCTAAGTGTTCCACGTGCAAGAGTTTTTTTTGTGCTTTGGCTAGGGCAATAAGTTCGTCTGCTTCGACTACATCCAACGAAAGGGGATACTCTATAATTACATGTTTGCCATTGGTAAGTGCTGCACGAGCGATCGCACCATGATCTCGATTAACAGTACAAATCACCACTAGGTCTACATCTTCACGCTCTACTAGCTCTTGCCAAGCACTTAATGCTTTAATCTGGTACTCTCTGACAAAGGCTTCTGTTTTTTCTGCGGTATGACCAACAACCGCTATCAACTGCGATCGCTCATCATGGAGCAATGCTTCAGCCCGGAACTTTGCCGCATACCCAGTACCTACCAAACCTACACGCACTCTTGCTTTTTCCAAAGCTGCTCCTGAATTAGACATAATCATTTTATATAAAAACTTGGCACAAACTCATTATGTAACCTGCTTAAAAATCGGTTTTTGTTAGTCTTAAAATTTTCCGAGTTGTTGCAGGAAGTTTCTTGGTTTCAAACAACCTCTCAAGTTTCTTGATTGTCTTGACAAAAATCCGATCTTATGGATTAAAAATCCTTGCTGCAAATTTAAATAACATCAAATTTAATCATGTTTTCTTAGCTAGAACATAGTTTTTTATTATCACAGCTCAACTAGGGCAGTAAATACATAAATAAAACTTATCGGGATTAAGCAACTAAATTTCATTACTAATCGGGTTCAATTTCGAGTTACATAGTTTAATTTTTCTCGTAGTATCAGAATTGAAGCAAATATAAACTAGCGGCTAATTCTCAAGAACAGCCGCGACCTTTGCCTTAAGATAACTTATACTGCCGTTCACAAAAGAGAGGATTACTCAATGCCAACCTATAAAGTGACACTAATTAACGAGGCTGAAGGGCTGAACACAACTCTTGATGTTGAGGACGATACCTATATTCTAGACGCAGCTGAAGAAGCTGGTATTGACCTGCCCTACTCTTGTCGTGCCGGTGCTTGCTCTACCTGTGCAGGTAAACTCGTATCAGGTACTGTCGATCAAGGCGATCAATCATTCTTAGATGACGATCAAATAGAAGCTGGATATGTACTGACCTGTGTTGCTTACCCAACTTCTAATGTCACAATCGAAACTCACAAAGAAGAAGAACTCTATTAAGAGCAAAACTAAATAGCCAAAAACCTATTTCTATTGGTGATTATAGTTGCTCGAACATTTGGACTGAGTGATCGTCCAAGGTCTCAATGCTGCAAGACTAAGCATCAATTTGTGTGTGCCTCTTAAAGCCACTTTGAAAAAAAGACTGATTTCATGTTGAGCAGGAACACAGTAAATTTAGTGTTCCTGCTTAATTTTTTTAGTATAGAGTTCCACCTCAGCAATTTTGCCTTTTGTTGACTCCTTATTCCTACCTCTATCTAGAGGTAGGAATAAGGAGGTAGAAACTTTTTCTATCTAATTTTGAGTCCTGTATTTTGTACCTCACTCAAAAAGCAAACTGCTGTAAAAAGCGATTAGCTTAGAATTTAATCTCTTTGTTGAGAACTTGAATCTGAGTACCAGGATAATAAAATTGGAGAATTTTAGGACTTGACCAACCTAGTTTTGCTAGATTTTGAGCGCCAGTTTGACTCAAGCCAACTCCATGTCCTAATCCACCACCAATAAAAGCGTATCCCCACAGTTCTGGTTTGCCTTTATTCAGAGGTTCTAGGTAAAAAAACGTACTTGTAGGAGCAGCAAAGGCACTGCGAACTTCGTCTTTGTGGAGAATAAAGGTGCTTTTATCAGTTTTAACCGCGAGTTCAAGGATGCGTCCACTCTCGCTTCGCTTCACCACTGCCATAGCCTGAATTGTCTTAAATTTGGCATGAGGACTGTTTTTTACCTGCAAAAATTTCTGCAAGTCCTTGATAATATCCTCTAAACGGGTTTCCCTGCGCCAACGAAAAGCATCCCATTTGCTCTCATTAAATCCCTGTTGGATATTAATAAATTTATGGAAGTTCTTTTCATCTGCCAAACTCTGCTTAGATAAGTTCCAAAAATTAGTCGCAGCATCTAGCACAGGGCGCAAATAGGGACGATTATCGCCATTCCAGATATCGCTGAAGGAAGCAGTGACACCACCTGTGGTAGAAGAATACAGGGCATCTACTAGTTCGTTTTTATAAGTTACTACCTTACCCCTGGTGGAGGCGATCGCTTGGTCTGTTTTAGCAGCCGCTCCATTTAGCCCATAATAAACTTGGCAGTGAGTATCGGCACACAACTGATAGTTATCTGCGGCAAACCTGCGTAAATTTCTTAAAGCATAAGTCCGGGCGAGAATTGCTTGGGCTTCTAGCGCTGCTTTTGGTGCATCCGTTCCTATTTCGTAAGGCACAACCCCACGTAAATAAGTTTCTAAAGGGACTTGGTTAACTAAAGTGTATGTGCCGTAAGCATTTGGCTGCAAATTCATCTGTCCAGAATAAAGACGAGCATTTTCTGGCTTTTCGCTTTTATTCACCCGAATCAAGTTTTTATCAGTGCTGATTTCCAAATCATTTGGGCTATAGCGTTTACCATCCACCACCCAACTAACTTGTGGCAATTGTTTTAAAACTTTAGTATCAAGATATACTTTATCTTTGTTAGAAGTTTGGATGTTCTGCAATAGTAAGCGTCGCAATAAAGGAGTGCTATAAACATCTCGTTTAGCCCAAACCTGCCAGCGTTCTGGCTGAGCGATTTCCACTTCTATTCCCTGAGAACGCCATTTGTTAGCACTATCTTCAGCAGTTTCAAAAGTACGGTATGTGCCTAAGACTACCATTTCTTCCACTGCTGGCTGGGGTAAAGCTTGCATAACTGTTTCCAGCTTTACAGGATTCTTTGTCACCAGGATTTGCTGCTTGTTGCCCGCTTTAAATTTTAGCTTTAAGCGATCGCCTTTTGTGGGTTCCAGTTGCAGTTTGACTGTGGGTTGTGAACCAAATCGCTGCACAATCCCAATTTTCAGTTCTATATCCTGGATGTTACTCTCAGGACCTGATGCAGCAGTCAGTCCCAATAGACAAAATGTCGTCAGCACAGTGTGGGAAAAACGCCAAAACAAAAATTTCATGGCTACCTGATAGCGTACCCCTACGGGAAAGCAAGCTACGCGCAGCATATCGAGCTTCTTTTGCCCCCTAATGCGGCGTTGGAGCTTATTTTCCAATTGCTTTGCAGTGCGGTCTTTTTGTCGCATGAGCGCTCCAATGATACCATTACCAGTTTTGCCCCAAATATACGTTGCAAAACGAAGTCATAACGACTATGATTTATTTAGAGACACAAAACAGAACTAGTTGGATAAACTCCTTATGGTTAGAGTCCAAGAAATTCCATTAAATCAGATAAAACGGCCATTGCCCCGTGCAAACGATCCAAATAAAGTGCAAGCCTTAATGGAATCGATTGCGGAGATTGGGCAGCAAGAACCTATTGATGTCCTAGAAGTAGATGGACAATATTATGGCTTTTCTGGTTGCCATCGGTATGAAGCTTGCCAACGTTTAGGCAAAGAAACCGTTTTAGCCAGAGTTCGTAAAGCACCCCGTAGCGTTTTAAAGATGCACTTGGCATAGAGAATGAGATAGGGAGGCAGGGGGAGTAGGGGAGGCAGGGGGAGAGGGGAGAATAATAATATGCTGGCTCCTGACTAATGCCCAATCCCCAATTCCCAATCCCCAATTACATATAACCTAATTAGGAGAAAATTATGTCATCAAAAGTAACAGTCAAAAATGTAAATATCGGCATTGACGAGGCGAGTAGGGCTAAAATTGCCGAGGGTTTATCTCGTCTGTTGGCTGACACTTATACACTTTATCTGAAAACTCATAACTTCCACTGGAATGTAACGGGGCCGATGTTCCAAACCTTACATTTGATGTTTGAAACCCAGTATACAGAATTAGCTTTAGCGGTTGATTTAATAGCCGAGAGAATTAGAGCGCTTGGCTATCCCGCACCAGGAACCTACAGCGAATATGCCAAACTGAGTTCAATTCCAGAAACTCCTGGGGTTCCGAAAGCTGTTGAGATGATCCGCTTATTAGTGGAAGGACAAGAAGCCGTAGTCAGAACTGCACGGTCTATTTTCCCCGTGATAGAGGAAGTTAACGACGAGCCTACTGCCGATTTATTAACTCAACGGATGCAAGTACACGAAAAAACCGCTTGGATGTTGAGAAGTTTACTGGAAGAATAGGAATTAGGGAATAGGGAATAGGGCATTGGGAATTGAGAAAAAACTTAATCACCAATACCCATGCCCAATGCCCAATGCCCACTTGCCCTGAGCGGAGCCGAAGGGATGCCCAATACCCAATGCCCAATGCCCAATACCCACCTGTTGCAAGATTTAATGCAACAGGTGGGTATTTCTAGTTTTAAAGCGCTGAGTCGAGCTGCTGGTGTTTCAGAACGGCAACTTTTGCGGTTACGCCAAGGAAAGCTAGAGCAAATGCGGTTAGATGTGCTGCTGAAGCTGTCACCAGTGCTACAGATGCCATTGAATGAATTAATTGCAACTTTTTCAACCGTAGAGTTATTACAAGAGAAAGCAGCGCACAATCAGGAATTGTTACAAGAGATTACAGATTTAAGAAAAGAGTATCAGCGATCGCAGCTTCAACTAGAACAGCAGCGAGAAATATTACTACAAGAACTCCAGCAGTCGAGTTTGCAATTGCTGGAGTCTTTATTATTGCAATGGCCAACAGCAGCACAGAAAGCCCAAGAGAATCCACAGCTAGCAGCGGTGAAAATAGTACCGTTAGTGCAAAAACCTCTGGAAAAGCTTTTACAGGCGTGGGGAGTGGAAGCGATCGCACCAGTGGGAGCAGAATTACCTTATAATCCCCAACTACACCAACTGATGGAGGGAACTTCATTACCTGGAGAAATAGTCAAGGTGCGCTACACTGGATATCTTCAAGGTGAGAAGCTGCTTTACAGAGCTAAAGTCAGTCCTGTTTGAGGGAGTTAGGGGTTAGGAGTTATAAATTCATAACTCTTTACTTTTTATGCTGTCTGTTGAAAAATGACAGATATTGGGAATACTAAAATTGTAGATGCGATCGCCTCTGAGAAGTTCTGTTAAAGCGTTGGTGTAGGTTTAAGCTTACTTGGCGCTGTTGAAACCGAAATTTTTAGCTCTAGAGCGGCATTCCAGAGATAAATTATTTCCATAATGTAAGTAATCGGACATAAATAAAAAAATATTTAGGAAATAATCTGAAAAGTCATAACTTCAGCTTGTAGATCAGTAGATAGCTACATCAATGAGATGAAAGTAAGTTGGCGTTAAAAATCAACATCTGTGATAAAACATAAAATCAGCGAATAGCTTGAAAATTGGTTATTCCAATATTTTTACACAACTAAACATACATGGGTTTTATCATGCCAATTTACTAATTTTGTTATTTATAGTTAGTCTGTTAGTAGTAGAAAAAATATACTTAATTAAGCTAGTATTTTTTTTATAATTACAAAAACATCATATTTAAATATTTATAATGAATCTTCGTCGATACAGATTAATTATCAATTATTATTCAATTTTTAATGCTAGATTTAATTTTGAAAGCATTTTTAAATGCTCTATGATGGGTATATAATAGCGAAAATAGCGGCATCAGAGCATCATTTACACAAATAAGCGTGACATAATTATGAGAGAACAAGTAAAAGTTATTCAGCTCAGTGGTAATTTAAATGCCACAACTTCACAAGAATTTCGACAAAATATCACTGATATTTTAGAAAGTGGTGCGAAAATTGTGTTAGTGGATTTTAAAGATGTAATATTTATGGATAGTTCAGGTTTAGGAGCTTTAGTGTTAGCTTTTAAAACCTTGCGGGCAGCAGATACTAAGCTTGTTCTTTGCTCAATTAATGAGCAAGTAAGGATATTATTTGAACTTACTAATATGGATAAAGTATTTGAAATATTCCCTAGCCAAGACGCATTTAATCAGGTTTTAGTATCCAATACGTAATTAATCAAACTTCATTTGCAAAATAGATAAATCATCATCAAAAGCATCTTTGGAGTTCAGAGCGATTAAATAACTCAGTACATGATCGAGTTGGCAATCAACAGGATTTTGTAAGCTAACTAGTAGCTGAATAAAAGCATCCAAACTCCAAAGAGTGCCATCTGATTTAGTGATTTCATAAGCGCCATCACTAAAAATGTAAAGGCTACTAAATTTTTCAATATTGTAAACCCCGTCAACATATTTTGCTTCTGGAAACATCCCAACTGGCATACCGGGAGTTTTCAAGAGTTGAACGTCAGACTTTCTCGGGGATAAACCAGTTATTAAAACTGCTGGCGGATGACCTGCACTAGCATAAACTAATTGGCGGTTGATTCGATTGTAAACTCCGTACCAAATCGTAAAGTATTTGTCATTTTGATAATTCATCTGGAAGGTATCATTCAAAGCCTTCAACACATCACTAGGTTGATAGTAATTCAGACTTTTGAGCGCACGAGAACGCAGCAGATTCAGCACTGAAACTGAGGGAAGAGTAGCTTTGAGTCCATGTCCCGCAGTATCGAGTAAATAAATTGCTAGATAATCGTCATCAAGCCAATAGTAATCGAAACAGTCACCACCGAGTTGCCGCGAGGGAATAAACCGGAAATTTATATTGAAAGGTTCAGTCATAGGAAAAGGCAGCAGCGATCGCACATATTCTGCTGCTTCTGACATTTCTGATTCTAAAAGCAACTTTTGAGCCTGCAAATCTCTACTCAACTGATGCAGGCGTAACCCCGCTCTTACCCGCGCTTGTAATTCATTATGCTCGATAGGTTTGGAAATAAAATCATCAGCACCAGCATCTAGACCTTTGACACAATCGGCAACTGAATCTAAGGATGTTAATAAAATAAAGAATGTGGTAAAAAATTTGGGATCTGTTTTAATACGGTGGCAGACTTCCAGACCAGTCAACCCCGGCATAATCCAATCACAAATAATTAGTGCTGGACGGCAAGCTAGCGCTTTTTCTATTCCTTCCTCGCCACTACTAGCAGTAACTACTTCATAACCCTGTTTTTCTAACATCCTTTTCAAAAGTGTTTTTATGGAATAATCATCATCAATTATTAGTATTTGAAACATAGGTATTTCTCAGAAAAACTCATTAATAATTTACTAGCAAAGATAGAAAATCAAAATATTATAATGTGAGTTAATTAGTTACTAATAAAACAGTTTTCTTTTTCATAAAGTACAAAGATACGGGTTTTAATGTGGAAGGCAGAAACTCTTTATATCTAAATTTTTATTCCTAAATTATGTACTTAGTTGCAACCTGCTGTATTTCTGTATTAACAAGTAGGACAGCGTAAATAATTCAAAGTTTGCTGTAAGGGTTTTAGACCTACTTTGTTCGCATAGCCTCTTGTAAAGAAGAAAAAGCTGAAAGCCCCTACTATTAACTAATGTCAATATTATTACATTAGTTAATTTATCTGGAATTTTTCTATATTTCCCAGTCGAATTTATAACTTTTTGACAGTCATAAAACATTATGGAGGTGCAAGAGGATTCATCCACAACAGGATAGAACTTCTTAACTGGTTCAAGTCGCGGTATGCTTCTTGCTTGAACCATTGACCTAATGCATCAAAGGGGGTAAAAGACGTTCCAGTTTGCCATTTAATATCTTGACCTAAAGGCGTTGTATGATTTCCTGGTAATGTTTGTGCTGTCACCATGTCATCAAAGCGTTCTTGTAAGATTTTGGTTAAAGCTGCTGATTGATCAATGGTGTCATTACTAAACTTTATTAATAAATTACGTCGGATAGTGTAACGCTCTTGGACAAGCTTGTTAGTTTCCAACGGTGAAGGAGTAAACTCGATTCTCAAAGTAGAATTGAACTGTTCTACTAGGGGAATAGCTTCTTTGGCGGCGTAGTTGTTGAAGGATAGTAAAATATTGCCTGCACGTTCTACTTTAAAGAGGCTACCAATTAGCAAGTGAAGTTTACAGCCCATACTGTGTCCAAGACCATAGATGGGGAAGTAAAGCTTGCGTAATGCTCCAGAATCATGTAATCGTTCCAGGGTGCGGTCAAAGTTTAACAGCACGGATTTTGCGATCGCTGTATGATCCAATGTATTGACAAAAGGCGTAGCAATTACGACATAGCCTTTACTTGCCAGTTGTTCGAGTAACCAGCGATAAGTGATGTGTGGTGCAGTGGCGACAAATGCACCTCCTAAAAAATGGATGATACCTATGGGATTTCGGGGAATGATTACCCAGTTACCTCTGACTTCTTTCCAGTCCATGCCGATAAGCGATCACTTTCTTGATATTCTTTATGTTAGACCGGGGATCGCTACCGTGGGAAGGATTATGGAAAAAGCTACGAACGATTGGTAATTACGTTACAGTTGAAGTCTAAATCTCTAGCCATAACTGGTCTATCAGAAGAGGTTTTTTAGTCTGACCTATTTTTCGATTACGAATTACGTTACTGAGTCTTGTCTGCGATATGCTGTTCGCAAACGAACGTGATACACGTTAACATAGCATCTTGTAGAGAAAGTCATTACAAAAATTATTTTAACCCTGAGTCTGTAATCGTTTCATTTCGTGTTGCACATCTAATGCAATCTGTAAGGCTTCATTAAGCAACCTTCCATGCTCAGTAGCCTGTTCATTTACTTGCATGGCTGTTAAAGTTGCTAAATTGTTGACGAATAGTTCTGTATTACTAAGGATAAAGCTCTTATTTTCTCTCAAAATCCTTTCTGTCTTCAAAGCGCGAACTAAATCAGCTTTGGTAAGATTAAGCGCTGCGAGAACACTCTCTCTTTCTTTTATCAGCACTTCTGGATTACCAGCTTCTTCTATTTGGTCATTGATATGTATTGCTCTAATTACAGTATTATATCTTTCAACATCGTTTAACAGGATTTGGAGAGAGTTTGTCATGTTGAGCTTGACAATTTTACTTCTCTTTTTCCATATTAAATATAAGATGGTTTGCGTAAGACCGCCAACCCAAAGACCTAATATAATTAATACTATCCAGGATGGAATTGCTATCCATGATACAAATATTTTGAGAATTATATCAAATAAAAGATAGCCAAAAACAAATGTAGCAAACCCAATAAAAACTACAGTAGCTCCTTCCGAACTTTTAATTTTTTGGATGTATATTTTTGCAAAATTTTTGAGAGGATTTGTAATGATTAAAAGTTGATCATTGACAGGTAAATTAGTCAGCTTTTGCAGTTCATCCTGACTAATTTCCAAGCCCTGTAAATCATCCCGCACAGCTTTTTAATCCTTGCCAGAATAGTTATTTAATCTAATATAGCAATCAAATTTCTAGAATGCTGGCATTTTGTCTAAACTTTTTTAAGCAAGTTAATACTTCTAGGCAATGCCAAGAGTTTTTGTACAATATGATACTCTTTTGCCCAGATAGAAATCCTATTTGAGTTGTGAAAATGAACGAACCGCCAACGTGTAGCGTCTCGTAGAGAAGAACGCCAAGAAAAAACGAGATCGAAAATAAATCAATTGCTTGTAAATGTAATGATAATGCAACGGGTTATTTTCCTGTTAAACAGCTATTTCTAGCTATAAAAAGAATAATAGAAAAGTCCGCAAAAACGGACTTTATTGTTTAGTTATAAATAATTGTGTCTCACTCGTTACATTAACTTCCCTTCGGAGAAGATTGTTTCTGTTTTGAAATGCCACGTTGAGGGTTTAAAAATGGAGGGATGGGACAGTCTAACGTCATAGCGATCGCTCTGAGCAAATCTGCTTCTGATTGTGTAACTTTGTTATCTAATAGTACCGTGTGAGCGCAGGCATCTACAATAGCTTGCTTGAGTTTGGGACTGGCAAGGCGGAGGCGTTCAATACTTTTCTTAAGTTCAGTAAAATTACAGCTTGGTGGCGTGTCTGGTTTTTCTTGTTCTGCGGCTTTGGGAAGCCGAAAAACTCCAGAACGAAAAGCATAGGCGATGTCTTCAGTGGATGCATTGGGTTGAGAGTGTCCAACGCGGGCAATTACGGACAGTACTAACAGGCTATCTGGCCAAATCTGTTCTATGGAGGTGTATTCTACTGTTGTTGTAGATGTAGGATTTATACTAGGTTGGAGGCGATGCCACAGTATTAACTGCAACACAAAATGCCACAGTGATAAACTTCCGGTGGCTACAGCTAAACCGTGGACACATTTGCATAGTCTTTGGCATTCTTTGGCAGAATTTTGGCGTAATACGGGTACTGCCAAATCCACAAGTGGTAAGCGAATTTTGGGATCTAACTGGTTAATTTCGCTACTCAATTCCAAGGTTTTGTCTACCAACTCAGCAGGCTGCACCTCTCGTAACCAAGCAATTTGACGTTCTTGGATCTCGATATTTTCAGTATCTAATGCTAGAGCAAAAGCGATCGCCATTGCACTTTCTTGCTCTCGCACACCCAAGCGCAGGGATTCTGGTAACTGCGATAACAGTGCTTGAGCATGGGCAAAATGCTCTGGTGTAACGCTTCCAACTTGGTTGACAACCTGTTCTGGTGTCGCGTTGGAACCACCAGCAAAGCCCATTGTTAGAGATTCCTGGGAGGGGGAACGCATTTGATTGCGAGATGGCATTGCTGGCAAATTGCTGACTTTCAAACCCCCAACGCGACGGATACGTTCTGCCAGAGGTGGGTGGGTAGAAAACATATTGTCCCAGAAAGAGGGGTTGAGCGCATTACCAAAAAACATGTGGCTAGCCGCTTCTGCGCCAGGCGAAATCAAGCGTGAATCCATCTGTTGGAGTTTTTGGAAGACTCCGTTAAGTCCGTTGGGGTTGCGAGTGAACTGTACAGCCGAAGCATCGGCAAGAAATTCACGTTGGCGAGAGACGGCGGCTTTAATCAGCCGTCCACACAGTAATCCGATACCGCCAATTGCCATTAGTGCCAAACCAAAAGCCCAGATAGGTAAACCCTTATCTTCCTTTCCTAAACGGAAGCTATCGCGAATGCGCCAGAGCAATTCCCCGGTTAAATAAATGAACAAAATCCCGTGCAAGAGTCCTACTAAACGCAAATTTAGCCGCATATCTCCATTAAGAATGTGGCTGAATTCGTGGCCGATAACTCCTTGTAACTCATCTCGGTTTAGATGTTGTAAAGTCCCACGGGTAACACCAATTACAGCATCATTGGGCGTAAATCCGGCAGCAAAGGCATTAATACTGGTTTCTCTTTCTAGGAGATAAACTTCTGGGACAGAAATACCAGAAGCGATCGCCATTTCCTCGACTATATTTAATAGTTGTTGCCCTTGTTCATCTGCCATATCTGGGAGTAAGAGTTGTCCCCCCAACTCCTGAGCAATGACGCTTCCTCCTTGACGGAGACAGGCAATTTTATAGAGACTTCCCACTGCGATCGCAATTATTGTAATCCCAGCCACGTAGAGAAATATCCCTGGATGCCACCAAACACGGGGAGCCATGCGGAGCAGAAATAAAGTGGCAATGTAAATCGCAATAATCATGACTGCGATCGACAGGGAAAATAACCCAATTAATTGTTGCGTGTTTTGGCGTGCCCGATCCTGATGTTCAAAGAAATTCATAGATATTTAAAAAGACACGCGTGGAGCATTTCTCATTTCTGGAGTCGCTTCGGCGAGCAATTCTGCAACAGTAAAGTTAAAAGTATTTGCCACAAGATTGCTGGGGAAAGATTCGCTCTTGGTGTTGTAAAGTGTTACCGCATCATTAAAAGCCTGACGTGCAAAAGCAATCCGGTTTTCAGTAGAAGATAATTCTTCCATCACCTGAGTCATGGCGCGATCGGCTTTCAATTCTGGATAAGATTCTGAAAGTACCATCAACCGACTTAACGCACCCGTCAGCGCTCCTTCAGCATTGCCCAACTGTTGCATCGCTTGCGGATCGCCGGGATTTTGTGCGGCACGACTACTAGCATTAATTGCAGAATTCCGAGCTGCAATAACTGCTTCTAAGGTTTCTCGTTCATGTTTCATGTACCCTTTGGCAGTTTCCACCAAGTTGGGAATTAAGTCATAGCGACGCTGTAATTGAACATCGATTTGAGAGTAAGCATTTTTGTAACGGTTGCGATACTTGACTAAATCGTTGTAGGCATTAATGATAATTAGAGCAACAATGGCAACTAAAGCAACAGAAAATATTAAAAGCCCCATATTTTTAGATTATTTCAATCAGGTACTTACTTTATATCCAGCAAAATTTGTGTGGATATAAAGATGAGTCTACTTTTAACAAGTTGGCTTCGTCGCCTGTAAAATTAGTTACGCAATTGCACTGAGCTAGATAGGTTGCCCAAAGCCCAATGCAGTTGAAGGGCTTTGGCGTTAACCCAAAGTGTATTGCTATATAAATAGAGACGCAATAACTATAATTGCGTCTCTACGAACTGTCTATTTAGCCTTTTTACGTGTAATTGCACCCACCAAAAGGATAGTTGTTAATTAAATTATTCCTGGGCCTCTACCGCGTTTGTCACCCTTTTCGGTCAACTTGCCTTCTTCATCCTGATTAACTTCTCCAAGTTCTTCAACACGTTGTGCAGTGTCTTCTGCTGCTTGTTTGCGTGCATCACCTGGTTCTTCGTAGTACATTTCCGGCTCAACTGCATAGTTGTTCAACAAACCTTCTTTGTCTACGGTGTATCCGTCAGTAGTGCGTACACTTTCTGGATCGGTTTGGTCATCTGTAGCTGCATCTGCCTCCCTTTCTTCTGTAGGGAGTGTTTTGTAGTTGCCGCCTTCTCTTTCGATTCGAGCAGCAGTTTCGGCTGGAATAATGCCGCGATCATAAGTATCTACTTCAGCGCGATCGGATGAATCTGTATCTCTCTTAACTGCTTCATTAGCCATAATTTATGTCCTCGTAAAAGAATCTATTAAATAACTTCAAAAACTAGATTAAGCTTTTTTTTATCTCCGAACTACTATCTTTAGAAGTGATTTAAAATTAAAAAGAGGATTATATCCTCTATCTTACGATGTATCAAAAGATTAATATTAATTCAGGTTAAATACTAATAATTTACATTTACTATTTAAGACAAGGAGTTTAAGCCCCTTGTCTTAAAGGTAGATAAACTTCTACCATAATGTAGTTTACTAGTTGAATGGTTAGAAAGTTTATTCGCCCACAAACTGATTTTTTAGGGATTGAATTTCATCAGCTAATTCTTGCCGAGTTGAAGCTTTTAGTAGATAACGGAAAATAAACCAACTGGCATAACCAATTCCCACTAATTCAAAGAGTGGTGATAGTAATGGAATATCATTGATTGCATCCAGTAGTGCTAGCACTAACTTTGCTGTAACAATGGCAGCTAAAATTAAACCAACAGTGATTAAAGGCTGCTTATAGTCCTGAAAAAAGCTACCTAAGTATTTGGGTAGTTTCTCCAAAAATTGAGAAACTTGTCTGCTAATTTGCTGCCATTGAGATTCCGGTTCCGATGCTGGCGGTAACTTTGGCAAGTTTGCATCTACACCTTCAAGTGCTAGCGCACCTTGTGATATTGAAGTATTGATAGATTCACGTTGCTGTTGTTCGGTTTCCATAGTTTTCAATGATTACAAAAGTTTCTGTAACTGAACTGAGCATCAATAAATATAATCATTAAAGTCGTCAGTTCTCAATTATTAATGGTCAGTAATAAGTATAACTGACCATTAAGGTTGAGTAGGAAAATATAAATTGATTTTTCTCTACCTACTCACTCGAATTTATTGTTAGTTGCCTCAGTTTGTTGGTGGGGCAACAGTTGCTTTAACAACTACAGTTTTGACACCTTTAATTTCTTTCGCTAAACGTTCAATTTTAGCCAACTCTTGCTGATTGTTAACAGTTCCTCCGATAGTCACAACTCCATCCTTTGTGGCATCAACTGTTAGTTGACCCTTGGGTATGTTTGCCTCTAGCTTAGAGCGAACTTGACTTGATAAGTCACCTTTAGCTCTGTCTGTATCGCCGCCAGTGACATTATTTCGTTGTTCGCGGGCTCGGATATCAGCATCAAGTTGTCTTCTGCGAGTTTCACTTTGTGCGTCTTTTTGAGAAGCTTCTGTTGTTTGTACACTCGGTGATTGTGGAGCTTCATTAGGATTATTGGGTGCAGATTCACTTGTTTTAGAAGCGTTATCACAAGCAGCAACACCAAAAACTAAAAGGGTGCTAATTAAGAAGGGGGTTAGCTTTTTCATAGATTTAATTCGCAATCGGAAAGTGAAATTTGTTGATTTTTACGGTGAAGTGAGGAGCAAGTTTTTGAATTCTTGCTCTTGCAATTGTGTGTAATTAGTATCAGTGAAAACTACTTTGGATTAAAGTGTTTCATCACGACGGTCAACAATCACTACAGCAGGATCGTGAATATGAGGCTCTCTTGAGTGATTGGGGTGAATGGGATTGGCTACTGTTGTGTCATGATGGATTACTCGGTCGGAACCTGGCCGATGTTCGCCTAAATCAGTGGCATCATAAATAGCAAATTCTTCAATACCCCGACGCTTGAGAATCGCTTCAGCTTGGTGGATTTCAGCTTCCGTACCATCGATAATTACCAAGTAGTCGCCTCTTTGGAAGCGATCGCTATATACCCGCGCTCTGTCTTCAGGAATTCCCAAGCCAACTAGTGCGCCGACAATACCGCCAGCAGCTGCACCGATCGCACCACCAGCTAAGGTTGTGGCCAAAGCTGTTGCTACTGCGCCACCAGCAATCACAGGCCCAACTCCAGGAATTGCTAGAGTTCCAAGACCAACTAATAAGCCAGTCAAGCCGCCTAGAACACCGCCTGTAGCTGCTCCAGTTTTAGCACCATCGTCTGCTTTATTACCTGTTCCAACATTTCTATCTACATCGACACCAGCGATCCCACGACCGTCTGTATCTTTGGCGATGATGGAGACTCTACTTAAGGGAAAACCCGCATCTCGTAATTCTGTGAGTGCCGCTTCTGCATCTCGGCGATGAGAAAATACTCCTATTGCGCGTCTAGCAACACCACTATGAGCCACATTTACGTTATGGGTTGGAGCGACATAATCAGCATTTCTCGCATCTGGGTTGTCGTAAATACCAAACTCTTCGACACCACGCTGATGGAGAATTGCTTCTGCTCTAGCGATTTCCGTATCTGTGCCATCCAGGATTACTAAATAGTGTCCTCGTCTTACACGTTCGTCATAAACCCTAGCTCGTTCTTCGGGAATTCCTAAACCAATCAATGCACCAAGCAAACTACCAGCTACCGCACCAATCCCTGCACCAGCAAGAGTTGTAGCTAGAGTAGTTGCTGCGGCTCCAGCCAGCATAATTGGCCCAATTCCAGGAATTGCCAAAGTACCAAGACCGACTAATAAACCAGTTAATCCGCCCAAAGCGCCGCCTGTAGCGGCTCCAACTTTAGCACCTTCATCAGATTTATCACCGACGCGATCACGCACTTCAGCACCAGCAATATCTTCTCTGTCTCCATCTTGCGTAATGACAGAGACTCTGTTCATATCAAAGCCGACTTTTTTCAATTCATGTAGCGCATGTTCAACATCTCGACGATTAGAAAATACACCTACAGCACGTTTATGTACACCTACAACCATTATCTTTTTCTCCTCAGCAACAATCAATTATTCACAAATTTATAGCTTGTAATACCCTTATTAATACATGTTTAGATTTATCTTTCATCAATCGCTTGGAAGAATTTTTATCTCTATCATTAGGTATAGGTGTTTTTATCTAAATGAGTAAATATAAAGTCACACTTTTCTAAATACTTATATGTTTTAGTTCTAAAATTTTTGCTAGACATTGACATAAAAAACATCGATTCATTTTGTCTAAAATAGTAACTTCCCCTTTTAATAACTACTGTGTGCTTAGATTAATTTTTATGTATATCACTTTTGTAGTAAAAATATTTATTTTGTAAAAACGTGGCAAAATTAGCAAATCAAAAAAATTCTCTTAACAAAAAAACAATAAGTTTTAAAATACGACTTTTGGCAAATAAACCTATTACCTAAGAAAGTGTTAGCTTATATAGTTGCTAATTAAGCTGATAAATAAGCCATTTTATAAATGGGTATTTAATTGAGTGCAAGTGAGAAAATATTATGTTTCAAAGTGTTGCAACTATTTTAGGATTAGCGCCAATAACTTTAGCTCAGGAAGTACTAACTCCAGAAGAAGCATCAGTGCTTTTTTCTGGCCCTAAATTCTTAGTGGCATTGCTGGCTGGAGTTTCGATGGCATTTGCTTTTCAATTGTTATTCACCAACTTTTCAGTTGCTGTCGGAATTTCATCTTGGGAAATTGATTCAGATTCCGATGATGAATCAGAAAGTTTAGGTAAGACAATTCGTAAGGTTCAAGGCAAAGTTGGCGCTTGGGTGTTAATAACTGCGAGCATTGCATTATTTATTGCTTGCTTTCTAGCTGTAAAACTTAGCTTAATCGAAAGCGCATTCTTAGGATCAATTATTGGTGTAGTCATCTGGTCTACCTATTTCTCACTAGTAATTTGGTTGGGTTCATCAGCAGTAGGTTCTTTAATTGGTTCTATTTCTAATACTGTTACTTCTGGTTTTCAAGCTCTGATGGGTACAGCAACTGCTGGTATCAGTGCTAATACTGCGAAAAAACAGTTAGTTTCGACTGCCGAAGAGATTACAGCCGCAGTTCGGCGGGAATTAACTTCAGGTTTTGATTCTGAAGGGATTAAAAATGCTCTCCAAAGTTCTTTAAGTTCTCTGCAATTGCCAAAGCTGGATGTTAAAGAAATTCGCAACCAATTTGACCAGCTTCTTAAAGATACAGATTTACAATCTGTTGCTAATAGCGATTTATTACAAAATGTTAACCGTCAAACATTTGTTGATTTAATCAGCACTCGCACAGATTTATCTAAAGAAGATATCAATGGCATTGCTGACCAACTTCAAGGTGCTTGGCAACAAGCTTTGAATCGTAAAAATCCTACAGAACAAGTAATTAATTTACTTAAGTCTGCTACTCCTGAAGAACTCAATTCTGAGCAATTGGGTGAACGGCTTCAACAATTGGTTACAGTTGGAAGTGGTAATGGTAATGGTGTAATTAAACAAGCTATTCGATATGGTTTGAGCGCTGCCGCACCAGCAGTTCTCGAACGGATCAACCTTTCTAATATCGATGTGAACAAAATTACAAGTCAGTTGCAAAAGCTGAAAGAAAAAGTTCAAGATGTCGATGTCGAGCAAGTAACAGAACAATTTCAAAAGTTTAAAGAGCAAGCCACTGAGCAAGTATCTGCAAGACTACCAATATCACTTGAAAACACGATTAAATCAGATGTCGAAGATTACATATTGAATTCATTTCCTTGGCATTTTAACCGAATTACGCTAGTAGATGAATTTAAAGAAGTCATCTATGACGTAAACGCAGATCCGACAACTGTGAGACGGGAGTTAGAAGAAATCAATCAAGAATATTTCACCAACTTGCTGAACCAGCGAGGCGATCTCAGTGAACCCAGGGTGAAAGAAATTGCTGAACAAATGGAAAGCGATCGCTTGGAAGTTTTAGAGACTGTAAAACAGGCCGAAGCGCGAGAAAAAGGGCAAAATTTCCGCACGCGCATCGAAGATTATCTCCGTTCCACTGAGAAAGAAGAACTCAATCCTGAAGGTATTGAACGGGACTTTGCCAAGTTAGTAGAAGATCCAGAAGCTGGGTTTGAAGATTTAAGTAGCCGCTTCGGACAATTTGACCGCGATACTTTTGTCCAATTGCTTCAACAGCGTCAAGATGTCAGCGAAGAGGAAGCTAATAATATTGTTGGTCAACTCGAACGCAACCGCGATAATATCTTGAATCGTGCTAGAGAATTGCAAGAACAAGCAAAAGCGAAAGCCGATGAACTGCGTCAAAGAGTTGAAAACTATCTGCGGAATACTAATAAAGACGAACTCAATCCTGAAGGTATCAAACGTGAGTTTAGAATTTTACTAGACGATCCGCAAGCCGGAATTAGCCTATTACGATCGCGCCTATCGCAATTTGACCGCGACACATTGGTACAATTGCTCAGTCAGCGTCAAGATTTGAGCGAAGAACAGGTAAACCAAATTCTCGATCAAATTGAAGCTGTCCGAGATAGTATTTTGCAAGTACCGCAGCAGGCGAAAGAACAGTACGAAAAAACTACAAAAGCGATCGCTGAATATCTCCGCAATACCAACTTGGAAGAACTCGATCCCGAAGGTATTAGAAGCGATTTGGAAAAATTACTCGAAGATCCCAAAGCTGGAGCCTTAGCACTGCGCGATCGCTTATCTCATGTCGATCGAGAAACCTTGGTGCAACTCGTGAGTCAGCGCGGAGACTTGAGCCAAGAGCAAGTTAATCAGATCATCGATCACGTACAAGATGCCATTGGTGATATTCTAAGAGCGCCACGGCGTTTAGCCAAGCGTACCGCTCAACAAGCTTTAGATTTTGAAGCCAATCTTGAAGAATATCTGCGTAATACCAACAAAGACGAACTCAACCCTGAAGGAATCAAACGCGATTTACAATTGCTGTTGTCTTCTCCCCGCGCTGGAATTGGAAGTTTGAGCGATCGCGCCTCAAAATTTGACCGTTCCACAATCGTGGCGCTGTTATCCCAACGTGAGGATATCTCAGAAGAAGAAGCTAACCGGATTGTCGATCAAATTGATTCTGTCCGGAGTTCCATTGTCGAACAATTTCAGCAGATTCAGCAGAAGGTGCAATCAGTGCTGGATGGAATTTTTGCCAAAGTTCGCAACTATCTTAACTCCCTGGATCGTTCTGAACTCAACTATGAAGGCATTAAACAAGACTTTGCCAAAGTATTCGACGATCCGCAAGCTGGATTTGAAGCATTGCGCGATCGCCTCAGTGAATTTGATCGTGACACCTTAGTTGCTGTCATCAGTTCTCGTGAGGATATCTCTGAGGCAGATGCTAACCGGATTATCGACCAAATAGAAGCAGCGCGGGATGGCGTATTGCAACGAGCCGAACGCATCCAGAAAGAAACCCAAAAACGTTTGAAAGCGATCCAACAGCAAGCTAAAAAGCAAGCCGAAGAAAGCAAAAAAACCGTTGCCAATGCTGCCTGGTGGATATTTGGGACAGCGATCACTTCCCTTTGTGCCAGTGCGATCGCAGGTGCGATCGCTGTAACTGGGATAACTCTTCCTGGGTAAAATATCTCTGTCATCGATAATTTTAAGAAATAGAGAGTGGGATTCAGTTTATACAAATGAATGCCACTTTTTTTATAAGAATTTATCAGTAAGGATTAATTTAATTCCTAATGGTCAAAACAGAGTAAAAAACTGTGTTCAAGCCAGATTGATCCCCTTATTTCATTCAATAACTGAACATACATACAGTTATTGTCAGTTGTTGCAAATGATAATTTATGGTGCAATAAAGAAAACATATATTGAATCGGCACACCTCTTAAGGAAGAGCTATAGAAATAACAACTGCCGTAAGATTAATATCCTTGCATTATCAGATAATTTTAACTATATCTATTTCTACAAAGTATGGGCTACAGGCAATAGCACAGAGGCGTAACCAGCAGTCACTACAGATATTGACAACCTAATGGATTAAATCAGGCATATTACAGATGAACAATGATGAATTTAATTCAATGTACCACCTCACAGAATGTCAGCAGGCAGAGGAGGCACTACAACAGCAAATTCAATGGCAGCGATTGGTGATGGCAATTGCCCAGCGCATCCGCCAGAGTTTGAATTTGGACAAGGTTCTCAACACCACTGTTACTGAAGTCCGTCAATTCCTGCAAGTAGATCGAGTGTTCATGTATCAGTTTGAACCAGACTACAGTGGGGTGGTGGTGGTAGAGTCTGTTGATGATCGTTGGATTGCTACCCTGAATACCCAAGTTCAAGACACTTATTTCATGGAAACTCACGGCGAGGAGTACAGACAGGGGCGCATCCAAGCTATTGCAGATATTTATACAGCAGGTCTGACTGAATGCCACTGTGATTTACTTACTCAGTTTCAGGTCAGGGCAAACTTGGCAGTCCCAATTTTGCAAGGAAAAAAATTGTGGGGATTATTAGTTGCTAACCAGTGTGCAGCACCCCGCCAGTGGCAGACGTGGGAAATCGATTTTCTCAAACAATTGGCAGTACAGGTGGGTATTGCCATCCAGCAATCTCAACTTTATGAGCAGGTACATACTGAACTCGCTGAACGCAAGCGGGTCGAAGCTGGTTTAAGAGCGCGTGTGCGCCAGCAGGCAGCTGTGGCTAAATTGGGTCAGTTAGCTCTAGCTAATATCGATCTTTACACATTAATGGACGAAGCCGTTGTCCTAGTTACTCAAAGCCTTGAAGTGGAATACAGTAAAGTTTTAGAACTGCTTCCAGATGAGAACAGCTTATTGTTGCGATCGGGAGTCGGTTGGCAGCCAGGGCTGGTGGGAAATCTTAAATTAGAATTAGGTGGAGGAAATGAGACTCAGGCTTCCTATACACTACTTTCCCATGAGCCAGTAATTGTTTGTGATCTGCGGAAAGAAACACGGTTTCAAGGGCCACCGTTATTGATTAACCACTCAGTGATCAGTGGCATTAGCGTTATCATTCAAGGTCAAAAACAACCTCTGGGTGTCTTAGGGGCACACACAACTAGACATCGAGAGTTTACCCAAAATGATATTCACTTTTTGCAAGCGATCGCTAATGTGTTAGCTACGACCATTGAGCGCAAATGGGCAGAACAGAAAATCCGCGAACAAGCAGCTTTATTAGATATCGCTTCTGATGCGATTATCGTGCGAAATTTCCAAAACCAAATTTTATTTTGGAATCAAGGTGCAGAACGTCTATATGGTTGGGAAGCTCATGAAGCTTTGGGAAAGAACCTGGAGGAGTTGCTGTCCAAAGAAAGCTCACAGCAGTTACAAGTGGCTTTAACAAATGTTACTAACTCTGGCTTATGGCAAGGTGAGCTACATAAAGTAACAAAGGGCGGCAAAGAAATTATCGTGGAAAGCCGATGGACATTGATGCGTGATCAAGCAGAGCAACCCAAATCCATCCTTTCTGTTGATACCGACATCACAGAAAAAAAACAACTCCTGGCCCAATTTCTCCGCGCCCAGCGCCTAGAGAGTCTTGGCACGTTGGCAAGTGGCATTGCCCACGACCTCAACAATATCCTTACGCCCATTCTTTCCTCAGTGGAAATGTTAGCGCTTAAATTTCCCAATCTAGATGCACGCAATCAACAACTGCTGAAGCTTCTTGAACATAACTCTAAACGGGCGGCAGATTTGGTCAAGCAAATTATGACTTTTTCTCGTCGATCTGAAGGCAATGGCATTTCTTTACAAATAGAACACCTACTGTTAGAAATTGAGCAAATTGTCCAAAGCACATTTCCAAAATCGATCACAATTATCAATAATCTACCTAGACATAAACTCTGGACTATTTTGGCAGATCCGACTCAAATTCATCAGGTGTTAATGAATTTGTGCGTCAACGCTCGTGATGCAATGCCCAAAGGCGGTACATTATCTATCTCTGCGGAAAATTTATTCGTTGATGAAAATTTTGCCAAGATGAATCTAAATGCTCAAGTGGGCCCTTATATAGTCATAACTATTTCAGATACAGGATTTGGGATTTCTCCAGTAATTTTGGAGCGAATTTTTGAACCATTTTTCACAACAAAAGAACCAGGCAAAGGCACTGGCTTAGGTTTGTCAACTGTGATTGGGATTGTCAAAAACCACAATGGTTTTGTGAAAGTGTCTAGTGAGGTAAGCAAAGGTTCCCAATTCCAAGTGTACCTACCAGCTTGGAACAAAAGTACAAAGCAACAAGCAGAGAACTTGGAATTGCCCAATGGCAACGGAGAATTAATTCTAGTTGTAGATGATGAAGCCGCTATCCTGGAGATTAGCAAAACTTTGCTAGAAGACCACAACTACAAAACCCTGATAGCTATTAATGGCATCGAGGCAATCTCATTATATGCCCAGTATCAAAATCAAATCAGTATGGTGTTGATGGATATGATGATGCCGTCAATGGATGGGTTAACTGCAATTGGCATAATGAAACAAATGAATCCACAAGTTAAGATTATGGGCATCAGCGGCATGGTGACAGACAGCCAAATAGTTGAGGCTGCTAACGCTGGTATCAATATATTTTTGAAGAAGCCTTACACTTTCCGTCAATTATTACACGCTATTAACGACTTCTTGAGCGAGCCATAGTCTTAAAAATAGGGGTTAGCTTGGGTTAAGGGTAAAAACTAAAACTGGCGTAGATTGGGTTAAGGAACGAAACTCAACATTATCAAGACTTTGTTGGGTAACGCTGACGCTCAACCCAAGCATATTGCAATACGGTTCAGTCAAGAGCTACTGGCAAAAATTTTGGGTTTTCGAGACGCGATAAATCGCCGTCAAGACAAGTGTTTCGGTCTTATCTGAACTGTATTGAAGCATATTGGGTTAGGGGGGATCTCTTGTACGTAAGTCCTGGTTTTAATAGAAAATTACCAATGCTTACTCATGTTCGATCGCGCTGCGTATACATGAGAAAATCAGGTAATACAATCGCAATACAAGCGATCATGCCAGGGAAGGAAAAAAGATGTCGGAGAATTTGAGAAGCCAAGTAGTAACGCAAGGAGTGCAGCGATCGCCAAATCGAGCCATGCTGCGTGCAGTTGGTTTTAAAGATGAAGATTTCAACAAAGCCATTGTCGGTATAGCCAACGGTTACAGCACCATCACCCCCTGCAATATGGGGATCAATCAACTGGCACAAAGGGCAGAAATTGGGATTAAAACCGCCGGAGCAATGCCACAAATGTTTGGCACAATTACCATTAGTGACGGGATTTCGATGGGAACCGAAGGGATGAAATATTCCCTAGTATCGCGGGAAGTCATCGCTGATTCCATTGAAACCGCCTGTACCGGGCAAAGTATGGATGGTGTACTAGCCATTGGCGGTTGTGATAAAAATATGCCAGGAGCAATGCTAGCGATCGCTCGGATGAATATCCCAGCAATATTCGTTTACGGTGGCACAATTAAACCGGGTCACTACAACGGACGCGATTTAACCGTTGTCAGTTCTTTTGAAGCTGTTGGTCAATATAGTGCTGGAAAAATTGACGACAAGGAATTATTAGAAGTCGAAAGTCGCGCTTGTCCGGGCGCTGGTTCCTGCGGGGGAATGTTCACAGCTAATACCATGTCTTCAGCATTTGAAGCGATGGGAATGAGTTTGCCCTATTCTTCAACAATGGCAGCTGAAGATGCCGAAAAAGCCGATAGCACCGAAAAATCAGCGTTTGTTT
>NZ_JADEXT010000106.1:0-6371 GCF_015206985.1 Nostoc sp. LEGE 12447 | reverse complement strand
CGTCATACAGCAGTTTGATTTTCCACGACGGCAGAGTGGATAAAGGCTGGTCTAGAGAGTTGTTACAACCGTAGGATTGGATTTGTGGTGAGGACATTTTGGGATCTTAACTAAGTTTATTTCCTTATATCAAGCGTAACGCCTCTGGAATTATAGGGTTTGGCCTATTCGAGCGACGCGTAGCTTGCCGCCTTCGGCATCGCTACTAGCGTGAAGGGCGTAATTCCAAAACCAATAAGTTCTCAAGACAGGATATGGCAATGTTAGGGGAAATGTGACTGTTGAATTGCAGATGTTGTATAAAGCGATCGCAGTTTTGATTTTTGACGCTAAACACTCGAAGTAGAAAACAGTAATCGTTACAGAAGCAAGAGTGCGTAAACATTTGCGTAGCCCCTTGAAGTAAAGATTACGCTCCTGCTTCCTCAGACACTAACTTTGCTTGCAACATTTGTTATATAAGATACAATTGCTTACTTATTCTAGATTTTAGGGAATTTTACTGAGATTTCAATTAGCTTTTTTTAAGAAGAGAAATAGTTTCGTAAATTTACGATGTTTTTGTCTGAAGATAACTGTCATTTTAGAGGAACAGATTTCAGGAAAGAGAGTTGATATATGAATTTACCTACGCAAGACCATTTAAATCACAGCTTATTAAACCAGATACGTTATCAGGTTGAAATATTAGAAATTCATAATCCCAAATTAGCCAGACTATTATGTAAACTAATTCCATCTCAGTGTCCTTTTGAAAGAACTGTATCAATTTTAGGGCGAACGCTTTTTCACATTCCCCCATTATGTAAAATCAATCCTTTCTATGAACAAATAATTGGTCTTCGTTATAAGTGTTTGTTGTATTTAGTAGATGAATGTGGGGAAGACGCGACAAAGTATTGTTGAATGGTGGTTTTATTTAGTAAAAAGAGAGAGGAGCTTGGTTTAAAATCTAGATAATGCTTTACTCCTGCAACTCAGTAAGCTTTTGTTGATATTTTTTGTACTCTCTGTCTTGATGCTGCCAGTATTTCTCAACTGTAATTTTAGCAGCGTTTGCATTATTGTATTCATCTCCACCTTGGCTTAACAATCGCTGTTTGGTTTGCTTTCGTAAGTCAGAAACAACTTTGCCATTAACTTTACGCGTCTTTGACCAATCTAAAATTGGTTGTGGATAATAACTATTGTTAATGTATTTCTCCTGTTCAATTTCTGGTAAACTATAGCTCCGCAGTTCTGGTATCCAGTGGTAAATAAAGTCTCCTTGAGGGTCTTTTTCGGCAACATTCTTTGACGGATTATAGATGCGAAAAGTATCGCTAAGTGGATTCGTTGCACCAGCCTGCATCTGCCACTGCCAATTATTAATTGCTAAATCTCCATCCACTAAATAGTTCATATAATGTCTAGCGCCGTGATACCAGGAAATACCACAGTTGATAGTTAAAAACGTGGCACACATTGCCCTCATCCGAAAGTTCATCCAGCCCATCGTTTTGAGTTGTCTCATACTGGCATCAACCAGTGGAAAACCTGTCATTCCTTGTTGCCACGCCTGAAATAATTCTTGTTTTGCTCCTGATAACGCTGATGGGGTATATAGTTGATCAAATTCTGGGTAACAGTTAGTGTAAGCAATTTCTGGATGGAAATAGAGCCGCCCAGTAAAACTATCATGCCAACGCAAACGGTCTCGAAATGTTTTGAGGGAAAATTCTGCTTTGGGTTGAGCTTTTAATTCTTCTGCTAAGGCTTTAGTGCTTTGGTAAACAGTGCGAGTTGAAATAGTCCCAAAAGTCAGGTGTGGTGATAAATGAGATGTTGCTCCAAGCTGTGAGAGCATTGGGCGAGAAAGTTTCCAATGGTAGCCAGAGTATCTTTTCTTGAGAAATGAGTCTAGTTGAGCTTGTGCTTGTGTTTCACCCCCTGAAAAGTAAACTTTCCCTACTGCCCAAAAGCGATGGTATTTCTGTTTAAGTTCTTCAAATGTTAGCTGTGGTAGATTGAGTGTGATTTGAGGCGTATTAATAGTTGCTGGTGTTTTATACTGGGATTGTCTTTGATAGGTGTAGTATTCGTTAAACCACTCGTCACGTTGCTCTGCTGATTGCAGAAAGTTGTTCAGTCCAATGTGGTAATCAAGGTTTAACTGTTTGTAGAAATCAATTACGGTTTTATCCCGGCTGACACCGTACTCTACCTGCACATCACGGTTAAAGAAAAGTTTGGGTTTATATCCTGCAATGATTAACTGCCTAGTCAACTCTTGCACGATGTCTGTAGAATTACCCTCAAATAAGTATAGCCAACTACCTAACTTCTTAAGATTTGAGTCGAGATTTTCCAATGACTCAAACAAGAAGCGGACTCTAGAAGTTCCAACATCAGCCCAGGTATAAAACCAAGGGTCAATAATGAAGAATGGCAGAACTCTTGCATCATTACCAGATGAAGAGGTGACAATTTCATTATCAGTTAAACGCAAATCTCGACGAAACCATAGAAGGTGCATAAAGGTGCATAGTTTAATTTACTACTACTATAATACATTTGTAACAACAGGTGATTTTGCTCTCGAAGTTGAGTATTTATAGCAGCTGTAAACTATTCTGATTGCGCTGACTTTATACAGTGCAGCGAACCGAACAAGTAAGTTCTAGTTATAAAACTGCAAGGATAGCGGATGTAGGGCAATACTTAAAAGTCAAAAGTTTACATGAGGGCAGATGTGCCCTCATTTTTAAGATGGATATCAGGTAAGTGTGCGTTAGAATTGAATGAGTGGCAACTTGACTGACTTGAAGCTAGATTAAAACATCGAGGGTAAAAGTTGCTCACAGGGCAAAGTTTAATAATTGGGTCATTGATAAGTTTTTTATACAGCATTCGTGGTAAGCAATCAAAGTACTGTCAAAGAAACTGTATGCAAACGGTATAACCCAGAACTAACGATGTACAAAATTAATATTTACAGGCTTTAAAAGTATGGCTAAGGTAACAATTTCAATTGGGCTAACGGATACAGAAGTCAAAGCTTTATCGGCAATGCAGATTTCCGAAAATGAGTCATTGAATCATACAGCGACAAGATTGCTCCAGGGAATCCTGGGTCAGACAAAAGCTGGGCTGGCGTTATCTAATGGTGATGAGATTAAGGAAATAGTTAAGCAGGAAGTAAATGCTTTAGCTGTGTTAACACCTGATAGGGAAGACATAAAACAGGTGATTAAGCAAGAGATGGCAGATGCGATCGCTCAGATAAAGGACTTAATAGAAAAGTGTGATGGTGGAGTTGCCCTACCAAAGCAAGAGGCTATTTCTGTTGAGCAGCAAGTCTTACCAGATTATTCAGCAATACGCGAAAATATCCTTTCTAAATTGAAAACAGGTAAGCAGTCAGCAGCCAAGGCAATTGACGCTTTTATTGAGGAACTGGGTGCTGTCAAGGAGCAACAACAGCCAGCAAATGTGGAATTAGATGTAGCGAGTTAGGATTTTTGTGCTGGCGACTATTAACCAGTCAACTTAATCACGCCTTGACTGACTAAATGTTCAAGCTGAGAATGGTGCTGTGTTTGCTCCCGTAGGAACTTGAGTTGCTCGTAAGTGAGAATGTGTAATCCAGGACGGACAACATAACCTTGAATGGTAATGCTTTGTGGCTGCTGGCTATCGATACGGTTGTAGGAAATTGAAAGCATATTTACATTCTCAATAGAAGCGCTCCATGCCATACAGGTTTTGTAACTAAAGAGAAGCAAAAGATTAGGTTACGATGGATTTAGACAACAAGGCTGTCAATAGTCGGCATGACTGATACTTTATAGGTTTGTAATATATATCTGGGAGTCAAACGTTATCGCAATTCCAAAACAACTAATAAACTCGCAAATCAAGTCACCCCAAGTTTTCTTGATTGACCATGAGAATAATAATCGTGGTTTAACCGATACCAATGAAGCATTAGAGCTAGCCGAAAGCCTAGAGTTAGACCTAGTATTAGTGTCTGAAGGAAAAGAGGCTCCAGTTGCAAAGATTCTGAATTATGGCAAGCTTCAGTATCAAAAGAAAAAGCGTCAGGCACAAAGTGCTAGACCAGTAGTAAAAGAAGTTCGGTTTGGTTTGAATATAGGTGTAGCTGATTACAAGTTACGTATTGAACAAGCAGTTGGGTGGTTGAGTAAAGGCGATTCGGTGAAATTTGCCGTTCGTTTACGAGGTCGGGAACATCAATATCGTGAGCAAGCTGGAGAACTATTAGATCGGGTTGTAACTGATCTCAACTCTGTAGGAAAAGTTCAATCACTTGATAAGCGTTCACTAATTGCTTTAATCATTCCTGCCTAAATTACTTTTTAAGAGATGTCTTAACCTAGAAGTGCGATCGCTCTATTCATCCTTGTGAAACGTCGGCGTAATTAAATTAAAGAGTTCAAGTGTTAGTTCCAATCACCAATGCTGTTTGGATCTTGTCAAATTGGGAGCAAAGGAGTGCATGAACTTTTTCTTTGTGAATATCTTTGGTGTTGCGCTCGGCTATACCCACAGTTATTCTACATGACAAAGGTGATGAAGCAATTGCTGCCGTTGGTTTTGTAATGGGGTTGGACTGCCTGAGTGTCTAAGAGGCAGTAGCAGTGCATTGTTAATTTTCGTGTGTTGCTTGATTTTTACTCCTTTCACCCCTTTGCTAATAAAAGCTAGTAATGCTAGATTTCCAATATTTGCAATACTTCAGGGTAATTTATGAACAAAGGTGAGCTAGTGGATGCTGTAGCAGCCAAAGCCAACGTCACAAAAAAGCAAGCTGATGAAATCATTAGTGCTTTTTTGTCAGTCGTTACCGAAGCTGTAGCCAATGGTGAAAAGGTAACGCTCATAGGGTTTGGGTCATTCGAGCGACGCGAACGCTCAGAACGTGAGGGGCGTAATCCGAAAACCAATGAGCCAATGACAATTCCAGCTACCATTGTGCCTGCGTTTTCTGCTGGGAAACAGTTTAAAGAAAAAGTAGCGCCATAGATGAATGGTTTTACCACTGGCAATCCAATCACTGCAAAGCCATAATCGATTAATTCAAGTATCGAATCGACTGTGAAACTTTGACTGCTTCTTGGGGAGTAACGTTACTGCAATTAGACAATTCTGGCATTACTCCCGTACCGACAAATCTGTAAAAGGGGCCATTTTGCTCTCCCCACCACTGCGATAGCAATGTTGGTTGTTTGGCATTACCGTATAATCCTTGCTCCAAAGTGCTTTTTCCAAATATCGCAGAATTTATCGGGTAACTGCGCGACCCAGCAGGTAAGTCTCCAATACCCCCAGATACTGACTCAATCGCAAAGCATTTATCTGCACTTAAATTTTGGTAAACAATTAAGTAACGCAAACTATCAACATTTTCGCGCCCAGCCGAGACTATTACCTTGTCAGCATGAAAATTTGTAGGTACGTAACTTGGTACTGCTATTTTTAAGCCTAGTGAACGCAAAACTTTTAATTGAGTCGGTGTTAATTTTATTACCGAATTGGTTTGTGGAGGTTTGGGTTGAGCAATTACCGCAGCCGTAGAAGCGATAACACAGATGGCAAAGCAAGAGGAAGCAAGCTGAATTGGGTATTTGAATAATTTCATAGTTGATAGCTATATATGACTTGGGTTCAAAAAGAAGTTGCAAATTACTTGACCTCTGAATAACAGCAGCAGAAGTCGAGCATTAATTACTACTTGCTCAGAGAATTATGTCTTCTATATTCAATCCGAACTTGTTTAACCTCAATTTGCCCAGACTCTAAAAACACAAGTTGCTCTACTTGGTATAACCCTAAATTTTTAAACTGTGCTAATTCTGAGTTAGATAATGGCCAAGGTGGGCCATCCGGTTCAGCTTCTGTGTCTCGAACACGAGTAATCATCAACAGCATTCCACCAGGAGCAATTACAGAGGTAACTGAAGAAATAACCCAAGAACGCACATTCAAGGGCAAAGCTTGAATATTGCGACATTCAAAAACAAAGTTAAAAGCTTGATGCCATTGTGAGGGAATTGCTAATAAATCTGCAACTATATAGTTGACAGTTGAATTAGGAAATCGCTCTTGGCACCAAGCGATTGCTGTCGGTGAAATATCAAAGGCAGTTACTTCAAACCCCAGATTTACTAAAGCTTCGGCATCGTCTCCCAAGCCACAACCAATTACTAACGCCTTTTGCCCAGAAGCGAACGGTTCATGATTCGTCAACCAATCTTGCAGATAAGGGTGAGGAGCTAACTTGGCCCAAGGAATCTGTGTTGTGTCGCCTTGAGCTTCGGCATACAAAACTTCAAACCAAGCTGATGGCTCTGATTTTTGTTGTGCAGCGC
>NZ_JADEXT010000105.1:0-6631 GCF_015206985.1 Nostoc sp. LEGE 12447 | reverse complement strand
ACCAGTTTCACTGCCAAAGCTTTTCTGACTTCACGAGCATCTGGACGGCTATCTATAAATTCTTGTAATTCTGCGATCGCCATTTCTAGACGCTGGGTTATCATTGTTCGTTATTAGACAGATATTTCTACCCGTATTATCTCGCAGTCCTTTTCAGAAATCAAATATGATTTCTATAAGTATTTTAGCGTTAGCTTAAAATAGTATATCAAAACTTGAGTTGAATGTTTTACATAAAAGTTTTATTTATCCTCTAAGTAAATATATTCTTATGTAGCTCATAATTGAATTATTTTAGTATTGATGATTAGTCATTCAGTTGAAGATAAGCTAATTCAGATTTTGAAAAAACATTTGATTTGTTTTATTTATCATTTCACCGATTTTTACAATTATCTATGTCATTTTGGAATCTCCCTTAGTTTTTATTAGTAAATAAGATGCGTTTGCCCTGATATCCAGACAATTGGAAAGAAATTGCGACAGCGCTAAAAGCTGACTGTGATTGGCGTTGTACTAAATGTGGTAGGGTCTGCTTACGTCCTGGGGAAAAACCACCTGATTGGACAAAATCTCAGTGCAAAGCTCATACACTTCAGGTACATCACTGGAATTGTGACCCTAGTGACAATCGGCTTGAGAACCTGGCTTGCCTATGCAGTGGCTGTCACCTTTACTACCATCGATTCGGACGCGGGAATATTTCTCCGGGACAGTTGTCACTGTTTGCCGAGAGGAAAGTCAGCTAAAATTTAGCGATTTCAGGCGTGAGCGCTCACTAAAACTTGCTTTTGTTGTTGCGATTGCTTCAGGGGGTGCTTTGTGTTATCGCTCAACTAGGCAATTTTTAGTTGCAGTTTGCTAAAACTAGATTTTAAACACTAAGTAGACAAAGTAAAAATAAGTTTCTCGGCTTAAAAACTCCATTTGACTGTGAAAACTGCGATAGCGGGTAGTCGGTGTGGGAGACGAATGTGCATCCATTCCTAAATTTCGTGCCATCAATACTGCTCGTTTCATGTGCAATGGATCGCTAACAATAAGAAACTTGTTTAATTGGTGAGCATTCGCTACTTCCAAAGCATTTGTGAGGTTCTGGTGAGTTGTACGAGATTGAGTTTCAGTGAGAATATCAGCAGCTTTTACCTGTTGTGCGAGTGCATAATTTTTTCCAACTATAGCTTCAGGTGGTTCATTACTCTCGCCAACTCCGCCAGTAAAAATGATTGTTTTAACAGATCCATCTTTATATAAGTTGATGGCGTGGTTAATTCGCTCTCTGAAAACAGGAGATGGTTTTTCTCCCCAAACTGCCGCTCCTAAAACAATTGCTGCATCTGCCTTGATATTATTAGTACTGCGGCCATATAAATAAATACTTGAGGCAGAAGAAGCGATCGCCAGCAACAAGGCAGATATCAAAGCTAGTGTCACCAAAATTAACCATTTTTTGGAAATTTTGTAATTGAGCATGGGGCGTTGTCTTATTTTTCATTCTTATAGCGTTTCCTAATCTAGTGAAGTACAGTAGCAACAGTGGGTATACCAATTATAAATATCGGTCAAAGAGACTTGTTTAAAAGCAGCTTCAATCGAGGAAGCTAAATCTGGATAACTCCTAGGACTAAGAGAACGTAGTATGTTTTTCACCTTTGACCAACAATTTTCGATTGGGGAAAAATCAGGAGAATATGGTGGTAAATAAATCAATTTAGCTTCGGCAGCATCGATGAGTTTTTCGATATCTCCGCCTTTATGAATTGAGCAATTGTCCATGATTACATAATCACCATTCTTCAGTTTCGGAACTAATTTTTGAGAAATATAAGCCTCAAATGTTAGACCATCAGTTGCACCGACAATACTATATTGGCTAATCACACCGCCTAGACCAATTGCACCGATTATTGAAACATTTTTACTGCGTTTTTGAGGTCGGGTACTATGCGCTCTTTCACCTTTAGGGGAACGAGCAGAATGTCGGCTCAAAGATAGATTAGCTCCGGACTCATCGAGAAAAATCAGCTTATTGGCAGGTATTCCTTGAATTAAGAGCCAGAATTGGACTCTTAACAATTGAACTCTTTCAGTTTCCTTTTCTGTGGCGTGTAATGTTTTTTTTGAAGCTGATTTCCATCTTCTGTAACATTCTATCTACTGTAGAAATACCGATCGTAACTCCTGTCTTTTGGGCTAGTTCTGCGCGAATCTCTTTCAAGGTTGCATCATTCTTGGCTTCTACTATTTCTTTCAGAATATTAAATTGTTCAGAGTTTAGTTTCGGTGGCGTTTGTTGCATTCTGACTTTAGGTGCAATACTTCCTGTTTCTCTGTATTGTTTAAGTAATTTCTCGATAAAACTTAAAGTTACACAAAATCTTTTGGCTAACTGACGTTGTGATATTCCACTTGTCTTATATGTATCAAGTATTTTTTGACGTAAATCTAGGGAATATGCTTTCATTTGTACCCTTGATCAGATATAAAGCTTTATTTGATTGATTGTGTACTTTACTATAGGACTCGGATTTGATTTCTGAAAACATACTCAAACTGAAAAACCTGTTTTTTAAGGGTTTTATCTGAAATCTTATTCAAAAATCAGATATGAGTCCTATAGACCGGGAAAGGCTATAGTTTCAATATCAAGTTAAGTGCGTAAGTTCTATACTGTTATATGCTTCACCATTAGATGCAGTTGTGAATCTGGTTTCTACCGTGCAATCAAAAACTGCCCTAGACGGAAGCTAGAGCAGTTTTTGATAGAAGTAAATTATAGGGGAGACAATTAGCGTTGTCCCCGGTTTATCCATAGTAAATACCGTTATATAATACTATTCACCTCAAATCTCATGCTTTACGCAAAAAACGAATAATCTACACTGTGGCATTACAAAGGTTAGAAATCAGCATCAGCCAACGTATCAACGTATCATAGACGACAACCGTGATTTTAAGCTTCTTCTTTGGGGAAAAAGACAAGTCTACCGCATTACCTTTTATCAACTGACATTCAAACTAAAGCAGGTAAGGAAGATTCGCTGTTAAAATACCACCAGTCCGCTAAATTAAACGAGACATACAGCTTATGATTACTCAAATGATGGTTCAACCCTCATTCTGGGTAGATTCTGGAATCAAACTCAGTAAAGTTAGGGACATACATTTGTTTAAATTTACTGAAGAATTACAGTCTCGACTCGAAGAATTGTCTGAGAAAAAGAAAGCTGGATTGCTAACCACAGAAGAAGATGCTGAATTGGCAGGCATATTGGAACTAGATAGAATTTTTACCTTGCTTAATGCCAAAATCATTTCTGAATCATGACAGTTAATGATGCAACCAAAAAATTAGTCAGACAAAGAGCAAAATTTCTTTGTGAATACTGTCATTCTTCAGAAGAAGCAAGTGCTGCTCTATTTTCTATTGACCATATTATCCCACAGTCTCTTAAAGGTTCGGATGACCCTGATAACCTGGCGTTAGCTTGTCAGCGTTGTAACGGATATCGCTATAATTTCACCACTAGAATTGATCCAGATACAGGACAGATGCTACCTCTGTTTAATCCACGCCAGCAAAAGTGGTCAGATCACTTTATTTGGTCAGCAGATGGTCTAAAAATTATTGGCATTAGTTCTGTAGGACAAGCTACAAGTAATCGTTTAGACCTCAATGATGAACGTCATAATGAAGGGTCTATTGTCAAAGCTCGTCGTCTTTGGCTCAAAGGTGGTTGGCATCCACCTGATGAAGATCCACGACAAGTAAAAGAGTTTTGATTTGCAATTTCTTTAACTGTAGAAGTGCATCACTCAAGCAATGGCGTAGTCCATCGCCTGCTCAATCGATTTCTCATGAGTGATTGCCGAAGCCCTGCTGTTGACAGTACAGGTAGTGGGCTTGAGTAATCTCCAAGTCACAAGATGGAGTTTTTCAAGTAAAAATATATGAGTAATACTGAATTTCATCCTTGCCCAATCTGTTCGACCCCAACTCGATATTTTCCAAGATATCCACGCGCAGTTTGCGATGATTGCTATAGCAAAGCAAGTGATGCTCAGGGACGAAAATTGAGTTTTTTTAATAGCTCAATGAGTGGAGGGTTTGAGGGAATTATAACTGAAACTAAAGAGAAGTACGAAAGCCATATTTGCTATATTGATGGGGTAAAATGCTGCGCTGATGAAGCTCGGTTTGGCGGGATTGTGATTGAAACGATGATATTAACTATCGATATTCTCGCTCACAAAGTACGACTAATTTCAAAGTAAAATTTTCACTAGTTTTTAGAGTTGCTAGGGAAACCCAGAATAAAGGTAATATCTGAAGATGATGGAATCCCCAAGAAGTTATTACGATGCTGAGTTTGGACAGATGACATTGGAAGATAACTACTGGACTTTAGCACAATGTGCTGTTTTGGGCGATCGCCGTGTACCGATTTGTGTGGATTTTGAACAGGGGCAGATTGGGGAACTTTCATTGCTTCAGCGTGAAGCAATTCGGCAGGCTTTAGCCTTGCCACCCGATGTGTTACGCATCACTGCTCCTGTTGTGCTGCAAAATTATGATGTATATCGTGACATGATTGGAGATGAGTCAATGCCACTGTTGGCTAATCCCATTCAGGTCTGGGAGCAGGTCACTTTCTCATATATCTATGTGCCGCCCCATGTTGAGTTTGACCTGGATATTGCTACCTTTGAGTTGCTAGCTGAGTGTGACTGGGATCTAGAACACGGCTTAGAAGTACGCTTTCGCAATGGAGTAGCAGACGATGCAGATCAGATAGGTGAAACAGGACGGTAAAAACTATATAGCTTGGTATAAAACCGTGGTGAATTGAAGCATAGCGCTTATCGCTTATGATTACTGCTTAGTGCTACGATTGCTGAGTCCAAATTTACTTACATATACAAAAAAAGTTGTTTGAGCTATTAGAATTCCGAGCGCTGTACCGGAGAATGCTGCCTGAGCTTGAAAAATTGTAAGCTCATGAAGGTTTCGGGGTTCAGGCCCGAATTCTAGATGGAATTGCCATCTTGCTGCTTGTGGATTGGTAAGAAAACTCAGAAATAGACTTAGAATATAGCCAAGAACCGTAAATAATAAAGCTGTAGGAATAGTCAGCTTTAAGTTTTGAAAGAGTAATGAGCGCATGGAGAAAATTGTTTAACTTTAAAGTTTTTACAACTATTCTGATAGTTACACAATTATGAATTAATTACGAATTACGAATTACGAATTAGTAATTATTAGATAGTGCCTGGATTTTCCCCTGGTAAGCAGTTTAAAGAAAAAGTAGCGCCATAAAGCATAAGTAAGCCACCCTACCCAAAAGGTTGCCCCCAGCGCACACAGTTCTCTTTATTGAACGGACTACGCCACTTCAAAATTAAGTTCAATTCCAATTCCTGCCGTGCGCGTCGGTCTGTGGGTGCATCCCACCAGAAAGCGATGCTCACGGAGCGTTGCAGTCCATAATGATGATGCAGTGAATGGTAACTATCTAGATATTGCTTGCATCCATGCTCACCTTTCCAGCGTTTACCAGATCGTCTTGTTTCATCAACATACAACAGCAAGGGCATAGCATTATCGCTCACAAAATAAATAGCGGCGTTACCCGCATCTGTTGGCATCCTGTAAAACGCCATTGATTGCAAAGGTAGAGTAAAAGGATCTATCGCGTCTGGGTCGAAGCGGTTGGGTGTAATATCAAATAACGCCGTCTGTTCAGGTGGTTTGCTCTCCCTCACCCGTTGCTGATAGTGCAAAATCTGCGCTTTCCACTTCAGTAGGGCATCACCGCTCATCAGCAGTCCCTCTGCTCTGCGTACCGGCGTGGGCTTCACTTCTGAAAATAGGTTTAGCTGATTTGGTTCCAAGGTGAATACAAAGGGTGCGATCAACTAGCTGATTATCCCTGATGAAAGTGACATCCCCCAAGAAACACTACCAGAAGGCAAGCGGTTAGCCCTCAGAGGATGTCAAAGAATTATGAACTATGCCTTTGATACTCAATCCGCACTTGCTTAACGTCAAACTCAGATTCTAAAAACTCAAGTTTTTCTACTTGCTCAAATCCCAAGTTTTCAAACTGTTCCAGTTCTGAGTCTGATAGTGCCCAAGGTGGGCCATCCGGTTCAGCTTCTGTGTCTCGAACACGAGTAATCATCAAAAGTGTCCCACTGGGAGCCACAAGGCAGGCAACCGAAGAAATAGCAGCATAACGCACATTTAACAGTAACGCTTGAATGTTACGGCACTCGAACACAAAGTCAAAGGCTTGATGCCATTGTGCCGGAACTGCGAACAAATCTGCAACTACGTAGTTGACAGTTGAATTGGGAAATCGCTCTTGACACCAAGCGATCGCCGTAGGAGAAATATCAAAAGCCGTTACCTCAAATCCAAGATTTGCTAAAGCTTCAGCATCGTCTCCCAAACCACAACCAATAACTAGCGCCTTTTGCTGTGAAGCGAACGGTTGATGATTTGTCAACCAATCTTGCAGATAAGGGTGAGGAGCTAACTTGGCCCAAGGAATCTGTGTTGTGTCGCCTTGAGCTTCGGCATACAAAACTTCAAACCAAGCTGATGGCTCTGATTTTTGTTGTGCAGCGC